>JBKDOZ010000101.1:0-15362 GCA_046342735.1 Synechococcaceae cyanobacterium
GCCCGCCACGGTGATCGAGGCGCCGCCGCTGCTCCCCGTCGTTGGTGTGAAGACGGCGGTGCGGCTGAGGCCGCTGCCGGAGAGGGCAGAGAGGGTGCCGCCGGAGACGCTCACATCACCGCTGCTGCCGTCCCACACGAAGCTGCTGCCTGGATCGCGGGAAAAGGAAAAGGTGATGGTGGCTGTTTCACCACCTTTCAGGCTCGCTGTGCTGCTGCTGATCGCAACACTGGCGGCCGGGGTACCGGTGAGGTTGCTGGTGGCCCGGGTGCGGAACAAAGCGGCAGTTGGATTGGTGCTAACACTGCGGATATCGCCATAACCGAAACTATCAAAACCATTGACGTTCAGATAGCTGACCGAGACGGTGGCCCCTGGGGGGATGGGGGTGGTGAGCGCCAGGCGAATCGTGTCGCCATTGGTGAGGGTGGCGTTGGCACTGGTGAAGTTGCGCACGCCATTGACCAGCACCTGAAAGCGATTGCGGCTCGGCAGGATGGATTTGATCGGCTCGCTGAAATACAACGCCAGCGTGCTGCCGTCAACGGCCATCGACAAAAGGGAGGGGATGGCCATTGCGCTGGGAAAGGGGGTTGCTAAACGGTGGTTGCTGATCGGCGGTGCTGAAGCGCGGCTTTAGGCCTGAAAGCGCTTGCAGGGGCAGCGCAGGGGCTTGCAGCGGCAGGCGGCGGTGGTGGCCAAAGGGGGATCTCTAGCACGTAGAAATCTCGACCAGCATTCCGCATGTGGGGGAAGCCGCGGTTCAATACCCCCCAGAAAGGAGGCGGAATTTGTGAATTAACCGACAAAGCCCGCGAGAGGCGGCTGGCCTGGAGCGGAAGGCGAGGCTGTCCGCAACGAAAAAGGATGGCCATGGGCCGCGATCATGCACAATACCCAAATTAATGCACGAATCTAAGGCCCTGAGGGCGGTTCCCGCGCCCCTGGCTTGCGGCTGCTCAGGGGTTGGCACAGAGCTCCTGTACCTGCGCCAACCAGTGGAGGCGCTGCTCCGGCTGGTGATGGACGCGCTCCAGCAGGGTGTGGAGCCGGGCGGATAGATGCGCCACGGGTTCGAGTTGGGCAGGCGTCATGGGGAGGGATTCCGCCATAAGCATCAGCTCCGCCCCGGCAGCTGCCGATGGTTCTCGCTGGCCGAGATCGACCAGCCGGTCGATCACCCCGAAGCCGTAGGTGTTCCAGCCCAGCTGGGGCGCATAGTCGCCCAATCCGAGGCGCTGGGAACAGCGGGCCCAGGTGGCGTCATTCCCTGGTGCCAGGTGGTAAGCCGCCTTCTGATAGCCCGTGAAGCCGCCGATGTCGTTGATCAACAGCTCCTTTCCCCGGCGGCCTGCGCTGTAGGCCGCCAGGCTTTCGGCCCGATGGAAGAGGGGTGGGGCGCCATAGGCGAGATTGATGAAGTCGGCCAGCAGGGTCCAGGGTGGCTGGAGCAGGGGGGCCAGCTCCGGTGGATGGGGGAGGCGCAGGTCGAGGTGGGGCAGTACGGCCTGCAACAGGGCTACCGGGTTGTCGGAAGGCGGCTGGATCCCGAGTCGCCCGGCGATGGCGCGCACCCGTCGCCAGCTCCACAGGGCGGTGGCCAGGGTGAGGGCCTGCAGGAGCAGCCGATCGGTGCCCACGATCAGATCGTTTTCGATCGCCACGGTGTGGTGCGCGCAGAACCCGCCCGGCCCGGCATCGCGGGCCACGGGCAGCCGCGGCAGGCGGCCGGCCACATCCCCCAGGTCGCCGTAGGCTCCCGGTCGCCAGCTCAGGGCCAGCAGACGCAACAGGTCGGAGGGCAGGCAGAGCAGGCCATGGACCCCCCACTGCCGCCGGCCGTGGTCGATCAATGTCTGCAGGTAGGCCAGCAGCGTTGGCCCCTCGAGCAAACAGGCCGTGGCTGGATCCTCCAGGGCCAGCTCTTCCACCAGGAACGCTCTGCCGGCCTTGCTCTCCCCCACTCCGCGCAATCTCTCCAGCGCGGGCCCGAGATCACGCCAGGGCTCGGCCAGGTCTTCCCCCAGCTCCTCCAGGAGCAGCACCGGCAGCTGCTGGGCCCCGTGGATGGGATGGTCGAGGTGCAGCCAGTGGATGGGCGCACTCGGCTGGCCCAGCAGCGCGGCGGTGCGCTGCGTCGCGGCAGCAGGGATCTCGGCTGCGGCGCAGGCCTCCACAGGCAGCGGTGCCTGGCGAAGTAGGCCCCCCCAGGCGGATCGATCCAGCCAGAGCAGCGGCACCGATCCGTCGTTCGCCGACAGGGTCACCAGATGGGCGAGGTGGTCGAGCGCCCGCACGGGCGGACAGCCCCCCAGCCAGATGGTGTGGAAGATCAGCGCCATCGGGGCCCTGGGTGAATGGATAGAGGGAGGGGCCTGCCTGCCTGCCTCACCGGACGAGCACGCCCGCCTCAGCCATAGGGCGTCAGGGTCGCCATCACCTCCAGCCCATGGATCCCCTCATAGAAGAGATACGCCGCAAACACCAGCGCCAACACGCCCACCAGCGGTTCGGCCCGGTGCTGTAGCCAATCCTCCAGCTTTTCGATCGCCGGGCGGATGCCCCCCTGGCTGGCGATCCAGGCGATCGGCGGCAGCAGCAGCAGCGAGCTGGCCATCAGCGCATAGAGGCTGGTGATCTCCAGGTCGGCGGAGACGCCGGGGTGGTTGATCAGCATCAACCCCGCCTCTTTCAGGTAAAACACCAGGTTTTCCGGCGTCAGCAGCGCGCCGGCGGCGCCGATCGCCACCAGCAGGCCATCGCTGAAATCCGGCAGGCGGCCCATCAGTCGCAGGGCCATGCCCTCCTCGCCGATGGTGGCCTGCGGGGTGAGCTGGTACAGGCCCAGGGCCAGCAGGCCGCCGGCGCCCACGAGATCGATCAGCACCTGCTCGCGCTCGCCGTGGCTGAGGTTGAGGTTGAAATGGCTACCGAGCAGCATCAGCGCCGCCACCGCCAGCACGTTGGCCAGGGTCCACCCCAGCACGTAGGCGAAGGAGCGCCGCAGCGGGGCGCGGCCCAGCAGCAGCAGCGTGACCACGCCGATGTGGAGGGGGGAGAAGGCGATGCCGATGCCGAACAGGGACGACTGGGTGAGCAGGGTCGGACTCATCGACGCAGGGGCTTCGGGGGGGCGCCAGGACCGGCTGCCGCGGCGCCGCTGACGCTAGCCCTGCAGCCGCTGTGGCGGCGGGATCCCTCCGCGGCGGTGGCGATCGGGTCCCTTAGGCCCCCATCGGCGGCACCGTCGCCCAGTCGGCGGCGTTGAGGGCGGGGAACAGGCCGTCTTCCCGGCCCACCGCCCGCAGCCATTCCCCATCCGGGGTGTGGCCGTGCTCGATCGCATCCATC
This sequence comes from Synechococcaceae cyanobacterium, assembly GCA_046342735.1. Classification (GTDB taxonomy): domain Bacteria; phylum Cyanobacteriota; class Cyanobacteriia; order PCC-6307; family Cyanobiaceae; genus Cyanobium. The sequence goes on from JBKDOZ010000101.1 coordinate 3,352, forward strand.
AGCCGCCAGAAGCGGTCGAGGTGGCGGTGGATCCGCTCACGCGCCAGCTCGGTGGTGGTGCCGGCCCGCAGGATGAAGCTCCAGTCGGAGCTCTGGGCCAGCAGCAGCTCGCGACCGGCCTGGGTCAGCCAGTCGCGCTGCTCACTGCTGCCCACGCCCCGGTTCACGCGCCGCACCATCGCCCGCGAGGCCCGCTGCCATTCGGCCACCACCCACGAATTCGTCTCGTTCAGCCAGTAGTTGTGGTAGCCCCCCTGGCCCCAGCTGGAGGGGGAGGGCCGGCACACCTGCAGGGTTTGGCTGTGGCTGAGCACCTGGCGCAGGTGGGTGAAGCCCACCTCCAGCGCCGGCCCCTGCCGGAACAGCTCCGCCAGGAAGCGGGGCCCCTCGAACCACCAATGCCCGAACAGCTCCGCATCGAAGGGCGCCACCAGCAGCGGTGGTCGCTCAATCGCGCTGGCCAGACCCTGCAGCTGCTCCGCCCGGCCCCGCAGGTAGGCCTCGGCGTGCTCCTTCACCCGCTGCAGCGCCAGGGCGGGCTGGTACGACTGCTTGTTTTCGAGGGGGCAGCCCTGGGCGGTGACCCGGTGCAGCTTCAGCCCCAGCGGTCGCCGGTCGCCGATGCCGGCCTCCCGCAGGCGCTCCTCCGGCAGGTCCCAGCCCAGGTCGCGGTGGAATTCGCGGTACACCCCATCGCCCGGATAGCCCTGGCTGGCACTCCACACCGGCAGGGTGGATTCGCTGTCCCGGGCGAAGAACGCCACCCCGGCTGGCGAGCACACCGGTGCATACACCCCATAGCGGGGGCGGGGCAGGGCGTGCAGCAGGCCGTGGCCATCGAGCAGGGTGTAGCGCAGGCCGCTGGCCGCCAGCTGGCTGTCGAGACCCTCGTAGTAGGCGCATTCCGGCAGCCAGATGCCCAGGGGCCGCTCCCCCAGCAATCGCTGGTGCTCGCGCACGGCGGTGAGCAGCTGGGCGCGCACCGCCTCAGGGCTGTCGCGCAGCAGGGGCAGGTAGCCGTGGGTGGCGGCGCAGGTGATCAGATCGAGCACCCCCTCCTGCTGGAGGCGCCGGAAGCGGCGGATCAGGTCACCGCCGCAGGCGTTCCAATCGGCCGCCACCGCCTCCAGCTCGGCCGCCAGGGCGGCGGCGGCCTCCGCCCGCTCCGGTGGCGCCTCCGCCAGCAGGCTGAGGCGCACCGCCAGCCAGGCGGGGAAGCGGCGGTTCAGCCCCCCATCGCTCAGCAGCGACAGCAGGGTGGGGGACAGGCCGAGGGTGAGGCGCGGCTGCTGGGCCGGATCGGCGGCGGCCGCCTCCAGCACCGCCAGCAGCGGCAGGTAGCACTCCTGCAACGCCTGGAAGTACCAGTCTTCCTCGAGCGAGCCCGCCTTCCCCGTGCGCACATAGGGGAGGTGGGCATGAAGCACCAGGGCCAGATCGCCTGCGGCCATGGCCTACCTACGGTCGTCTCACAATACGCACCTAGCCTGGGGGCGAGATCCTCCCGCTCTCACCCCGGGGCTGCGGCCGCCGCTGGAACGCCCGGAGGCCCCGGTGTCCGAGCCGCAACCGCCCCCTAGAGTAAACCCAACTCATACTCACTCCGTTTAACGACCCCCTGCTTCCCTTCCTGTCATGGCGCGCGATCCCGGCCGGGTACTGATCTTTGACACCACCCTTCGCGATGGGGAGCAATCCCCCGGCGCCAGCCTCAACCTGGAGGAGAAGCTGGCCATCGCCCAGCAGCTGGCGCGCCTCGGGGTCGACATCATCGAGGCCGGCTTCCCCTTTGCCAGCAGCGGTGATTTCAACGCCGTGCAACGCATCGCCGCCACCGTGGGCACCCCCGATGGCCCCGTGATCTGCGGCCTGGCCCGCGCCGCCAGCGGCGACATCAAGGCCTGCGCCGAGGCCGTGGCCCCCGCCGCCCGCCGCCGCATCCACACCTTCATCGCCACCAGCGACATCCACCTCGAGCACAAACTCCGCAAGACCCGCTCCGAGGTGCTGGCGATCACCCGCGAGATGGTGGCCTATGCCCGCTCCCTCGTCGATGACGTGGAGTTTTCCTGCGAAGACGCCGGCCGCAGCGATCCGGAGTTCATGCATCAGGTGATCGAGGCGGCGATCGATGCCGGCGCCACCACCATCAACATCCCCGACACGGTGGGGTACGCCACCCCGGCCGAATTCGGTGCCCTGATCGCCGGCATCAACACCGCCGTTCCCAACATTGACCGCGCGGTGATCTCCGTGCATGGCCACAACGATCTCGGCCTGGCCGTGGCCAACTTCCTGGAAGCCGTCAAAAACGGTGCCCGCCAGCTGGAGTGCACGATCAACGGCATCGGCGAGCGCGCCGGCAACGCCTCGCTCGAAGAGCTGGTGATGGCCCTGCATGTGCGCCGCAGCTACTTCAACCCCTTCCTCGGCCGCCCCGCCGAGAGCAGCGAACCCCTCACCGCGGTGCGCACCGAGGAGATCACCAAAACCTCCCGCCTGGTGAGCCACCTCACCGGCATGGCGGTGCAACCCAACAAGGCGATCGTGGGGGCCAACGCCTTCGCCCACGAATCCGGCATCCACCAGGACGGGGTGCTCAAGAACCGCCTCACCTACGAAATCATTGATGCCCGCACCGTCGGCCTGGCCGACAACCGCATCTCCCTGGGCAAGCTCTCCGGCCGCAGCGCCTTCCGCGCCCGCCTGGAGGAGCTCGGCTATCACCTCGAGGGGGAAGACCTCAACGATGCCTTCGTGCGCTTCAAGGAGCTGGCCGATCGCAAGCGCGAGATCAGCGACCGCGATCTCGAAGCGATCGTCAGCGAGCAGGTGCAGCAGGGCGACCAGGCCGCCTATTTGTTGCGGCGCGTGCAGGTGAGCTGCGGCACCGGCTTGCTGCCCACCGCCACCGTCACCCTGGAGGCCGCCGGCGGCGAGGAGCGCAGCGCCGCCTGCATCGGCACCGGCCCGGTGGATGCGGTCTGCCAGGCGCTCAACCAGCTGGCGGGGGTGCCCAATGAGCTGGTGGAGTTCAGCGTCAAGTCGGTCACCGAGGGGATCGATGCGATGGGGGAGGTCACGATCCGCCTGCGGGCCGATGGGGTGCTCTATTCCGGCCACTCCGCCGACACCGACATCGTGGTGGCCGCCGCCCAGGCCTTCGTGAACGCCCTCAACCGGCTGGTGGCCGGCGGCCAGAGCTCGCCGCTCCACCCCCAGAAAACGCCCCTGCCCGTGGCCGAAACCCAGGCCGTCTGACCATGGAACTCTGGCTGCTGCGCCACGGCGCCACGGCCTGGGCCCGCGAGGGTCGCCACACCGGCAGCACCGATCTGCCCCTGCTGGCCGAGGGCGAGGAGGAGGCGCGCCAGCTGGCGCCGCTGCTGGCGGCCCACCGCTTCGATGCGGTGCTGGTGAGTCCGCTGCAGCGGGCGCGCCGCACCTGCGAGCTGGCGGGCCTGGGCGATCACGCCGAGCTGTGCGACGACCTGCGCGAGTGGGACTACGGCGCCTACGAGGGGATCACCACCGCTGAGATCCGCCGCACCGTGCCCGGCTGGACCGTGTGGAGCCACCCCTGCCCCGGTGGCGAAAGCGCCGCCGCCGTGGAGGTCCGTTGCCAGCGGCTGATCGCCCTGGCCCTGGGGCGGTTGGGATCCGAGGGGCGCGTGGCCCTCTTCGCCCACGGCCACATCCTTCGCAGCCTGGCCGGCTGCTGGCTGGGGCTCGGGGTGGCCGGTGGCGCCCTGCTGGTTTTCGACACCGGCTGCGTGTCGGTGCTGGGCCAGGAGAGGCAGCAGCGGGCCCTGCTGCGCTGGAACGTGCCTCAGGCCACGAAGCGGCCGTAGAGCCAGCGAACGAAGCCCCCCACCACCGGCACCGGCGCAAAGGTGGGGCCCACAAAGTCGAAGTAGTCGCGATGTTCGGCGATGCGGCCGTCGGCGCCGAAGCGCAGGCGGGTGACCCCGGGATAGACGAATTCGATGCCCTTGATCTTCAGCCCCATGCGCCACTCCACAAACGCCTCCTCGCCCTGCACCGCCACCGCACCGGCCTCCAGGAAGATGTCGTCGCAGCGGCTCTCCAGGCCCTGCTGGGCCAGGATGAAGGCATCCACGCCGCTCTTGGCCTGGGTGGGATCTTCAAAGCGCACGTCGTCCTGGTAAAGGGCGCGCCATTCGGCGGGGGTTGGTCCGGGGGTGCCGTAGGGCTAGGTGAACAGGTCCCGCAGCTTGGCGGCATCCAGGGGCGGGGTGGGGGCGGGCACGGCGGCGGCACGGTGGACCCCTCATCCTGCATGCTTCCGCTGCCAGAGCAGCAGCAGCGGGGTGGTGATCAGCAGCGTCAGCAGCTGGTACACAAGGATCCCCAGCACCACCCCGGGGATCCCCTTGGCGTAGAGGGTGGCGAACAGCAGCGCCAGGCCCGGATTGCGCAGGGAGGTCACCACTGCGCCGCTGATCCGCGCCGAGCGGCCGGGGCCGCTGAGCAGGCCGCCGATGGCGGTGGCGATCAGCACCAGGATCGCCATCAGCGCCAGGGCGGTGCCGTTGGTGGCCAGGAAAGCGGCGAGCAGCGGTCCGATCCGCACCAGCAGCACCGCCACCAGCGCCAGCAGCAGCAGGAAGCTCACGCGTTCGATCCAGGGGCTCGCCACTTCGGCCCATTGCGGCCAGCGCCAGCGCAGCCCCATCCCCAGCCCCAGGGGCAACCCCTGCAGCGCCAGCACCTGCAGGGCCACCAGCCCAGGGGGGATCGCCCAGCCCCGGGCGCGCAGGGCCGCCTGCAGCACCTGCACCAGCAGCGGGATCGACACCACCGCCACGGCGGCGGCCAGCAGCTGCAGCCCCGCAGTCAGCTCCCGGTCGCCCCCGTGCCGGCCCGCCCGCCGCAGGCTCAGCGGGGCACTGGGGCAGATCGCCATCGCCAGGATCGCCAGCCGCACCCCCCGCGGCACCGCGGCGGCCGCCGGCAGCGAGAGGAGCAGCAGCGCCGCCAGCGGCACCAGCAGACAGGAGCCCAGCACCACGCGCACCGCCAGCGCCGGCCGATGCCGCAGCGCCGCCACGGCACTGGGCCGCAGGCTCAGACCCAGGCCGAACATCAGCGTGGCGATCGTGCTGGTGAGGAGGAGCTTCATTCGTTAGGGGATGGGGCTGCACCCTCGCACCACAGGGGTCAGAATCGCCGCGAACTCTTAAACCGCGACGGACCCCGCCGCGACCCACTCCGCTGCCATGGTGATCAACCTTTACGACGCGGCCCTCGCCGCCCTCCCCAGCGCCCAGGGCTGGCTCGGATTCGGCAGCACCCTCTTCGGCAGCCAAACCCGCACCCCCTCCGGCGTGCTGCTCTCCAGCCTGCCGGTGCTGGCCGATGCCGTGGGCTTCAGCAACGTCAGCGCCCTGCTGCCCGTGCTGGTGAACGGGGGATTCCCCCAGCTCGATCCCGCCCGCGGCTTCGCCCTCGACGTCGACCTCCGCATCCTGGAGGAGCAGCACCTGGCGGCCAACCGCGCCGGCTTCTCGGCGATCCTGCAGGGCATGGGCCCGGCGCCGCTGGGCATCGAGCTGGGCTTCTGGCGCGACCGCGTCGCCAGCCTGCTGGGCGGCACCAACCCGCTGCAGGCCGTGGGCGCCTCGGTGAACCTCGACCTCACCACCAGGACAGCCTTCAGCCTGCGCATCGTTGAGGGCAGCTACTACCTGATGGCCGACAATCGCCTGGTGCTCTCCGGCGCGGTGCAGGACTACAGCAAGGCCACCGTCAGTCCCCTGCTGCCCTTCAATCCCTACTCCCTGCCGAATTTCCTCTTCCTCGGCGACAACACCACCAGCGCCGGCGCCAAGGTGGATCTTGGTGATGTGTCGCTGCAGCAGGTTCGCGGCGGCGGCACCAGCGGTGAGCTCCTCACCGGCACCGGTGCCGCCGATGCCATCCATGGCCTCGCCGGCAACGACCAATTGCTGGGCCGCGCCGGTGATGACTGGCTGATCGGCGGCGACGGCGACGACAGCATCAAAGGGGGCATCGGCGACGACATGCTGATCGGCGGCAAGGGCGCCGATGCCTTCTTCTTCAGCTCGGGCCGCTCCTGCCTCACCAGGCAGCTGGGGGTCGACACGCTCGCCGATTTCGAATCCGGGGTGGACCGGCTGCGCCTTGCCCGCCGCACCTTCGATGCCCTGCCGGTCGGTGGCTCCCTGGCCCCCTCCTCCTTCGCGGTGGTGAGCGATGACGCCGCCGCCGCCCTCAGTGCCGCGCCGCTGGTGTACAGCAGCGGCAGCGGCGGCCTCTTCTACAACCCCAACGGCACTGCGGCGGGCTTTGCCAACGGCGCTGAGGCGGGGGGGCGGTTCCTGCAGCTCTGGGGCGGCGGCTCCGGAGGGAGCTACCCCACCCTTGGCGCCAACGACGTTCAGATTGTGGCCTGAGGGGAGCCGCTGGCCGCCGCGATCGCCGAGAGCCCGCGGCGGTAGATCTCCCGGGCGTAGTCGGTCCAGAGGCCCTGGCCCCAGTAGCGGAAGCAGCTGGTTTCCAGCAGCAGCAGGGGCAACAGGGCCCGCCGGTAGGGCTCGCTGGCCGTGATCGAGGGATCGCGCTCCACCAGCGGATCGAAGTGGCGATGGAAGGCGGCGCTGAGCTCCTGCATCGGGGCGAGAACGTCGGCGTAGCCCTCCACCCAGCTGATGGAGTTGGTCCAGGAGGCGCCATCCATCGCGAACGAGGGGTCGGCGGCCTGCAGCGCGGCAATCGCCCGCTCCACCGCCTCCGGCCCGCTGCCGCCATCGAGGTGTTGCCAGAGCCGCTGCTGGCGCACCGCCTGGATCGGCGGCAGGTCGTCGGCTCCCACGCCGGCCTGCTCCAGCAGCTCCAGATACTCGCTGCCGTTCACCGCCACCGCGGGCCCCCGGCGCCGGTGGGCCTGCCGGAACGCCTCCGGGAATTCATTCATCATCCCGCCGCCGTTTTCACCGTCGGCGATCTGCGCCACGATCGCCGGCAGGGAGCGCCCCGCCAGCGGCAGGCGCCCGAGGCCGTTCGCCTCGGCGCAGGGTTGCATCTGCCCCACCAGCTTGGTGTCGGAGCCCTGGGTTTTGATCAGCACGGGCAGGCTGGCCACCGCGCCGGATGAGCTGCGGGCCACCAGCCGTTTGGGCAGCCGCGATTGCTCCTGGCTCAGGGGGGAACCATCGAGGTTTTCCACGCTGTGCTCCTGCACCAGCAGCCAGCGGTAGCCGCAATCCTGCAGGGCGGTTAGCAACGCGAAGAGGGTGTCGGGGTGGTTGGGCAGGGCCATCTCCGGCAGGGAGAAGCCGCGCACCCGATCGAGGGCGTCGTCGCCGAAGAGGGCGGCGAACTGGTGCTGCCAGGCCTGGATCTGCAGGATCAGGTCGGGGATGGGGGTGGAAGGGGCCACGGCATGGCCCCAGAAGCTGCCGAGCCACTCCACCGATGGTTGCAGCACGGGATCGTGCACCAGACGGCGCAGGGCGGTGAGGATGTCGTCGCGGCCCATCTGCACGAAGCCCCAGAGCAGGGTGCCGGAGTAATCGAGCATGATCCGCGGGTTGGCTCCCTCGGCGATCAGCTCCGCCATCAGGTCGGCCATGCGCCGGTAGCAGTGGGCGAAGGGCTCGGCGTTGTGGTTGTCGCCTTCGCCGGGGTGATCGAGCATGTACTGCAGGTGGTTGATCAGCGCCCCCTCCGGCCCGGCGGGGATGGTGGGCTGATGCATGTGCAGGGCGCAGGCGTAGCTCGCTGGCATCGCCTCCAGATCCAGCGGCGGGTGCGATCGCTGCGGCGGTTCCCCGTGCTGCCGCCGCTCCCGCAGCTCGGCTTCGCGGCCGGCGATCTCAGGCGGGGAGGAAAGGGGCATCGGGGGCCTGGCGGGCGGTGCGGATCGAAAACCCTCCACCCTAGCCCTAAAAACAGGCCCTTTTTCTGCGAAGCAGGGGTGGATTGTTCCCATGGCTGCCGCCTGGTCCCCGATCCAGCCTGGTGACACGCCGCTTCGCGGGGGCTTGAGGTCTGCCCGCGAGTTGCGGTTCTTCCTTCTTCCCATGATCGATTCCCTTCTTCTGGCTTTGGGAGATGGCAGTTGGTTAGCCACGCTCCCTTCCGAACCCTCGCTCTACGGAGCTCCTCAGCACGAGTTTTCGATGGCTTCCGACCAGGGACCGCCCGACTTCTCGGAGGCCTTCCGCCATTACTGGCTGAGCCTGTTGGGCATGATGATCAGTTGGTATCTGCTCGCTGATCTGCCGATCCGCCAGCTCCAGGCGCTCCGTCGTCGGCTGATCCGCCGGTTGCCGCGGCACCGTCGGGTGCGGCTGGTTTGGCTGCGCCTGGCGGTCCGCGTCGCGAGGCAGACCAGGGTGGCGCACGCGGAGCAGATCGGCCTGCTGAGCTCGATGGTGCTCATCCTCGTGATGCAGGCCGGCTTGATTCCCATCCTGCTGCTGCCGTTCGCGCTGCTGATGCTGTCGCACCTGGTGGTGTTCGTGGCGCTCCACTGGGCCCTGCCCCGCCCCGGCCGACCGCGACCGCTGTGGGAGGGCACCCGCCTGGGCTTGCGCGATATCAGCTCGACTGGAGTGGAGGTGAAGAAAGCACCGGCGACCACGGCGGCCATGCGACCGCAGGCTGTGGCTGATGGCCCTGGGGCGTCCCATCGACCCCGCGCCCGCAGGACGGTCGCGTCGGCGCGCCGCCGCACCTCTCTCCCTGTGGAGCCGCCGCCCCCCCATCCCCCCCGCGGCGTCGCTCCCGTTGCCCACCAGGGTGTGCGGCGGTCTCCGCCGATCGCTGACACCCCCGTTGCGCCTCCGGAGCGCTGGCTGCAGCGAGATTTAACCCATCGCTAACTATCGATGGCCAGCTTGGGCGGGTGACGGGGGCATCCCTTGCGCCCGCCTTTTCCCTGGTTCCGCAACCCGTTGTCATGTCCCTTTCCTTTACCGCCGTCGAGGCTTACGCGGCAATTCCCCTGGCCGCAGTGTGCTGCGACCAGGATTTTAGCAAGGATGAAGCACGCGTCATCCGCGATCAGTTGTTGGAGCGATCCACCTATAAGCAGATGGAGCCCTATGCCTTTGGCCTGCTAATCTCCGGATTGCTTAAGCGCTTTCGTGAGGAGGCTTGGCATGGGCTGATCGAGGCTGCCACCTCTCAGCTGAATGATGGCCAGAAGCAAGAGGCATTTGCGCTTGCCTGCCAAGTCATCCATTGTGACCGGGAAGTGAGCCCCGAAGAGAAGCAGTTTCTTGAGGCCCTGGCCGCCAAGATGAACCTCGCCGCCCCGCGCGCCGAGCAGATTCGCCAGGTTTGCGAACTGCTCTCCCGCGATTTTTGATCGCGGCCAAGCCCAGCTTGCGCGTAATGGAGTCACCACCAGCGTGCGCAAGGGCGGAGCCAGCAAAACCTCTCCGCCTTTATCTGGAGCGCCGCCCTGCAGCGGGGCCATACCAAGCGGAGCGATCCCGGCACAAGCCGATCCTGCCGTTCACGGTGCTGGCGGAGAAGGCATGGCACCTCAGCCGTGGGCATCAAAAAGCGCTGCGATCTGCAAGGTCGACATGCTGATCAAAGGGCAGCACCCTCTCAACAACCTCCTCATCAACGCTCGGACGATGGTTCTGTGCTGGCGCGGCTTCGTGCAACGAGCAGGGCCGCCAGGATGAGTGCGGCACCGGCCAGTGTGTGGGGGCCCAGACGCTCACCCAGCAGCAGATGGGCGCTGAGCAGCGACACCAACACACCGCCATTGCCCCAGAGGGCCACCGTGGTGGCGCCGAGGCCGCGATAGCTGAGCAGAAGCAAAAGCTCACCGCCGAGGCTGATTGCAGCCGTGTAGATGAGCAGCACCCCCATCACCCACCACCAGCGAAGGTGCAGAAATTGGGCAGGACCGAATAGCAGCAGGGTGATCAGGCCGAACACCAGCGACGCCAGCAGACTGGACAGTCCGATGGTGAGCCCCGTGCCCCAGTCCTTATCGGCGACGAGGCGGTTGAGCACACCGGCCGCCGCGAAGGCCACCACGCTCATCAGGGCCCAGATGACACCAAGGGGATCGAGCCCGCCGCCGGAAGGGGATGGAAGCAAACCCTGCATGCTGCGGCTGATCAGCAAGCCGGCTGGGAGCAGCACCAGCGTGAGTCCGAAGCGTCGGGGCAGTGGTTCCCCCAGCAGCAGCCTGGCCAGCAGGGCGGTGGCCGGCAGGATCAACGTAAACAGGAGGGTCTGGCTGGTGACCGACAACCGCTGCAGGGCGAGGAAATAGCCGATGGGCCCCAGCAGGCTGCCGAGGGTGGCCCGCCCGATCCAAAGAGCCCGATCGGCGGAGTCAAGCTGCGGCCATTGCCCCAGAAGTCGTTTGCGATCGAACAGCGTGACCGTCAGGCCGATGGCCAGGTTGGCGAAGAAGAAGACGTTGCTGAAACTGATCGGATCCTCCGCACCGCCAGTGCGCAGCAGGGTGGCCGCTCCCCGTTCCTGCAGCCACTTGAGCACGCTGGCGTCGCAGCCGCGGAGCAGCACATAGGCCAGCAGGGCGAGCGGCGCCAGGGCGGTTCGGCGTCGGTTCAGGCTCTGGAAAAGGATGCCAAATCCCACGCGTACCCTCTCGCCTGAGCCGCAGAGTACGCGGGATAGGGAGACGTCCCGCCTGAACTCAAGAGGCTCTTTGCCAGATGGGAAGCGGCGCGCCATCCTGCAGACAGCGGCTGTCATCGCAGTGAGCACCAAGGACTGGCTCTGGCTCCTCCATCCCGCCCTGGCCGTGATCCTCGTGTACCCCCTCATGGGGATCGTGGCCCGGCTGGGGTTGATGACGCGGCGGCGCCGCGTGGAGGGTGCTCGCCTCCCAGCCACCACGGGGGCGGAGCACAGCGATCTCGGGCGCGTCTTGACCATGGCCGTTGTGGCGATCGTGCTCCTTGCGCTCGCCGTGGTGATCGGCACGGCGGTGCCTGCTGATCAGTTCCGGGGTGGCGCCGGCCGGGCGATCCAACTTTTGCTGGTGCTTCTGGGCAGTGTGGCCGCCCTGATTGCGCTATGGAAAGCCACCTCCAAGGCGCTGAGACTGACCTTCAGCCTGATCAGCTGGCTTGGGGTGCTCACCCTTGGGGTGCAGCCGGAAGTGTTTCGCCGTGGCGACAACCCGCTGCAGGGTGAATTCTGGAGCTCCCACGCCTGGGCGGGCATGGCCCTTGTGGGCCTGCTGCTCTTCTCCCTTGGGGCCCGAGCGGAGATCCTGCGGCAGAAGAGGTGGCGGCGGATCCATGGGGTCGCCAGTGTGCTCGCAGCGGTTCTGTTTCTCAGCCAAGCCATCAGCGGCACCCGCGACCTGTTGGAGATTCCGCTCGCCTGGCAGAAGCCCTTCCTAGCCGCGTGTGACTGGCAAGCCAGGGTCTGCTCGCCACCATCCAAGCCTGTGCCCGGAATTCCGTAGCCAAGAATTTCGGCTGGCACGGCCGCTGGCGGGTCAGAAGGAGAGAGGCTTCCAGCGAATCGGCGCGTGATGCCTCGCTGCGGGCCAGGGCTGCGCGCCCCAGATGCCCACGTGGTCATGGATCGCCTCGGAGCGCTTCAGCTCGGGAAGCCCGCTGGGGAGCGGTAGAGGTTCTCCCCCTCCATCAGGTCCGGCCGATGTTCGCGATTCTGGGCGGCTTGCTCAGCGGGAGTCATGGCTGGAGATGGGCTCAGGAGCGTTTGCCGCCCAGAGGGGATCTGGGCCGAGGTTAGGTCTGATCCAGCCGTCGCGATCCGCCCGCAGCCGTCGCCTTGGCGATCACCGTCCCTGATCAGATCTTGGCCCTTGGGCTGCTGGGGTGGTGGTTCGCCCGAAAACCATCAACCCACCAGCCCGGTAAGGCATCCTGAGCCCATCGGAACTGGGCGCCCCACCCCTCGCCAGTCTCCTCTGCTTTTCTGGCCCCAGCGTCCTTATCCCGCCCCGATGCCCGTCCGCGAAGACCTCACCGACGCCCTGATCGCCCTCATCC
>JBKDOZ010000102.1:0-5405 GCA_046342735.1 Synechococcaceae cyanobacterium
AGACATGGTGCTCGGCGCTTACTACCTCACCGCGGAGCAGCCCGGTTCGATTCGCCCCAGTTTCCCGGCACGTCCCTCCGACGACCGCTCCCGCTTGTATGCCTCTCTGCAGGACGTTCTCGCCGCCTTTGAGGAGAAGCATGTGAAGTTGCACGACTGGATCTGGGTGCGCTTCGAAGGTGAGATCGATAGCGAAGACGAGGATCGTGAACCCCAGAGCGTTCATGCCCTGGAGGATGGAACCCGGATCGAGCAGTGGAAGTACCGCCGCGATCGCTACGACGAAGACGGAGCGCTGATCAGTCGCTACCTTCTGACCACTGTTGGTCGGGTCGTGATCAATCAGGTGATCATTGATGCCGTCGTCACCGCATGATCCGAGCCTGATCCCAGCCGCCTGAGTCCTCGCCCCCCCCTGTTCCCGCCCCTTTCCGCCATCCCGACCGCGCGCGTCATGACTGCCTCCCCCGCCAAGAAGTCCAGCAAAAAATCCGCCGCCCGTGAGGTTGAGGTCCAGGCACCCCCTGTGGGGGGGGCTGGTCCGCTGAGTCGGCAGGCTCCCACCTTCCGCAACCGGGTGGTGGACAAGAAGGCCCTGCGCAACCTGGTGGCCTGGGCCTACAAGCACCACGGCACTGCCGCCACCGCGGCGATGGCCGATGAGCTGAAGAATCTCGGCTTCCACTACGCAACCCAGGCTGCCGTTTCCATTTCTGTGGATGACTTGCGCATCCCCGGCGATAAGGCTGCCCTGCTGGAGGAAGCGGAACAGCAGATCACCGAAACCGAGGAGCGTTATCGCCTCGGTGAAATCACCGAGGTGGAGCGGCATACCAAGGTGATTGACACCTGGACAGAGACCAACGAGCGCCTCGTGGCGGCTGTGCGCCGTAACTTCAACGAGAACGATCCGCTCAATTCGGTCTGGATGATGGCCAACTCCGGCGCCCGGGGCAATATGTCCCAGGTGCGCCAGCTGGTGGGCATGCGCGGCCTGATGGCCAATCCCCAGGGCGAGATCATCGACCTGCCGATCCGCACCAATTTCCGCGAGGGTCTCACGGTCACCGAATACGTGATCTCCTCCTACGGCGCCCGTAAGGGCCTGGTGGACACCGCCCTGCGCACCGCCGATTCCGGCTACCTCACCCGCCGTCTGGTGGACGTGGCGCAGGATGTGATCGTGCGTGAGGAGGATTGCGGCACCCTCCGCGGCATTCCGATCGAGGCGGAGGATGGCGGACGTTTCGGCAAGAAATTGATTGGTCGCCTGGCTGCTGAGCCAGTTGTCGACGCCGCCGGCACCGTTCTGGTGGAGCGGGATGGGCCGATCGATGAGGTCCTCTCCCCTGCGATCGAAGCGGCCGGCGTCCGCACGGTTGTGGTGCGTTCGCCTCTGACCTGTGAGGCCTCCCGCTCGGTCTGCCGCAAGTGTTATGGCTGGGCCCTGGCCCACAACCAACTCGTGGATCTCGGTGAGTCGGTGGGCATCATTGCCGCCCAGTCGATCGGAGAGCCTGGCACCCAGCTCACCATGCGCACCTTCCACACCGGCGGGGTGTCCACCGCTGAAACCGGTGTGGTGCGCTCCCTGGTGGAAGGCATTGTGGAGTTCGGGCCGAAAGCGCGGGTTCGCCCTCACCGCACCCCCCACGGTGTGGAGGCCCAACTGGCGGAAACCGATTTCAGCCTTGAGGTCAAGCCCACGGGCAAAGGCAAGCCTCAAAAGTTGAACATCACCTCCGGCTCCATCCTGTTTGTGGATGACGGGGCGAGTGTGCCGGCCGACACGATCCTTGCCCAGATCTCCTCCGGGGCTCAGGTCAAGAAAAGCGTGGAGAAGGCCACCAAGGACGTCATCTGCGACCTGGCTGGCCAAGTGCGCTTTGAGGATGTGATCCAGCCTCGGGAGGTTACCGACCGCCAAGGCAACATCACCCATAAAGCCCAGCGTCTCGGACGCCTCTGGGTGTTCAGCGGCGACGTGTACAACCTGCCGCCCAACGCCCAACCTGTGGTCGCCGGCAACAAGCAGGTGACCACCGGTGAGGTGCTGGCCGAGAGCCGGCTGGTGAGCGAGTACGGCGGTGCGGTTCGCCTCCGTGATTCCGCGGGCGACTCCCGCGAGGTTCAAATCGTCACCGCCAGCCTCACACTCAAGGATTGCAAACTCGTCTGCGAGTCAACCCACTCCGGCGAAATCTGGCATCTCGAGGGTAAAGACGACATTCGCTATCTGCTCAAGACCCAGCCCGGCAGCAAGATCGGCAATGGCGAGGTGATCGCCGAACTCGCCGACGACCGTTTCCGCACCCAGACGGGTGGCATCGTGCGCTTTGCCCCTGGCCTGGCGATCAAGAAGGCCCGCTCTGCCAAGCACGGCTATGAGGTGAGCAAGGGCGGCACCCTGCTGTGGATCCCCCAGGAAACCCACGAGATCAACAAGGACATCTCCCTGCTGATGATCGAGGACGGCCAATGGATCGAGGCCGGTACCGAGGTGGTGAAGGACATCTTCAGCCAGACCGCCGGGATCGTGACGGTCACCCAGAAGAACGACATCCTGCGCGAGATCATCGTGCGCTCGGGTGAGCTTCACCTGATCTCCGACAGCAAAGTGCTGGGGCGCTATACCGGTGAGGGGCGCATGGTCAATCCTGGCGAGGAAATCGCCCCGGGGCTTACGGCCCAGGCCATGCATCTGGTCGAAGCTGTTGATACACCCGAGGGTGGCGCCCTGTTGCTGCGTCCGGTGGAGGAGTTCACCATTCCCGACGAAGCCCATCTGCCGGAATTAGGTGCTGTCAAGCAAAACGGTGGCCCCTCCCTTGCCCTCAAGGCCAGCCAACGCCTTACCTACAAGGACGGTGAGCTGATTAAGAGTGTCGATGGCATCGAGCTTCTTCGCACCCAGCTGATCCTCGAAACGATCGACACCACGCCTCAGATGACTGTGGATGTGGAGTCGGTTCCTGACAAGCGCGCCAAAACCACCGATCGCCTGCAGCTGGTGATTCTTGAAACCCTGCTGGTTCGCCGCGACACTCTCTCCGACGCCAGCCATGGCTCCACCCACACCGAGTTGGCCGTGCAGGACGGTGACAGCGTCAAGCGCGCTGATGTGGTGGCAACCACCCAGATCCTTTGCAAGGAGGATGGTGTGGTGCAACTGCCCGAGTCCGCCACCGGTGAACCGATCCGGCGGTTGATTGTGGAGCGCTCCACGGATACGCGCACCATCGACCTGGGCTCCGCTCGGCCGGAGGTGAGCCTGGGTCAGCGCATCGTCGATGGGGATCCGCTCGCTGCGCAGGTGGCCGCGCCCTGCTGCGGTGAGGTGGAGGCCATCGAAGGCAACACGCTGCGCATCCGCCTCGGCCGCCCCTACATGGTTTCGCCCGACTCGGTGCTCCACGTTCGTGACGGCGAGCTGG
The DNA here is from genome assembly GCA_046342735.1 of Synechococcaceae cyanobacterium. Lineage (GTDB taxonomy): Bacteria > Cyanobacteriota > Cyanobacteriia > PCC-6307 > Cyanobiaceae > Cyanobium. Next base: position 3,435 of record JBKDOZ010000102.1, read on the forward strand.
TGCAGCGGGGAGACGGTTTGGCCCTGCTGGTGTTCGAGCGACAGAAGACCGGAGACATCGTGCAGGGTCTGCCCCGAATCGAAGAGCTGCTCGAGGCGCGCCGTCCGCGGGAATCGGCCGTGCTCTGCCGCAAGGCCGGCACGGTTCAGATCAAGCAGGGGGAAGACGACGACTCCCTGACGGTGGCGGTGGTTGAGGCCGATGAATCCGTGAGCGAGTACCCCATCCTTCTGGGTCGCAACGTGATGGTGAGCGATGGCCAGGCCGTGACGGCGGGCGAGCTTCTCACCGACGGGCCGATCAACCCGCACGAGTTGCTCGAGTGCTACTTCGATGATCACCGCAGCCGCAAACCCACCCTTGAGGCGGCCCAGGAGGCGATCTCCAAGCTCCAATTCACGATGGTGCAGGAGGTTCAGAACGTCTATCGCTCCCAGGGGGTCTCGATCGACGACAAGCACATCGAGGTGATCGTGCGACAGATGACCAGCAAGGTGCGGATCGAGGATGCCGGCGACACCACGCTTCTGCCCGGCGAGCTGATCGAGCTCCGCCAGGTGGAGCAGGTGAACGCGGCGATGGCGATCACCGGCGGCGCTCCGGCGGAGTTCACCCCGGTGCTCCTCGGTATCACCAAAGCCTCCCTCAACACGGACAGCTTCATTTCGGCGGCCTCCTTCCAGGAGACCACCCGCGTGCTCACCGAAGCCGCCATTGAGGGCAAGAGCGACTGGCTACGCGGTCTCAAGGAGAACGTGATCATCGGCCGCCTGATCCCCGCCGGCACGGGCTTCGGGGGCTTTGAGGAGGAGTTGCGCGCCGAGGCGGCGCCCCATCCCGACATCCTCGAGGAGGAGGCTGCCGGTTTCCGTCGCATGCAGAATCTCCGCCCCGATTACACGGTGGATGAGCTGCCCGTCGCCCCGGCCAGTTCGGCTGCGGTGCTCGACGACCCCTCCGATGAGGACCTGGAGGCCACCCGCAGCCGCCACGGCATCGAAGCCAGCAGCAGCGGTTTCGCGGCCTTCGCCCGCCCGTCCCTCGATGACCTGGAGGAAGACCTGATCCCGGACCCCGATGCGCTCGAGGGTTTGCAGGAAGAGGGGCTGTTGAGCGATGACTGATCCTTCCCCCGTCGTCCCTTCGCCCACCCTCCCTCGCGCCGCCGCGCCTCGCGGCGGCGGCGTCACCGAGCTGGGCACGCCGATTCCCATTCGTCGTCAGCCCCGCTGGGGTTTCCACGTCCACAACGAGCTGCTGCACGGCCGCATCGCCATGCTCGGCTTCATCGCCCTGCTGGCGGTGGAATGGAAACTCGGCCACGGCATCCTGATCTGGCCCTGATCCCCCCCGAGACCGCCACACCTCCCGCTGGCCCCCCCTCCGCTGGCGCTCCCTCTGCAGCATCCGTTCCGGCGGCTGCAGGGGACAGGGTTGGCGCCAGCTCTTCGGTGGTTGAACCCGCTGATTGGGAGGGCAGCGAACCCGCGGGTTCGGTGGCCCGAGAACGTTTGGTCGGGCTGGATGCGGGGGGGCCAAGGGCCGGTGGCGTTGAACCCTGCCGGGACGCCGAAGCTCCCCTGCTCGGCCAGGGGCGCGACGAGCTGGAGCAGTGGGCCCAGGCCCAGGGACAACCCGCCTTCCGAGGCCGCCAGCTGCACGAGTGGATCTATGGGCGCGGTGCCCGCGATCCCCAGGCGATCACCGTGCGGCCCCGGAGAGGGCGGGACCAGTTGGCCCCTTCCGTGATCGGTCGCCTGCCCCTGGTGCACCGCAGCGACGCGGCGGATGGCACCGTGAAACTGCTCCTGGGCACCGCCGATGGCCTCACCCTCGAGACCGTTGGCAGTCCCGCCGGCGAGCGCCTCACCGTCTGTGTCAGCAGCCAGGTGGGTTGCCCGATGGCCTGCCGCTTCTGCGCCACCGGCAAAGGGGGCCTGCAGCGATCCCTGGCGCCGCACGAGATCGTGG
>JBKDOZ010000103.1:0-12062 GCA_046342735.1 Synechococcaceae cyanobacterium
TGGAAACCATGGCGGAAACTCCCCGGAGGGGAGAGGAGGGATTACGGAGGGGAGGGGGACCGGGGAAGGGGGGCAGCGTTTGCCGAAGCAACCGCCACGCTGGCGCTCAGGAGGCCCGGGCCAGGGCAAGTCCCAGGCGGCGCACCTGGCCGGCCAGGCTGGCGTCGATCACCTTCGAGCCGACGCGCAGGACGAAACCGCCGATCAGAGCGGGATCCACCTGGAGATCGATCTCGACGTGTTCGGTGCCGGCCACCTGCTTCACCTTCTCGGTGAGGCTGGCCTGCTGCTCTTCGCTGAGGGGCTCGGCCGAGGTGAGGGTGGCCAGAGCGATGCTGTTCTGCTCGCGATAAAGCTCAAGCAGCCGCTCAAGCACAGCATCGAGATAGCCGATCCGGCCGCGGTCGGCGAGCAACTTGAGCAGGTTCAGGAAGCTCGGAGACAGCTGCTCGCCGAACAAGGAGACGAGGGCAGCTTTCTTGCTCTCGGTTTCAAGCACCGGCGAGCCCATGGCTGCTCGCAGCTCAGGCGATTGCCTCCAGATGGCGAGAATCTCGCGGGCCTGGTCGACCACTTGGACCGTCTCCCCTTTGGCGTCGCTGACCTGAAGGAAAGCGTCGGCGTAGGGAGTGGTGATGGAGTTCAGCAGTGGCATCAGGCTTTCCCCAGCGATTGGATGGACTGGTCGATCAGCCGCGCCTGGGCGCTGGCGTCAAGACGGCCAGGCAGGGAAGCCAGGGCCTTCTCAATGGCCAGCCGGGCGGCTTCCCGCCGCAGCTGGTCGCGAACCCGGGAGGCTTCCGATGCGAGATCAGAAGCGGAATCCTGTTTGATCCGAGCCATCTCTTCCACGGTGCGACGCTCGCTCTCCAGGCGAATCGCCTGGGCGCGGCTCTCACCATCGGCCCGGATGCGCTCCGCCTTGGCTTGAGCGTCGGTGAGCTCCTTCTGGGCGGCGGCTACGGCGGTGGTGGCGCTGGCCAGTCGCTCTTCCGCGTCCTTGAGATCCGCGAGAATCGCCGTGCGGCGACGCTCCAGGATGCCTCCTAGAAAGCCGCGCAGAAAATACACCAAACCGGCGATCACGATCGCCAGGTTGATGATGTTGGTCTCGAACAGATTGGTGTTCAAGCCAAAGCCGGAACCGTGCGAGGCCAGCAAAGGGGTGAAAAGGTGTGTCATTGGGCAGCCAGCAGACGGTCGACGATCTGATCGGCGAGCCTGGAAGCATCGCCCTTGAGCTGATCCATGGCGGCAGAGCGTTCCGCGTCGATCTCACGGCGCGCCTGCTCGCGGCTGGCGATGGAGTCGGCCTGTGCCAGGGACATCGCCTCCCGATACAGGCGCTCGGACTCCTGCTCGGCCTCGGTGACCAGCTTCTGGGCCTGCACGCGGGCATCCTTGAGCTGTTCGCGCAGATCTGCCTCGAGGCGCTCCGCCTGGGCCAGCTTCTGCTTGGCTTCGGCCCGGCTGGTGTTGATGTAACCCTCCCGGTCTTCCACTGCCTTGCCGACAGGGCGGAAGAACAGGGCGTTGAGAATGAACGTGAGGAGCACCACCTGCAGCGCCATCAGCGGCAGGGTGGCGTCGAGGTCAAACAGACCTCCCTCGGGCGCGCCTGCTTCGGCGAGCAGTAGCCAGCTGGTCATGGGGCTGGAGGCGGGGCGGTGGGCAAAAGGGGGGTGCGCAACGCGCGGAGATGATCCTTGCGGAGATGATCTTTACGGAGGCAGGGTGTGGGATCCGTCCGCGGAAGGGACGGATCCATAAACCTGCTCAACCGGGCAGAACTCAGCCGGCGAAGGGGTTGGCGAACAGGAGCACCAGGGCGACCACCAGGCCGTAAATGGTGAGGGCCTCCATGAAAGCCAGGGAGAGCAGCAGGGTGCCGCGGATTTTGCCTTCGGCTTCGGGCTGACGGGCGATGCCCTCGACAGCGCCGCCGGCAGCGGTGCCCTGGCCGATGCCAGGACCGATGGCGCCGAGACCGACAGCGAGACCAGCGGCGACGACGGACGCGGCGGAAGTGATCGAATCCATGGGGGGAAGGGGAGTGATGCGCCGGTGAAGCGCTGAACGAACCGGGACGTGATGCCTGCGCCTGGGACACCTCAGCAGAGGTGGGCCCGGATCGAGCCGGACCTGCGCGCAGAGAGTTTGCCAGACCGAGGTCCCGGGCCCGGCGGCAGGGGTCAGTGGTGCTCCTCGTGTACCGCCTCGCCGATGTAGTAAGCGGCGAGGGTGGCGAAGATCAGAGCCTGAATGGCGCTGGTGAAGAGGCCCAGGAACATGGCCGGCAGGGGCACGATCAAAGGCACGAGGAAAGCCAGCACCGCCACCACCAGCTCATCGGCAAGGATGTTGCCGAAAAGACGGAAGGAGAGGGAGAGAGGCTTGGTGAAATCCTCGACGATCTTGAAAGGAAGCATGATCGGCGTGGGTTCCACGTAATACTCGAAGTAGCGGAAACCCTTGCGGCTCAGACCAGCGTAGAAATAGGCAAGAGACACCAACAAAGCCAGGGCAATGGTGGTGTTGATGTCAGCTGTTGGGGCGCCGAGCTCACCACTGGGCAGGTGGATGAGCTTCCAGGGGATCAGGGCGCCGCCCCAGTTGCTGACAAAGATGAAAAGAAAGAGGGTGCCGATGAAGGGCAGCCAGTCGCGGTAGGCCTTCTCGCCGATCTGCTCGCGGGATAGATCGCGGATGTAGTCCCAAAGGAACTCCAGCAGGTTTTGCACACCGCTGGGATCGCGTTGCATGCGACGGGTGCCGATCACCACCACGGCCAGCAGAGCAGCAATCACCACCCACGAGCTCAGGAACACCTGGCCGTGGATGCGCAGATTGCCGAGCTGCCAGTAGAGGTGCTGGCCCACCTCCAACTCGGCAAGAGGCAGCGGGAAGGGCATCGGGAGCATCGGGGGACGGTCCTCGGGGGATCGGGGTCAGCCGTCGAGGACGGCTTGGAGGATCAGGGCGGGCTTGTAGAGCAAAAACCCCAGCAGGGCCGGGAGCATCTGCAGCTGTGGAATCCTGGCGGCCGCAAGCACCAGGGTGATGGGGACGAGTAACTGAACCTTTCCAACCGACTTGCTGTCCACGCCGAGACGGGACACACTGCGGGCGAGAAGACGCAGATAGAGCAGGCCAGCCAGGGTGCCCACCAGAACACTGGCGGCGGTGGCTGGATCCCATACCAGAGCCGTGACGGGCACCGCGATGGCGGAAGCCCAACCCGTGGCGAGGAGCAGCCTCCGCTGCAAGCGTCGGTAGTCCTCCATTCCGTTGTCGGCGACAGGGCCGTCAGCGGGGCTGGAGGGGATCGCCGGATGGGCTTCCGTTCCGTCAGCGGGCGTCGCAGGGACTGCGTCGTCCGTGGCGGTGGTCGGGGCGGCCGGCAAGCGACGACATTTCGTCTGGGCGCGTGGAGGTTATCACGCTGCCCTCACAGGCAGGAGGACCCGGCAGGCGATCAGCCGCCTGGCGCGCTCCTCCCGATCGGCCGGAGCCAGCCCCAGGGGCAACGCGGCGAGGGGGGTGCCAGGCGGGGCCTCCTCCACGGCGCGCATCAGCTCCAGATCAACAGGATCGAGGTTTAGGGGCTGCAGATCAGGCCCCAGCAGAGAAAGCGAAGGCCAGCCCCACAGGCAGCGGTTTCGCTCGCCGCCGCATGCCAGCAGCACCCCCTCCTCCTGCCAGTCAGGCGGGGAGACGGCTCCACGGGTCAGGAAGAATTCGAAGTGGCTGATGTCCGGATCGAGCGCTTCCACCAGGTCCCATTGCTCGCGGGGGGGGAGGGCCCGGGCTCGCTCCAACAGCTCGCCACGCAGCAGGCGGGCCGGATCCCACACCTCGGGGTTGGAGAAGCCGGCGAACTGCAGTCCGCTCGCCTCCACCAACGCCATCAGCCGAGCCAGGTCGTAGCTCGTCTCCTGGGGGTGCAGATACATGTCCGCGAAATTGGCATCAGCGGCGGTGTCGAGGGCCCAGCGACTCTCATGGTGACGGCGAAGCCGGTTCGCCTCGGGCAACACCTGAAACAGTTCCCGTCCGAGCCGGAGGCCCTCCCCTCCGCTCCCGACCCCCATCAACCCAAGCGCCCGCTGGCTGCGGTGGATCTCCCAACGGCCGCCATCGGCATACAGGAACAGGTGCAGCACCCCGCCGGGCCGCAACAGCGACGCCAGCGAACGGAGGCCCTCCAGGGGTTGATCGAGGTGGTGCAGCACCCCGACAGAATTGATCGCATCGAAGGGCCCCTCGCCCGCCAGATCGAGGAGGCTGCGCTGCTCCACCCGCAGCTCCCGCACCCTGGCGGCAGCCCCAGAGCGCCGCATCCGCTCCCGCGCCACATCCAGGGCCCCGGCGCTGATGTCCACCGCCAGCACCTCAGCCCCCGGGTTGAGGTGGCAGAGGTAGTCGGTGCTGACCCCGGTACCGCAGCCGGCATCGAGGATCCGCCAGGAGCGATCACCCCCATCGGCGGGCCGGGGCGGCAGCGTTCCGTGCACCGCGGCCACCACGCTGTCGAGGCACCAACGCCAGTTGTATCCCGGCGGCGGCCCGTCTTGCAGGGGATCACCGGGGTAGGGGAAGCGGTCGTAGAAGGCGCTCACCACCGGGGTGGCGGCGTCGGAAGGGGGAAACGATCGGGAGGACATCGGGCGCGGGGCGATGGGCGACGGTCGCGGGGCCGTGGTCGGGGGAACCGGGGGAGCATCCCATGCCCGTCCGAGGCACCGGGGCGAAGGGGCCACGGGGCTGCAAACATTTGTTCATGGGGGCCCGGGGGGCCGTGGGGACAGCCGTAACGTGCCGAAGCCCGGCTCGCTCCCGATCCATGACCGTGACCGCAAGCAGCGGCAGCACAAGGGTCAGTCCGCAGCTGTACGACACCCTGCCGCTCTCCAGCGTCCGTCAGGCGGAGCAGCAAGATCGGTTCCCCGATGGTGGGGAGCTCGACAGCCTCGTCACCTGTTTCCTGAGCGGCCAGGCGCGGCTTGAGGCCGCCCGAAGACTCAGCGCCAACGCCGACGCCATCGTGGCCCGGGCCGCCAACCGCATCTTCTCCGGCGGCACCCCCCTCTCCTATCTCGAGGCTCCCCTGGCGCCGGCAGCCGCCAGCACGAGCGTGGATGGCACCCCCCTGGCCACCGATCAGGCCGCATTCCAGCGCTCGGTGGAAACGTTCACCGGTGCCGGGGCTCCGAAGCGGGGCAACCTCTTCACCCGCCTCCTGGAGGGGGCCGGTGGCGACGCTGACGTGCGCGTGATCCTGCCCAGCGGCTTCAGCCCGATCGCGGTGGGGCGCTACGGCACCGACCGGATGAAGAAGTCGTTGCGCGACCTGGCCTGGTTCCTGCGCTACGTGGGCTATGCCCTGGTGGCCGGCGATCCGAGCATCCTCGCGGTCAACACCCGCGGCCTGCGCGACGTGCTGGAGAAGGCCTGCTCGCTGGCGGCCACCAACGTGGCTCTGCAGGAGATGCGCGCCGCCTGCGCCGATCTGCTTAAGGATCGCCCGGAAGCCCGCCAGCTGGTGATCGACAGCTTCAACGTGCTCCTGCGCGAGCTTGAGGTCCCCACCCCCTCAGCCCGCCAGCGCCTCGGCAGCCCGGTTAACCAGGGCCTGCAGCTGCCGGCGATCTACGCCCTCGCGGCGGAAGGACGCCAGCGCTTCGTGATGAAGCCGGGCCTCTCGGGCCGGGAAAAAGCGGAAGTGGTGCGTGCGGCGTACCGCCAAATCTTTGAGCGCGACATCGTCAAGGGCTATTCCCAACAGGTGTGCCCCGTGGAGGCCACCCAGTTCCGCCAGGGGCAGATCTCAGCCCGGGAATTCGTGCGCGCCCTGGGCCGCAGCAGCGAATATCGCCGCCAGTTTTATAGCCGTTTCTCCAACAGCCGGGTGGTGGAACTGGCTTTTCGCCACTTCCTCGGTCGGGGCATTAGCTCGATTGAGGAGTTCCGCCGCTATTTCGCCATCGTCAGCGAACAGGGTCTGCCGGGGCTGGTGGATTCCATTGTCAACGGCATGGAATACGCCCGCGTATTCGGCGAGGAAACAGTGCCCTACCTCCGCGACCTGGGCGAAGAGGCCCAGGAAAGCGCCGGCTGGGGATCCAACCGCAAACTCTTCCGCTTCAGTGCCCCATTCGAGGGGGCACCGCAGTACATCACCCTCTACGCCTCCTACCGCCAACCCTTCCCGGATCAACATCCCTACGGCGGCGGCAATGATCCCCTGGCCCTCACCTACGGAGCGATCTTCCCCTCCGGCACGGCTTCCGTATCCACCCGCCCGGCCCCATTCAGCTACGACAGCCGCCGCATTCTGGTGAGCAATGGGCTGCGCCAACCCGGCCAGATGGACAGCCTCCAGTTCCGCAAGGCCACCCCACGGCGGGTGGGGCCCAAGGTGATGCGCCTCCAGCAGATCGCCACCGGAGGCAACTCCGTGCCCCGGCGCGGCGGCCAGCCCAGCGTGCGCGGCAGCGAATCCGCCACCCAGGCTGTGATCCGAGCGGTCTATGTGCAGATCCTTGGCAACGCCGGCTATGCGGGAGAGCGCTGCACGGTTGAGGAGATCAAACTCGAGAACGGCGACATCAGCCTGCGTGAGTTCGTGCGGCAGGTGGCTCGCTCCAACGCCTTCCGCCGTCGGTATTGGAGTGGGCTCTACATCTGCAAGGCCATTGAGGTCATGCATCGCCGCATCCTCGGCCGTCCCACCTTGGGCCGCTGGGAGATCGACGCCTACTTCGACACCGCAGCCCGCAAAGGTTTCTATGGCGTCGTCGATCGCATGATCGACAGCCGCGACTACAACGATTGCTACGGCGCAGACACGGTTCCCTTCGAGCGGGTCCTCACCCCCACCGACCGCAACGCCCGTGCGGTGCCGGCGTTGCGCCGCCCGTTCGATCCCAGCGCGGTCCCCGACCTCACGCCCTCCACACGGCCAGACGTCACACCGCCGCAAGCGGTGCGCACCCCTGGCAGCCTCACGCCGCGCAACCTCCCTGGCCGCACTCGCGTGGTGCGGGGCAGCTGGACCGCTCAGATCGCTGGGGGCGAGAAGCCCATGGCAGCCGCCACGGCCGCCGCGGGCCCTGGGAGTCTCCGCCAAGCACCCGCCCCCACCCGCACCTGGGTGCCGCAGGTGCGCAGCACCCCTTCGGCTCCTGCCGCTCCGAGCTCCCGGAGCGCACCTTCAGCGTTCGTGGGCACCGGCGTGCCTCTCCCCCGCGGTGGCGCGGCTCCCGCTGGGGGTTGGCGCTCCGCCGTGGGCAGCGGGGCCCTCACCGGAACGGCCCTTGCCCCCGACGCCGCGATGCAGAAGGCTCTGCGGCCGGGCCGGCCCCAGGGCTTTGCCCGTCGGGCCAGCCTGGGCCGGCCGGTCCGGCTGCTGCGCAGCCCCAGTGAAGGACAGCTGCGCGAGGCGGTGGAAGCCAGCTATCGGCAACTCCTGAACCGGGTGCCGCTGGCAGCCGAGCGGCTTGGCGATGCCGAGTCCCAGCTCCGCGATGGTCAGATCTCTGTGGCGGAATTCATCGCCCAGATCGCCGGCAGTGACCTTTTCCAGCAGCGTCTCAACCGGATGGCCCCCCTTCGTGCCGCCTCCGCTGCTTACCTGGCCCTGCTCGGTCGGGCGGCCCAACCCGCTGAAGTAAGCCGTTTCCTTGGTCTCCGTGGCAGCGCCGGCCAACAGGCCGCCCTCGAGCTGTTGTTCAACAGCCTCGAATACGCCGAATCGTTCGGCCAGGACACGGTTCCCTATCTGCGGGGCCTCGCCACGGCCGATGGCATTCCCCTGGCCACGGTCAACCGCACGGCCTCGCTCTACGCAGGCAACGGTGGCCTGACCCCGTCACCCCGCGAAGCGATCTGAAGGGATTGGCTTCAGCGGGCCCCTCCCCCCTCGGATCGGATCCGGGGGGCTTTTTCACTGGAACGGCCCCACAGATTCGAGGGCAAACGCCACAGCAAGATCGCTCCGATCTTCCGCACGTTCCAGCCCTAGGCTGCCGCGGTGATGGTGAACAATTGCTGCGCAATGTCGCTATCAACAACTCGCGGCAAAGCCCTTGGCAGCACTGGGTTCTTCAGCCACGACAAGCCGTGAAGAACTGTTACCGACGCCCGGGTGCCTGCGGGGCGCTGGCGCAGAATGAATCGGCGATCGGCACCGCCGATACCCAACCCCACTCACCCACCGGATACCGGTCACCGGAAACGGCGACCGCTTGTTTCGAGGCAGAACTGCATGAGCATCGTCTCCAACTCGATCATCAACGCGGACGCCGAAGCCCGCTATCTCAGCCCTGGCGAACTTGACCAGATCAAGTCGTTCGTGGCCGGCGGTCAACGCCGTCTGCGCATCGCCCAGGTTCTGGCGGAAAGCCGCGAACGCATCGTCAAGCAGGCCGGAGGCGCCCTCTTCCAGAAGCGCCCCGACGTCATCTCCCCCGGCGGCAATGCCTACGGCGAGGAAATGACCGCCAGCTGCCTGCGCGACATGGATTACTACCTGCGCCTGGTCACCTACGGCGTCGTCGCTGGTGATGTCACCCCGATCGAGGAAATCGGCATCATTGGCGCCCGCGAGATGTACCGCGCCCTGGGCACTCCCCTGGAAGCGATGGCGGAAGCCGTGCGCGAAATGAAGTCTGTGGCCACCAGCATCCTCACCGGAGGCGATGCGGAAGAGGCCGGCTTCTACTTCGATTACGTCGTCGGCGCCCTCTCCTGAGGCCCTGCCCACTCTCCTCTTCGCTCCCGAATCTCAGGATCCATGCAAGACGCCATCACCAACGTCATCAACCAGGCCGACGTCCAAGGCCTCTACCTCGACGGTTCGGCCATGGGCCGCCTCGAGCAGTACTTCGCCAGCGGTGAGCTGCGCGTCCGTGCCGCCGCCACGATCAGCGCCAACGCTTCCGCCATCATCAAGGAAGCCGTTGCCAAGTCGCTGCTCTATTCGGACATCACCCGTCCGGGCGGCAATATGTACACCACCCGTCGCTATGCGGCCTGCATCCGCGACCTCGACTACTACCTGCGCTACGCCACCTACGCCATGCTGGCCGGTGACACCTCCATCCTCGATGAGCGCGTGCTGAACGGCCTCAAGGAGACCTACAACTCCCTGGGTGTGCCCATCGGTGCCACGGTGCAGTCGATCCAAGCCATGAAGGAGTCCACGGCCGCCCTGGTGGGCCCGGATGCCGGCCGGGAGATGGCCGTCTACTTCGACTACATCTGCTCCGGCCTGGGTAACTGATTCCCGCCCGATTCCATCGACCGAGGATCTACCCATGCGTCTCTTCAAGATCACTGCCTGCATTCCCTGCCCGGAGAAAGTCCGCAGCCAAAGGGAGCTTCAAAACACCTACTTCACCAAGTGGGTTCCCTACGAAAGCTGGTTCGCTGAACAACAGCGAATCATGAAGCAGGGGGGCAAGATCCTCAAAGTGGAATTGGCCACAGGTCGTCGCCAGCAAAGCTGCGGCAACTGAACTCTTCCCCCGACAAGCCCGGCCCCCAAGCCGGGCTTTTTTGCGGCCGGCGTTTTTTTTGGCTTCCCGGGGTCGACAAACCCGGTGGGGTCACGGCTCAATGGTCCATCCGTGCATCGCAGCGGCGCCTTGTCTCCCCACCGATCAAGTTCCCGTTCCGGCGGAGCCGACACCGCCTCCGGGGCAACGATCCCCCAGAGCGGTGGCCTGCTGCCGCTGCCCTGGGCCCTCTGGCCCGCCGAAGGTCGGCTGCTGGTGGGGCTCACGGCCCTCTGGAGCCTGATCGGGCTGCTGGTGCTCACCTCGGCCAGCTGGTGGGTGGCGGAACGGGAGATGGGGGATGCCGCCTACTACCTCAAACGCCAGGCGATCTGGATGCTGGCCAGCTGGGGATTGTTCTGGCTGGCGATCCGCACCAGCATGCGACGTTGGCTGCACATCGCCGCCCCTGCCCTGCTGATCGGTGGGGTGCTCGTGGCCGCCACCCTCGTCGTCGGCAGCACTGTGAACGGCGCCAGTCGCTGGCTCGTGCTCGGCCCGATTCAGATCCAGCCCACGGAACTGGTCAAGCCCTTTGTGGTGCTGCAGGGGGCCGTGCTCTTCTCCCACTGGAAACGCATCGGCAACGATCAGAAGCTCCTCTGGCTGGCCATCTTCGGCGCCCTGATCCTGCTGATCCTCAAACAGCCCAACCTCAGCACCGCCGCACTCACCGGCCTGCTGCTCTGGCTGATGGCCATCTCCGGCGGCCTGCCCCTGACGCTGCTGGTGGGGGCGGCCGGTGGCGGCGGCCTGCTCGGGGTGGCCAGCATCATGATCAACGAATACCAGCGGGTGCGCGTCACCTCCTTCCTCGACCCTTGGAAAGACGCCCAGGGGGACGGCTACCAGCTGGTGCAGAGCCTGCTGGCGATCGGCTCCGGCGGCGCTCTGGGCGAGGGATTCGGCCTCTCGACCCAGAAACTCCAATATCTGCCGATCCAGAGCACCGACTTCATCTTCGCCGTCTTCGCCGAGGAATTCGGCTATGTGGGCTCGCTGATGCTGCTGCTCTTCCTCATGGTGTTCGGCTTCGTGGGCCTGCGGGTGGCCCTCTCCTGCCGCAGCAACCAGCACAAACTCGTGGCCATCGGCGCCACCTCCCTGTTGGTGGGCCAGTCGATTCTCAACATCGCCGTGGCCAGCGGCTCCATGCCCACCACCGGTTTACCGCTGCCGATGATCAGCTACGGCGGCAACTCCCTGCTGGGTTGCCTCTTCGCCGCCGGGCTGCTGGTGCGCTGCTCCCTGGAATCGACGGGGCTGGAAACCGCCCGCAGCCGGAGGCGCCGCCCCACGGCCGCCCCGATAGGCTGACCCCCCGGCCGATCCCGTAGCGGCGATGACCAGCCTCGCGCTGCAGTTGGCCGATTGGGCCCGCAGCAGTGAACAGATCCTGCAGACCTCCCTGGCCCATCCCGGCCCCCTGACCCTGGCCCTCGTGTTCAGCGGCGGGCTGCTCACCAGCCTGGGCCCCTGCTCCCTCTCCCTGCTGCCGGTGACCCTGGCCTACCTGGCAGGCTTCAGTGTCTCCGAGTCCTCCACCGCCAGCCCTGAAACCGCCGCCGTCCTGCCCTGGCGCCGCAGCCTGGCTTTCACCGCCGGCATCGTCGCCTCCCTCGTGCTGCTCGGCCTGGCCAGCGGTTGGATGGGGCGCCTGTACGGCCGTGTGCCCGGCGTGGTGCCCCTGCTGGTGGCGGTCGTGGCCGTGGTGATGGGTCTCAACCTGCTAGGCCTGCTCCGCCTGCCGCTGCCCGCCGGCCCCGACCCCGAGCGATGGCGCCAGCGGGTGCCCGCCCCCCTCGCGCCCCTGGCGGCGGGCCTGGCGTTCGGACTGGCCGCCACCCCTTGCACCACCCCGGTGCTGGCCGTCTTGCTGGCCTGGATGGCCCAGAGCGGCCGGCCCCTGGTGGGGATGCTCCTGCTCACGGTCTTCGGGGCCGGCCAGGTGATGCCCCTGCTGCTCGCGGGCACCGCCGCCGCCGCCCTGCCCTCCCTGCTGCGGTTGCGGCGCGTGGGCCAGTGGGTGCCACCGGTGAGCGGCGTGGTGCTGCTCACCAGCGGCGCCCTCACCCTGCTGGCCCGTCTGCCATGAGCTCCAGCGCCGGCCTGCCGCCCCGGCCGCTGCAGCGGCTGTTCGCCTGGATCTCCGACCTGCGGCTGGCCATCGTGCTGCTGTTGGTGATCGCCCTGACCAGCGGCATCGGCACCGCCATTCCCCAAAAGGAAAGCACCGCCTTTTACCACGAGCGCTATGACGGGGCCCCCTGGCTGGGGCTGCTCCACGGCGACGGGGTGCTGGCCCTGCAACTCGATCACGTTTATTCCAGCCCCTGGTTCCTGGCGCTGCTGGCCTGGCTCGGGCTCTCGCTGCTGCTCTGCAGCTGGCGGCGCCAGTGGCCGGCCCTGCAGGCCTCCCTGCGCTGGATCGACTACCGCTCCGCCCGCCAGCTCAGCAAGCTCAGCGTGGCCGAAACCCGCAGCGTCGCCGACCCGGAGGCCTCC
>JBKDOZ010000104.1:0-29037 GCA_046342735.1 Synechococcaceae cyanobacterium
GCTTCATCCGCACCACCGATGCACCCCACCGTGCGCTGGTGGAGCAATTTTTCGCCCGGGTTGAGGCCCAGGGGGATGTGGTGGAGGGTCGGCAACAGGGCTGGTATTGCGTGGCCTGCGAGGAATTCAAGGACGATCCCCATGAGGCGGAGGATCCGGAGTGCGCCATTCACCGCCGCCCGCTGGAATGGCGTGATGAAGTAAACCTTTTTTTCCGTCTCTCCCGCTACCAGGAGGCGATTGCCGAGCTGGTGGCCCAGCCCGGCTTCGTGATGCCCCCCTCTCGCCGCAAAGAGGTGGAGAATTTTGTGGCCGGTGGCTTGAAGGATTTCTCCATTTCCCGCATCGATCTTCCCTGGGGCATTCCGGTTCCGGGCCACCCTGGCCATACGTTTTACGTGTGGTTCGATGCGCTGCGGGGTTATCTCACCGCCCTCTTCGAGCCTGGGGAGGAGCCCTCGCTGGCCCTGCTGGCGGAGCGCGGTTGGCCGGCCCGCCTGCACGTGATCGGCAAGGACATCCTGCGCTTTCATGCCGTCTTTTGGCCCGCCATGCTCCTCTCGGCTGGCCTGCCGCTGCCGGCACAGGTGTTCGGCCATGGCTTCCTCACCCGCGAGGGCCAGAAGATGGGCAAATCCCTGGGCAATGTGCTGGATCCTGAGGTGCTGTTGGAGCGCTGCGGCCGCGATGCGGTGCGTTGGTATCTGCTGCGCGACATTCCCTTCGGCGACGACGGTGATTTCCAGCAGCAGCGCTTTCAGGATCTGGTCAACAACGATCTGGCCAACACCATCGGCAACCTGCTGAATCGCACCTCTTCGATGGCGCGCAAGTGGTTTGCCGATGCGGTACCCCCGGCCGGTGCCGCCGCCTCCCCCGACCACCCCCTCGCCCGCGCCGCCGCCACCCGCACCACGGCGGTGCCCGAGGCGCTGGAGCGTTGCGATTTCCGCGCCGCCGCGGAGGCCATTCTCACGCTGGCGGGGGAGGCCAACGGCTTTCTCAATGAGCAGGCCCCCTGGGTCCGGCGCAAGCAGCCCGATCAGGAGGCTGCGGTGGCGGCCGATCTCTACGCCGTGCTTGAAACCAGCCGCCTCGTGGCGGTGCTGCTCGCCCCCCTGCTGCCCGACCTCTCCGCCCGGATGCTCAGCCAGCTGGGGCAGGAGCCGCACGACAGCGAAGCCGATGCGCTGAACCCCGGCGGCTGGGACGCGGCCCTGCGCTGGGGGGTGCTGGCCCCGGGTGACATCCTCCCGGAACCCTCGCCGGTGATGCAGCGGTTGGAGCTGGACGAGCCCCTGTGAGCGATTCCGTTCCGTCCCAGGGCCGCGCCCCCGTGCGGCTGCTCCTGCTGCTGGGTTGCCTTCTCAGCCTGCCGGTGCTCGCCGGCTGCACCCGCCGACCGCCGCCGCGGGAGGAGGGCAGCCTTCCCTTCGTTTTCCGCTCCCTCAACCTGCGCCAGCAGGACCGCCAGGGCCGTCCCGCCTGGGAGCTCACCAGCCCTGAGGCCCGCTACGACCTGCGCCGCCGCGTGGCCCAGGCCCTGCGCCCCCAGGGTGTGATTTACCAGAAGGGCAAAGCCACCTACCGGCTCTCCGCCGAGAGCGGCACGGTGATCAACGATGGCGAGGTGATCCTGCTGGAGGGAGCGATCCGGGTGGAGCAGCTCCACCCCCAACCGGTGCTGATCCGCGCCTCGCGGCTGCGCTGGTTCCCCTCCCGAGAGGTGATGGAGATCGATCGCCATCCGGAGGCCTTCGACCCCCAGACCCGGATCGTGGCCCGCCGCGCCCGCTTCCTTCTCGATCGCGACCAGCTGGAGCTGCGCGGCACCCCCCAACTGCAGCGTTGGAGCCAACGCTTCGATCCCTTTGCCGCCGTGCCGCGAGGCCGCCCCGAACTCGTTGTCACCGTGAGCCGGGCCGACTGGGAGCCAGGTGCGGGTTGGCTGGATGCCCGTGGGCCGGTGCGGGCCGTGCGCCGTCCGACCGGCGCCCCGGCGGATCGTCCCCCCCAGACCCTCACCGCCCCCTTGCTGGTGGGCAACACGGTCCAGCAGGAGTTCACCCTGAAGGGCCCGGTGCGCCTCCTCGATCCCAGCGAGCAGATCCGCTTCGATGGCACCGACCTACGGCTGCTGGCCAAGGAGGAGCGTCTGCGCAGCGACAACCCCTTTGTGGCAAGGCGCGGCCCGGCCCTGGCCCGGGGCCAATCCCTGCAGGTGGATGGCCGCCAGCACACCGTCGAAATTCCCGCGGGGTGTCGGCTGGAGCAGCCCGGGGAGAGTTTGCAGGCCACCCGTTGCCGCTGGAGCTGGACCACCCAGGAGGTGATGGCTGAGGGCTCCGTGGTGGTGGAGCGCCGCGCCAACCGCCAAACCCTGCGCGGAGAGCGGCTGGAGGGGCGCCTGGGACCCCAGGGGCAGCTGCAGCTGAGCAGCCCCGGCGGGCGCGTGCTCAGCCGCTTCCAGGTGCCCCGGCGCCAGGGTCGCCCGCCGGCTCCTGCCCCGGCACGGCGCGCACCGGAGCCAATTCGTCTGTGAGGCGCCGCGCCCAACCCTCCACCCACAGCTGATCGCTGCGGCCGAAGCAACGGGCCGACCATCCGCCCAGCACCACCAGCCCTTCGTTGCCGATCGGCTGCACCAGCACCGAGGGCAACCCCGCCAGCAGCCCCTCGAATTCATCCCGGCCCGGATAAAGCCGCAGATCCACCAGGGAGATCGCCCGCCCCTGCGCCAGGGCCCGCCGGCAGATCGGCCCGGGCGCAAAGGTCCCCTCCGCCAACAGCCCGCGGCGGAGCACCACCTCTTCCCGCCAGAGCACCCGCACCGTGGCGGCGGGGCTGGCCGTGAGCAGCATCTGGCTGCCCCAGCCCAGTTCACGCCGCAGCGCAGCGGGCAGGTCGGTGCCCAGCTCCAGCCCCTCCCGCCCCTGCAACGCCACCCGCTCGGGCGGCACCGGCTCGATGCGCTCCCACAGCAGGCCCACCAGCATCAACACCACCGACAGGAGGCTGGCCAACACACCGGCTCTCTCCAGGGCCGGTGCCATTGGTCCCTGGGGCACCACGCCGCTCGCCTGGTTGACCACGGTCAACGCCAGACCGACGATGCCCCCACCCAGGGCGATCCGGGCCGGGATGGAGCGCACCATCGCGCGGAGCCTGTCATTCCTGCCGCCCACAATGCCGGAAGCCGCGGCGGCTCTGCTGCAATGGGGGAGCCGACACCACCGTGCGATGAATCCTGCTGAGGCTTTTGCCGCGATAGCCCTGGCGGCGGTCGCCTGCGATGGCTCCCTCGACCCGGACGAGGCCCGCAGCCTGCGCGGCCAGCTCGAGCACCGCCATCCCTACCGGGAGCGCACGGAAGAGAGCATGGGGCGGCTGTTCGACGTCCTGCTCGACCAGCTGCGAAGTGAGGGCTGGCGGACCCTCCTGGCCCGGGCGATCCCCGCCCTTTCGGCCCCGCAGCAGGAGACGGCGCTGGCGATGGCCGCCCAGCTCGTGCATGGCAACCGCGTCGTCGCCCCTGAGGAGAGGGAACTGCTCCAGGCCATGGTCGATCAGATGCAGCTTCCCCCCGGCCGGGCGGAGCAGATTCTGGATGTGATCCATGTGCTCAACCGCGACAGCCTGGCCAGCTGACGGCAGACTGGAGGCAGGCCGATGTGGAGTTCCAGCGTGGCGTCTTCTCCCTCCCCTCTGGGGCTCCAGCGCATCACCCCGCTGACCCCGCTCTTCGCCCTGGTGGTCGCCCTGCTTGTCCTGGTTGCGCCCCTGGCCCCGGCCTTCGCTCTCTCCCTGTCGGATCTGCCGGTTGAGCCACCCACCGCCCGCGTGCTCGACGATGCGGACGTGCTGAGCATCGCCTCCCGCACCGACATCGAGCGCCAGCTGGCCCAGTTCGGCGACGATCGGGTCGACGCCCGCCTGGTCACCGTTTCCCGCCTCGACTACGGCCTTACCCTGCCGGAGCTGGCGAGCCAGCTGCTGGAGCGCTGGTCCAGCGCTCCAGGGGGCGAGGCCCGCCTGCTGATCGTGATCGACAGCCAAACCAAGAGCGCCGCGATCGCCGCTTCCCCTGCCCTGGAGCGCCAGCTCCCCACGGATTTGCTGCGCAGCACGGCCCGCAGCACCATGGCCCAACCCCTGCGCGAAGGAAACCGCTACCGGCAGGCCAGCCTCGACGCTCTCGAACGCCTCTCCCTCGTGCTGCGCGGTGGCGAAGACCCTGGCGAGCCTGTGGTGAGCGAGGCCGCGGTGGTGCCCACCAACATTCCCACCCGTGAGGAAACCGCCAGTAGCAACGCCTTCACCTGGGTGGTGGTTCTCCTGGTGGTCGGCACCCTGGTGCCGATGCTCACCTGGTGGGTTTTCTCCCGCTAACGCTCCTCCACCCGCTGCCTTTTCCCGCGTGCGCCCATGGGCCTGACTGACTGGATGGGGGCCTTCGGCCGCGCCCAATCCCTCGACCTGAGCAACCACCTCGAACGCGGGTATGAAGCCGCCCTGCTCATCCAGGGCTTTGAGATGGAGTACTACAACGACCGCCCTGTGCGCCCGGAGCTTGAACTGCGCATCCCCAAGGGCACCCAGGCCCAGATGCTGCGCCGTTTTCGCGCCGCTCTCCAGGTCTGCCGGCAGTCGTTGGATCAGATCGAGCCGCAGCGCCAGGAGCTGGCCGGTCAGGAGCTCCGCCAGCTGCAGCTGGTTGAATCGGTGGTGAGCCGTTACGACGCGAACCGCAAACCGCTGCCCACCATCAGCCGCTCCCCCGAAGTGCTGCCCCGCAGCTTGATCGGCATGGTGGATCAGGTGCGCCGCCAGCTGGATCCGGAGGCGGAGGCCAGCGTGGTGGCGGGCTTCCGGCGCCGCCGTGATTCCACCCTGGTGTCGCTGCGGATCCTGTTGTTGTTGATCCTGGTGCCGATTCTTACCCAGCACTTCATGCGAGCCCAGGTGGTATCGCCGCTGGTGGATCGCTTCTCGGGCAATAACCCGCTGCTCAGCTATCCACGTCCCCAGTTGGAGGAGGCGGCCGTGCGCAAACTGCGGGTCTTCCAGGATGAGATCGAATTTGAGGCCTTGATCCGCGGCGAACCGGTGCCGAGCCGTGCCGAGATGCAGGATCGGCTGGCGGAGAGGGCGCGGGAGCTCAAGCAGGATGCCGATCAGGAG
The DNA here is from genome assembly GCA_046342735.1 of Synechococcaceae cyanobacterium. Lineage (GTDB taxonomy): Bacteria > Cyanobacteriota > Cyanobacteriia > PCC-6307 > Cyanobiaceae > Cyanobium. Next base: position 5,182 of record JBKDOZ010000104.1, read on the forward strand.
AGCACCCAGGCGATCAAGAATGTGCTGGCAGATCTGTTCGGTCTGCTGGGTTTCACGTTGGTGTGCGTTTTCGGGCAGCGGGACCTGCAGGTGTTGCGCAGCTTCATCGATGAATTGATTTACGGCCTCAGCGACAGCGCCAAGGCGTTCGCCATTATTCTTTTTACCGATATCTTTGTGGGCTTCCACAGCCCTGAGGGCTGGACGGTGTTGCTCGATGGCATCGCCCACCATTTCGGGCTGCCGGCCCGGGAAAATTTCATCATGCTGTTCATCGCCACCTTCCCGGTGGTGCTGGCCACGATCTTCAAATACTGGATCTTCCGTTACCTCAACCGCGTCTCCCCTTCCTCCGTGGCCACGCTGCACAACATGAACGGTGGCGGTTAAGACTTCGTGGCCGCTCTCACCCTGATCAGTGGCCCGGCCGGTGGGGGCAAGAGTCGTTGGGCGGAAAGCCTGGCTGCGGCCAGCGGTCGGCAGGTGGTCTACCTGGCCACCGGTCCCCTGTTGCCCCAGGACGCCGATTGGCAGCAACGCCTCGATCGCCACCGCCGGCGGCGCCCCGCCCACTGGCGCTGCCGCGAGGTGGAGGGGGCTCTGGCCGGGGCCATTCGCGCGCTGAGCGACCGTGAGATCGCGCTGGTGGATTCGCTCGGCACCTGGGTGGCGGCCCATCTCGACCTCGAGGAGGACCCCTGGCAGCAGCGCTGCGACGAGCTTCGGGAGGCCATCAAGGCGTCGGCGGCGCCCCTGCTGTTGGTCTGCGAAGAGGTGGGGTGGGGCCTGGTGCCCCCCAGCCCGGCGGGGGGGCGCTTCCGCAACCGCTTGCCGCCCCTGCAGCGTTCCTTGGCGGAGAGGGCAGAGGCCAGCTGGTTGGTGCTGCAGGGCCGCGCCCTCGACCTCCATGCCCTGGGCCATCGCGTTCCTGCCGACTGAGCGATGGTGCGTGTCGTGCTCTTCCAGCCCGAGATCCCCCCCACCACCGGCAATGTGGCGCGCACCTGTGCGGCCACCGAAACCGAGCTCCACCTGATTGAACCCCTGGGCTTCACCATCGACGATCGCCAGCTGCGCCGCGCCGGTCTCGACTACTGGCCCTGGGTGTCGCTCCATCGCCACGCCGATTTCGCGGCTTTCGAGGCCCACCGCCTCAGCCGGGGCGGGCGCCTGCTGGCCCTCTCCAGCCAGGCCCCGCTTGCCTACACCGCCTGCCGCTTCCATCCGGACGACTGGTTGCTCTTCGGCCGCGAAAGCAGTGGCTTGCCCGAAGCGCTGCTGGAGGCGTGCGACCAGCGGCTGACCATCCCCCTCTTGCGCCACCGCCATCGGGAGGGGGGAGGCGTGCGCAGCCTCAATCTGTCGGTGGCTGTGGGCGTGGCCCTGTTCGAGGCCCTGCGCCAGATCTCGGCCGACCCCTAGCCGATCCCCCAGCCCCGTGGGCCTGGCGACCTGGGGGGGGACGAAGGGCGCGATGGCACCCACTCCCTTGCCGCTCCCTGTTCAGGCCGCTACTCTCTGCCGGACCCGGGGATGTCGGCTTCTCCACGGGTTTTGTTCCTTGGGTGAATCCTGCATGAAGCCATCCCGATGGATCCTGACTTCTCTTGTCGGCACCTCGGTCTGCCTGCCCCTGGTGGGCATTGCGACCGAAGACCTGGGAAGCTCCGCCTCCACCGAGGTCCTTCTCGCCTCCCTTCCCCAGCGCAGTGATCGGGTGTGGGCCCAGGTGACCCAAACGATCAGCAACGAGGATCTCTCCTCTCAGCTGGGCGTGGATGAAAGCCTTTTGGCGGGCCTGAACGAAACCGACGAAGACCATCGCTACCTCAGTGGCGACTGGGTCGCCGTGCCGCTCCGCAAGGCCGACCAGGCCAGTCGCATCGCTTCCCTCGATGCCCGCGCCCTGCGCCACACCCTGCCCCTCCAGTCCCCCCCGCCGGTGGCCAGCCCCGCGCCCCGCAGCCCGGCGAGCAGCACCCCCCGCAGCACCGTGGTTCGCTTCGGCGACACGCTGGTCAAGATCGCCCAGCGCTACGGCATGACCTTGAGCGATCTCCTTTCGCTCAATCCCGGCCTGGAAACCGCCCGCCTGGTGGTGGGCAGCCAGGTGCGCGTGGCCGAATCGGCCCCCGGCCGCAGCCGCCTGCTCCTCGGCCTCAAGCCCGTGGGAAGCGGAGGGCTGAGCTGGCCTGAAATGCCCCGATTCGGTGAGGAGCAGCGTCCGGCTCGGGGCTTCCCGAATGGATCCGTTGCCTGGATGTGGCCCGCCCAGGGGGTGTTCACCTCCGGCTACGGCTGGCGTTGGGGACGGATGCACAAGGGCATCGACGTGGCCAACAATGTGGGCACGCCGATTGTGGCGGCCGCGGCTGGGCGGATCAGCTTTGCCGGCTGGCATGACGGCGGCTACGGCTATCTGGTGGAAATCACCCACGAAGATGGCAGCACCAGCCTCTATGCCCACAACAGCCGCATCCTTGTGCGGGAGGGGGATGAGGTGGCCATGGGCCAGACCATCAGTGAGATGGGCAGCACGGGGCGCAGCACTGGCCCCCACCTGCACTTCGAGATTCGTCCCGCCGGCAGCGGCGCCGTGAATCCCTTGCAGTTCCTGCCGGCACGGGCCTGAGCGCTGCCAAGGGGAGGGGCGCCGGTGGCGTACACTCCCTTCACCGCGGCTCGGTAGCTCAGCTGGTTAGAGCGTGGGATTCATAACCCCAAGGTCGGGAGTTCAAGTCTCCCCCGAGCCATTCTTTGGGTTTTGGCCGTGTGTTTGTTGCCACGGCAGCCTCCCCATCGGGAGGCTTTTTTGTGGCCCCATTTTCGGCGCCCCCAGCCGTTCAGCGCATGTCGATCTGATTGAGGCGATCGCGAAAGCTGGCCGAGGCGCCACTGCCGAAGGGCTGGTGCGTGGCTCCCTCCCCACCGCTGGGTAGGGCGTCCACCACCGTCACGGCGGGGTAGAGGGCGGCGCTGCGGCGGGCCCGGGAGGGGGCCATGCCCTGGGGGCGGTTCTCCAGGGCCCGGGTGAGGCTGCGGCTGCGGTTCACCACCGCCACGGATTCCCCCTCCTTCGGGCGTACTAGGGGATTGGCCTTCAACTCGGAGCGCACCTGGTTGAGCAGGCGGAAATGGCCGGTGCTGTTGTATTTGCGCAGAACGGCGGGGTCCCAGGCCATTGGGAGGGTCAAGACAGCAGATCCACTACAGCCTATGGCGCGATGGCACCACCGACGGAGGTGGATCCGTGATAGGTTGAAAAGGTTGCAACTGGAAGTCGGTATGACTTCGCGCTGCCCCTCGCCGGGTCTGCCGTCCGATTACCGATTGCGCTGCTGAAGGCTCTGTCCTTCGCTTGCTTTCCTTGTTGCCCTCCGTTTCCCCAACCCCCCTCGCGTCGACCATGACCAGGCTCGTCGGCCTGCCGGCCCCCGACTTCACCGCCACCGCGGTGGTGGACCAGGAATTTAAGGAGGTCTCCCTCTCCCAGTACCGCGGCAAGTACGTGGTGCTGTTCTTCTACCCGCTCGATTTCACCTTCGTCTGCCCGACGGAAATCACCGCCTTCAGCGACCGCTACGGCGATTTCACCAGCCGCAACACCGAGGTGCTGGGCGTTTCGGTGGACAGCCAGTTCAGCCACCTGGCCTGGGTGCAGACCGATCGTAAGAACGGCGGCCTCGGCGATATCGCCTATCCCCTGGTGGCCGACCTCAAGAAGGAGATCGCCCGCGCCTATGAGGTGCTCGATGAGGAGGCCGGCGTGGCGCTGCGCGGCCTGTTCATCATCGATCCGGAGGGTGTGATCATGCACAGCACCATCAACAATCTGCCCGTGGGCCGCAGTGTCGATGAGACCCTGCGCGTTCTCCAGGCCTTCCAGTATGTGCAGTCCCACCCCGATGAGGTCTGCCCCGCCAACTGGCAGCCCGGCGAGAAGACCATGAATCCCGATCCGGTGAAGAGCAAGGAGTTCTTCGCGGCCGTCAACTGAGTGACGCATCAGGTCTGCCCGTGGGAGCGGCAGATCTGGTTTCGTTCTCTCGAAAACATCCGGGGGGCTAGGCCCCCCTTTTTTTTGGCCCTGATCCCGCATGGATCGCCCCCGATCTCGCCGGCAGGCTCTCCCTCAGCCCAGCGCGGCGGCCAGCAGGCGCACCCCATCGGTGCCCCCGGTCTGCGGATCGCAGGCGCGCTCTGGATGGGGCATCAGCCCGAGCACGTTGCCGGCGGCGTTCGTCAGCCCGGCCACGTTGCCCACCGAGCCATTCGGGTTGGCCCCATAGCGGAGCACCACGCACCCCTCCCCTTCCAGTCGCCGCAGTTCCTCAGCCTCCACCTGGTAGCGACCCTCCCCATGGGCGATCGGCAGGGAGATGCGCTCACCGGCGCCGTACTCCTGCAACCAGCGGCAGGCACCGGGCTGCACCTCCAGGGGCGCCGCCTCGCAGAGGAAATGAAGATCCCGGTTGCGGGTGAGAGCCCCCGGCAGCAGCCCCATCTCCGTGAGCACCTGGAATCCGTTGCAGATGCCCAGCACCGGCCCGCCCCCACCGGCGAACTGCCGCACCTCCTCCAGCACCGGCGCGAAGCGGGCAATGGCCCCACAGCGAAGGTAGTCGCCGTAGCTGAAGCCCCCGGGCAGCACCACCGCCTCCAGCCCTGCCAAATCGCGCTCCTCATGCCAGAGGAAACGGGTGGGCCGTCCCAGGCAGCCCTCCAGAGCCCATTGCACATCCCGGTCGCAGTTTGAGCCGGGAAACACCACGATGCCGATCGTCATCTGCCTTCCCTTCAGCCGGCTTCCTGCACGGTCAGCGACCAGTCCTCGATCACCGGATTGGCGAGCAGGCGGTCGCTGAGCAGTTCCAGCTGGGCCCGGGCGGTGCTGGGATCGGGGGCTTCGAGCTCCACCTCGATCGCCTTGCCGATTCTCAGCTTGCGCAACCCTTCCACCCCAAGCCGTCCAGCGGCGGCACGGGTGGCCTCGCCGGCCGGATCAAGAACCGAAGGCCGCAGGGAGACCTGGACGCGGGCGTGGAAGAGGGGCACCGGCAGCAAGGCTTTTGTTAAATCTTGGCAGCCCGCCGGCCACCCCCCAGGTGGGCGCCCCAGGGTGGAGACAGACCTTCGTCCCACCGGCCGTGGCGAAACCGGCCCGAGCCTTGGTGATTCTTGCGGCCCTGTCCCTGGGCGCCGGCGGCGTCCCAGCGGCCTGGGGCGGGCAGGCCGTGCTGATCCCGCTGCAGTGCCGGCTTGGCCAGGGACCGTGGCAGGACTGCCAGATGCGGGTGGAGCAGCTGGGTGCCCACTGGTTCCTGTTGATCGGCGAGCGGCGCATCGAATTTCGCCATGACGGGCAAGGGGCGGTGACGATGCAGGAGCAGGGGCGCACCCGCGAGGTGACCAGTCGCTGGGGGGAGGACCAGACCCTCTGCTGGGACGGCACCTGCGCCCGCGGCGAGATCCCGCTGGACTGAGATCCTCCCAGGGCCGCGAGAAGGGCGTTGGGGGCTCAGAGGCTGGCGAAGGCCCGCTCGAGTCGCTCGCGATCGCTTGCGGCCCCCAGCACCACCAGTTCCAGTCCCTCGGGCTGCGTGACGCCATACGGGCCTGCCACGGCCTGGCCTTCATACCAGCACTCCAGGCGGGCGCCGACCGCCTGGATCTGGAGCGTCAAGGGGCGTTCCGCCTGGCGAAGCCGACCCTTCAGCCGGATCACCGGTTCGCTGGCCAACAGGGCCCGCAGGCGCGCCTCCAGGAGGTTCCTCTCGATCGGGCCGGTGCGTCGCACCACCAACGAGGCCATGGCGACGTGGGCATGGTCGTGGTGGTGGTGGTCGTCGTCATGGTCGTGGTCGTCGTCGTGGTCGTGGTCGTGGTCGTGGTCGGTCAAGCCCGCCGGTTGACCCCGTTCCCCATCGAGGATCACGCTTGGATCGATCGCACCACGAGCCATCGGCAGCACCCGCGCCCCCGCCCGCAGGAGGGGTTGAAGCCGTTCCCCCAGGGCCTCCAGAGCCCCTGCGGTGAGCTGGTCGGCCCGGCTGAACAGCACCAGATCGGCCGCCTCAAGCTGCTCCTCGAACAGCTCCTCGATCGCGGTGAGGTGATCGAGGCTCGGATCGGCGCGGCGCTGGGCTTCCACCGCCTCCCTGTCGCCCACCACATGGCCAGCCGCCAGGGCCTCCCCATCCACCACCGCCACCACCGCGTTCACCCTGGTGCGGGTGCGGATCTCTGGCCAGCCAAAGGCGGCCACCAGCGGCTCGGGCAGGGCCAGACCACTGGTTTCCACCACGATCCCATCGAGCTGGTCGGCTCGCTGCAGCAGGGTTTCCATGGTGGGCAGGAACTCGTCCTGCACCGTGCAGCAGAGGCAGCCATTGGCCAGCTCCACGATGCGGCCGGCCCGCTCGTCCTCGGGGCAGAACCCACAGCTGGCGATCAGGTCGCCGTCGATGCCCACCTCGCCAAATTCGTTGACCAGCACGGCCAGACGCAGCCCGCTGTCGAGCAGGAGCCGGCGCAGCAGGGGGGTTTTGCCGGCTCCCAGAAAGCCGGTGATCACCGTGACCGGTAGCCGCCGCGGACCCCTGGGGGCCGCAGCGGCGGCTGGTGTTGTGGCAGAGCCCATCGAGCCTCAGGCCAGGAGCGGTGCGAAGGCCAGCAGGCCACCCGCCCCGGCCAGGGCCAGGGCCAGAAGCCGTCGCGTGCGGGGGGCCATCGCCGCGGTGGAGTGGGCCATCAAGCGCAGCGACACCAGCAACAGCAGGCCCTGGCTGAGCAGCAGACCGGCCAGATAGGCCGCCACCGGCATGGCCGTCCACCCCAGAACCGACGCACTCAGCACGTAGCCGTGGAGGGCGAAGGCGGGCAGCAGCAGCCACTGCGGCAGGCGCCCGAGCAGCACCAGGGCCACCAGGACCAGGGAGAGGGCCACCAGCAGCTCTGCCCCTGGCAACCCCGGCACCAACAGACCCAGCGCACTGCCCGAGAGGCCCACGGCGAGCAGCCCCAGCATCCATCCGCTTCGATGGCGCAGACCCACAAGGGAAAGGGCGAGGAGGAACAGCAGGTGGTCGGGCCCAAGCACCGGGTGCAGCAAGCCACTCAGCAGGCCGTTCCACGCGCTGGGCTGCCAGCGGAAGAGTTCGATGGCGTGGTGGGCCTGGGCCGGTAGGCCCGCCAACAACGTCATGGCCAACAGGCCGAAGGCAACGCCAAGGCGGGGCCCCAGGGGGCCGCGGGGGGAAAGCTTGATCATCGAAGAGCCGGTCCGCGCCGGTCGGAAGAGAACGGGAACCGGCGGGCGTTCTGGCTGGCTCCCAGGGGGAGCGTCACAGCTGCGGGACAGCGCCGGACTGGCGGATGTCGGGGACAGAGCCCCCGGCCTCCGGGTCACCGGACTTTCCCCGTTTCCTCCACGGGCTGGTGCCCCGTGGAACCGGTCCTTGGCACTCTATCGATGATGGGGCTCCTGGGCCGAACCCTTGGGCCTCTTGGGCCGAACCCTTGGGGATCTGGGCCATGCAGCCGGGCGTTTCAGCGGCAAGCCAGGCTGTCGCGCGTCGCGACGCCCGTGCGGGGGTTGACCCCAGCGGCCCGGGCACACAGGGCTTTTTGCTCGGGCAGATCGAGCACGGCGTCGCTGAAATCAGCCCCCTCCACCCGGGCCCCACGGAAGCGGCTCTGCATCAGCATCGCGTTGCTCAGCACCGCCCCTTCCAGGTTCGCCCCATCGAATCGGGAGGCGTAGGCCACCACGTCCCCCAGGTTGGCCCCGTGCAGATCGGCCTCCTGCAGGTTGCTGGCGTTGAAGACGGCCCCGCGCAGATCGGCGTCGCTGAAATCGAACCCTTGCAGATTGGCCTTGAGGAATTCCTGCTGCTGCAGGCTGCGACCGTGCATATCGGGCTGCAATTCCTCCAGATTGCGCTGGGAGCGCAGCTCTGGAGCGGTGATGGCCAGGGCCGGGGTCGCCGGCGATGCCAGCGCCACCACCACCAGAGCGATCCCCAGAAGCGCCCGCAGCAGGTTGATCCCGCTCATGCTGGGAAGACGAACGCGGCCAGCCATGGCTTCAGGCTTACGGTGAACGGCCAAGTTATGGCAGGCATGAGCATGTCCCTGCGGGTGGTGGTTCCCCCCCACCCCCTGATCGAGCACTGGCTCACGCTGCTGCGCGACCGGCAGACCCCCTCACCGCTCTTCGCCACCGCGATGGGCGAGCTGGGTCGCTGGCTCACCTATGAGGCCCTGCGCGACTGGCTGCCGCAGCGGCTGGTGGAGGTGGAAACGCCGCTGGCCCGCAGCGAGGGCCGCGTGATCGATCCGGACATTCCGCTGCTGGCCATCCCGGTGCTGCGGGGCGGGCTGGGGCTCTGGGATGGGGCCCGCACGGTGCTGCCCGCCGCCCGCGTGGCCCATGTGGGCCTGCAGGCGGAGGTCCCCGGTGAGCCTGCCCATTGGTATCTCGATGATCTGCCCCAGGAGATCGGTGAGCGGGTGGGGGTGCTGGTGTTCCTCCCCGTTCTCGCCAGTGGGGCCACCGCCATCGCTGTGCTGGAGCGCCTGAAGGCGCTGGGGGTGGAGGGTCCGCGTCTGCGCCTGGTCACCAGCCTCTGTGGCGCTCCCGGTCTCAAGGCGCTGGGGGAGCGCTTCCCCTCCCTCACCCTCTATGCCGCAGGCATCGACGCGGAGGTGGATGGCCAGCGGCGCCTGCGGCCGGGCTTCGGCGATGCGGCCGCCCGCCTCTATGGAAGGGCCGAGCCAGCCCCCCTAGGCTGAGCACTCCGGGTCCCCCGTGCCCACCCCGGCCCCCCGTTCCATGGCTGACTCCCCGGATCGCTCCAGCGCCGGTGGTACCGCGATCGTGGCCAGCGCCCTGGCCGGCGCCATGGTGGGGGCCGCCGGTCTGGCCTGGTGGTTGCTCTCCGAAGCGGATCGCCGCCGCCGCCTGCAGCGTCAACAGCGCTTGCTGAGCCTCTCCCGCAGCCAGGCGATCGATCCGGAACCCCTGGTGGAGGAGAAACGTGCCCCCCTGCGGGCGGCCCCGGCGGACGCCCAGCTCCACGATCGGGTGCAGCAGCTCAACCAGGCCATCGATGAGGTGCGCCGCCAGTTGGAGCGGCTGCAACCGCAGGGTTGAGCGGGCTGCTCGGTAGGTTCAGGGAACGCTCTCCCGCCGCCGCCATGCTTCGCTCTGCCGCCATCACCCAGGGCATCCAGCGCTCCCCGAACCGGGCGATGCTGCGCGCCGTGGGCTTCGGCGACGACGACTTCACCAAGCCGATCCTCGGCATCGCCAACGGCTACAGCACGATCACCCCGTGCAACATCGGCCTCAACGACCTCGCCCAGCGGGCTGAAGCCGCCGCCCTCTCTGCTGGCGCCATGCCGCAGATGTTCGGAACGATCACCGTCAGCGACGGCATCTCGATGGGCACCGAAGGCATGAAGTATTCCCTCGTCAGCCGTGAGGTGATCGCCGATTCGATCGAGACCGCCTGCAATGCCCAAAGCATGGATGGCCTCCTGGCGATTGGTGGCTGCGACAAGAACATGCCCGGCGCCATGTTGGCGATGGCCCGCATGAACATTCCCTCCGTATTCGTGTATGGGGGCACGATCAAACCGGGCCGGCTCGGCGCCTGTGATCTCACGGTCGTCAGCGCCTTCGAGGCGGTGGGTCAGTACAGCGGCGGCCGCATCGATCAGGAGCAGCTCACCGCCATTGAGAAGAACGCTTGTCCGGGCGCTGGCAGCTGTGGCGGCATGTTCACCGCCAACACCATGAGCGCCGCCTTCGAAGCGATGGGCCTCAGCCTTCCCTATAGCTCCACCATGGCGGCGGAGGATCCGGAGAAGGCGGAGAGCGCCGCCCGTAGCGCTGAGGTGCTGGTGCAGGCGGTGGCGAAGAACATTCGACCCTGCGATCTGCTCAGCCGCGAGGCTTTTGAAAATGCCATCAGCGTGATCATGGCGGTGGGCGGCTCCACCAACTCGGTGCTGCACCTGCTGGCGGTGGCCCGCACCGCCGGCGTTCCCTTGAGCATCGACGACTTCGAGGCCATCCGCCAGCGGGTGCCGGTGATCTGCGACCTCAAGCCCAGCGGCCGCTTCGTGACCGTGGATCTGCATCGGGCCGGTGGCATTCCTCAGGTGATGAAGCTGCTGCTCGACGCCGGCCTGCTCCATGGCGACTGCCGCACGGTGGAGGACCGCAGCCTGCGGGAGGTGCTCGCCGATGTGCCCAGCGAACCGCCCGCCGACCAGGAGGTGATCCGGCCCCTCAGCAACCCCCTCTACGCCAAGGGCCATCTGGCGATTCTCAAGGGCAACCTGGCCTCGGAGGGCAGTGTGGCCAAGATCAGCGGGGTCAAGAACCCCTCGATCACGGGCCCAGCGCGGGTGTTCGAAAGCGAGGAGGAGGCCCTGGCGGCGATCTTGGCCAAGCGCATCCAGGCCGGCGATGTGGTGGTGATCCGCTACGAGGGTCCGGTGGGCGGTCCGGGGATGCGCGAGATGCTCGCCCCCACCGCCGCCATCATCGGCGAGGGTCTGGGCGATTCCGTGGCCCTGATCACCGATGGACGCTTCAGTGGCGGGACCTACGGCATGGTGGTGGGCCATGTGGCCCCGGAGGCGGCCGTGGGCGGCACGATCGGCCTGGTGCAGGAGGGCGACAGCATCACGGTGGATGCCCACCAGCTCTCCATCCAGCTCAACGTGGCAGATGGGGAGATCGAACGCCGGCGTGCCGCCTGGGTGCGGCCGGCCCCGCGCTACACCCGAGGGGTGCTGGGCAAATACGCCCGGCAGGTGAGCTCCAGCAGCCTTGGTGCCCTCACGGATCTACCGCCGGATTGAGTGGCACGAGCAGGGCCCGCAGCCGCCGCGCCAGGGCCTCGATCGGCAGCCCATCCTGCGGACGCTCGCAGCGACGGCCCTGGGGATCCATCCAGAGGGGATGTTCGCCCTGCCAGAGCATGGGGCGGGTGTCGTCCTGCTGCCAGGCCAGGGTGAGATGCACGGCATCACCGCTGCGGTAGATCTCCAGGTCCAGGTCTTCGGATTCCAGCCGCTCCCCCTCGGCGGAGCGCACCTCCAGGCGCAGACTGCAATCGAGATCGTCCTCGCCGGATTCGAGCACCACGCCGTGGCGCAGCGGACGACGGCAGAGATCGGCGGCCGCCGCCACCAGCCGGCTCAGAGCGGTGTTGGCGGAGTCAGGCCAGGGCATCGATCGCCTGGATCTCCAACAGGATCGGGCCGCTGCGGAACCCTGCGTTGCTGCCGCCATCGTCGCTGAAGCGCGAGTGCAGGAGCTGCAGGCGGGTGATGCGCGCCGCATCAAAGCGCAGGGGCAGGCCCAGGGGGAGCCCCTCCACCGGCTTGGCGCGCACCGAGGCGGTGAGGGCCTCGAAGGGAATCTCCACCCGGGATATTCCTTCTTCGGCCGTGCCGAACTCGTGCACCCAGCGGAGCCCACCGGGGATCAGTTCGGTGAGGCCGGCCATCCCGTCGGCACAGGCCACCGCCAGCTTGAAGCGTCTGCCCTCGCCCCGCAGCGTCAGCACCAGACCGCGACTCCCTGAAAGATCCAGAGGAGGGGAGAAGAGCGGCGATCGCACCGAGACAAATCCACCCCCCTGCTCCACCACCTCCCCCGCGAAGCGCAGTCCCTCGGGACCCACCGAGGTGGAGCCACTACTGCGGCCCCCCATCACCGTGTCGTTGAGGGCGTGCCAGCCGCTGAATCCGCTTCCGGCCACCAGGGGCTGGCCAGGGGGGGACCCTGCGGCGGCGGACCCGGGGGAAGACAGGGGCTGGGAATCCATGGCGAGCCGGGCAAGGCCCGGTTCGAGGGGCAGAAGGCCAGTCTGGCGGGTGCTCAGGCGCTGGTGCGCTCCGGCAATCCGGCGGCCGCCTCCGCGTCCGCGAGAATCAATACCTCGGAGCGGGGCCGCACCAGCCGGGCGGGGGTGCGAGCCGCCGGCTCCTGGGGATCGAGCAGTCGCTCCAGCGCTTGACGCTTGCCGGCCCCGCTCACCAGGAAGATCACCTGGCGGGCAGCGCACAGCACGGGTGCGGTGCAGGTGATGCGCGGCAAGCCTTTCCCCTCCCCCACCGTGACGCTGCGATCACTGACCATCAGGGCCGGGGAGCCGGGGAAGAGGGAGGCGGTGTGGCCGTCATCGCCCAAGCCCAGAAGAATCACATCGAAGCTGGGGAGCTCCCCGCCTCCGAGATCCGCTAACACGCGCCCGTAGGCCTCGGCGCTGGCCTCCGGTGAGGCCTCGCCGGTGGGCACCGGATGGAAGGCGGCCGATCGGCCAAGATCCTGCGATAACAGGGTTTCGCGCAGCATGCGGGCGTTGCTTGCCGGGTCGTCGGCCGGCACCCAGCGCTCATCGCCCAGCAACACATCCACCCGCTCCCACGGGAGGTGTTCACGGCCAAGGCGGAGGTAGCTGGCCTTGGGGGTTTCCCCCCCGGCCAGGGCGATCAGGGCGCGGTCGCGCTCCGCCAGGGCCAGGTCGATCCGGGAGGCCACCTGCTCCGCCGTTTGACGGGCCAGATCTTCGGCCGACGCCGCGATGCGGAGGTGGTACTGGGTCATGGGAGCCACTCGGTGTGGAACGCGCCAGGGCGGTCGACGCGCTCGTAGGTATGGGAGCCGAAGCAGTCGCGCATCGCCTGCACCAAATTCTGCGGCAGCCGCGCGGTGAACAGGCTCTGGATGTAATCGAGGGTGCTGCTCAGGCAAGGCACGGGGATGCCGGCCACCGCGGCGCCGGCCACCACGGCCCTCAATCCAGGCAGCCGGCGGTTCACCTGCTCCAGGAACCAGGGGTCGTGCATCAGGTTGGGCAGATCGCCGCGGGCCACGTAAGCATCCTGAATGCGTTGCAGCAGGCGGGCGCGGATGATGCAGCCGCCCTTCCAGATGCGCCCGATTTCCGGCAGATCAAGGTTGTAGTCGTGCAGGGCGGAAGCTTCCGGCAGCAAGGCCATGCCCTGGGCATAGCTGGCGATGCAGGCGAGGATGCAGGCGTCCTGCAGCGGCCCCATTCCCTCGGCGGGACTGCCCAGATCGAAGGCTGGGCCAGCGGCCACGCTCAGCAGCGGTTCGGCGGCGATCCGCTGGGGGCGCAGCGAACTGAGCACGCGGGCATTGAGCGCGGCATAGATGGTGGGCACCGGCACCCCCATGTTCAGGGCGCTCTCCACGGTCCACAGACCGGTGCCTTTCTGACCCGCCGCATCAACGATCAGCTCCACCAGCTCAGCGCCGGTTTCGGGGTCGGTGGCGCGCAGGCAGACCTCGGTGATCTCCACCAAAAAGGAGGAGAGCTCCTCGGTGTCGTTCCAGATCTTCAACACATCGGCCATGGCCGCGGCGTTCAACCCCGCCACCCGCTTCATCAGGTCGTAGGCCTCGGCAAGGATTTGTTCGATGCCGTACTCGATGCCGTTGTGCACGGTCTTCACGAAGTGGCCGGCCCCGCCGGGTCCCACGTAGGTGACGCAGGGGCCGTCGATGACCTTCGCTGCCATCGCCTGCAACAGGGATTCGATGTCGTTGTACGCGCGGCGGGTGCCGCCGGGCATCATGCTCGGACCCTCCAGGGCCCCCTTGGCCCCCCCGGATACGCCCATGCCGATATAGCCGAAACTTTTGCTCTCCAGTTCCTTCACCCGTCGCTCGGTGTCGGTGTAGAGGCTGTTGCCGCCATCGATCAGCAGATCCCCTTCCTCCAGCAGAGGCGCCATGGTGGCGATCATGTCGTCCACGGGTTGTCCCGCCTTGACCATCATCAAAATACGGCGAGGTTTTTCCAGCGCCGCGACGAATTCGGGAAGTGTTTCCACCCCGATGATGTCTTTGCCGGCGCCACGACCGGCCAGGAATTCAAGGGTTTTTTTGTACGTTCGGTTCCAGACGACGCTTGAGAAGCCGTTGCGCTCAGCGTTGAGCACCAGGTTTTCCCCCATCACGCCCAGGCCGATCAAGCCGAAATGCGCCTTGCCCATAGGAAATCGCGGTGATTGTGGCTTCCTCTCAAGTGTGCCCCTGCCAGGGGCCGGGAGGGAAGCCGCCAGCGCCCCATGTCAGCAACTCCGCAACCAACCCCTAACGGCTGGCCATCGCCCAAGCAAATCGTTCCCCGGACAATGAATCCGTGAAGGCCATGAAGTAATTCTGGTTTAGATCACCGTGCCGTCGGCAATCGTTCCGTTTTTGACCACCACCACAATGCCATTACGGATGTAGAAGTTTAGCTCGGGCCTGTCGGCTTCTTCCACATGATCCTTGTTGACAATCGTGACGTTGTGGCCAATGCGCACGTTTTTATCGAGGATGGCTCGCTTGACCGTGGTGCCTTGGCCCACGCCGATCGGAATGCCACCCCTCTCCCGTAGAACGGCACGCTCTTCCGCGGATTCAAAGTAGTCAGCCCCCATCACCAAGGTGTCTTGCAGAACCACCTCGTCTTCGACGCGGCTACGCACACCCAGCACGCAATGGTGAATGCTGCACGACTTGAGCAGGGAACCCTCGCCGATGATGGATTGCGTCACCTGACAGTCATTGAGCTTGCTGGGGGGCAGGGAGCGGGGGCGGGTATAGATGGGAAACTTTTCGTCGTAGAAAGAAAACGGTGGGTTTGGCTGCTCCGTGAGCGCCAGATTGGCCTCGTAGAACGCACCGATTGTTCCGATATCTTCCCAATAGTCGTTGAACAGATAGCTTTGCAGTACATCCCCCCTCTCCAGGGAGGCCGGAATGATCTCCTTGCCAAAATCGGTGGCCTGGGGATGGGCAGCCAGCAGGTTGAAGAGGGTGTCGCGGCTGAAGACATAAATGCCCATCGATGCCAGGTAGGGGCGCCGCTGCGCCTCTTCCGGGGTGAGACCAAGGCTGGCCGTATCGACAGCCATCGCATGCAGGGCCTCGCCCTTGGGCTTTTCTCGGAATTCGCGAATGCGTCCGTTGCTATCGGTGCGCATCAGGCCGAAGCCCTCGGCATCGCTGGCCGTTACCGGCAGAGCGCCAACGGAAAGTTGCGCCCCGGAATCGATGTGGTGTTGCACGAAGCGGCTGTAATCCATCCGGTACAGCTGGTCACCGGAGAGGATCAACACGTGGTCCACGTCCCATTCCTGGAAAAGCCACTGATATTTGCGCACCGCATCCGCCGTTCCCTCAAACCAGCTGGGGCTATCCGGGGTTTGCTGAGCCGCTAAAACCTCCACGAATCCCTGGCCGAAGCCAGCCGACAGGTTGTAGGTCATCGTGAGATGACGGTTGAGGGAGGCGCTGTTGAACTGGGTCAACACGTAGATCTTGTTGATCTCCGAGTTGATGCAATTGCTGATGGGAATATCGATGAGACGATACTTGCCAGCCAAGGGAACAGCCGGCTTGGCGCGGGTCTTGGTGAGTGGGTAGAGGCGAGTTCCCGCTCCACCGCCGAGAATGATGGCCAGAACACGTTTCATAATGAAGCCTCAATCCCCAGCTCGCTCCGACCGTACCGGAGCGTGGGCCACCCCCGTGGGGGTTGGCAGCACTTTGTAGTCGTTGGCAGCAACACTTCAGGAGCCCCCGGCAGCGTCGTCATCCAGCTCAAATAACTCCTGGAGCACCTTCATCGCCTGATGGCGCTGGGCGCGCGGTTGGGGGGCCCGCAGCCGGGTTACGGGAGTGTGCAGGACCTTGTTGATGATCCCCTTGCTCAACGCCTCCACCACCTTGCGTTCACGGGCGGAGAGGTCGGGGCCCATGCGGCTGAGAGCTTTCTGGAGCTCCTGCTCGCGGATGTCCTCCAGCTGGGTGCGCAGGCGGTTGACCAGGGGAACCGCCTCCAGGCCGTCCCACCAATCCAGGAACAGCTGGGCTTCCTCCCGCAGCAGCGCTTCGGCCTCCGCGGCCATCTCGCGCCGTGCCTCCTGGTTGCGGGCCACCACCTCCTGGAGGTCGTCCACATCAAAGCTCTCGACTCCGCCAAGCTCGGCCGCATCGGCGCTGATGTTGCGGGGCACGCCGATGTCGATGAGCATCAGGCTGGAGCGGCGGTTCAGGGTGGCCAACCGCGTCCGGGTGATGATCGGATCTTCAGCCGCTGTGCTGGTGAACACCATGGAACAGGTGCTCAGGCAGTGGTCGAGGTCGTCGATCGGGCGGCATTGCACCGGGAGCTGGGGAAAATCCGCCGCGAGCTGTTCGGCCCGCGCCACGGTGCGGTTGAGGAGCACCACGCCCCGGCAGCCTTTGGCCTGCAGGTGCTGCAGTAGCAAACGCGCCATGCGGCCGGCCCCCACCACCGCCACCTGCTCCTGATCCAGCGGCACGAGATCATCCACGCCCCTGGCCTGACCCACCTTCAGTTGGGCCAGTTCCACGGCGGCGGAACTGATGGAGACCGCACCGGTTCCCAGGTTGGTTTCGGTGCGCACCCTCTTGCCCGTGCTCACGGCCTGGTTGAGCAGGCGGTTGAGGATCGGCCCGATGGAGCGATAGTCCTGCCCCAGCCGCACCATCTTCTTCACCTGGGAGAGGATCTGCCCCTCGCCCAGAACCAGGCTGTCGAGCCCGGCCGAAACCCGCAACAGGTGATCGATCGCCGCTTCGTGGTGATAAGCAAAAAGGTGGGGGCTCAGCTCCTCTGTAGGTAGGCCAGATACCTGGCTCAAAAAGCTGCCGATGGCAGAAATGCCCTCCTCCGGGTGGCGGAGCAGGGCATAGATCTCCAGGCGGTTGCAGGTGCTGAGGATCGAAGCCTCCAGCACCTGGTCGTCTGCCCGCAGCCTCTGGAGGGAGGCCTCCATCGTGGGCTCCGGAATGCTCAGCCTCTCGCGGATCTCCACCGGAGCCGTGCGGTGACTGAGGCCGATGACGGCGATGTGCATGGAGGCTGATCTGCTGCCTGGGGTGCTGCCGGCAATGCGGCCGATGGGAGCGGGTCCGGTGCCGAGGGGACTCAGCGCAGGGCGATGCTCTGGGCGCCTTCCTTGATGTGCACGGTGGTCGTGAAGCGAGCCGTGTTATCGAGGGTGCTGATCACCAGGCTGCTGGTGCGGGTGCAATCCTTTTCAAACTTCACCCCGTCGAAAAGGAGGCCGTCGGTGATGCCGCTGGCGGCAAACACCACATTCGCCCCGGAGGCCAGCTCCTCGGCTTCATAGATTTTGTCGGGGTCGTTGATCCCCATCTCCGCCAGGCGGGCGAGGTTACCCTCGCGGGTGAGGCCTTCCCACTCCTTGGTTTGGGCCACGGCCGGGTCGTAGACGAGCTGACCCTGGAAGTGGCCCCCGAGGGCGCGCAGGGCCGCCGCGGAGATCACCCCTTCGGGGGCGGCGCCGATGCCCATCAGGCAGTGGGTGCCCGTTCCCGCGAAGCCAGCGGCGATGGCCGCTTGCACGTCCCCATCGGAGATGGGCTGCACACGGGCGCCGGTGCTGCGGATTTCAGCGATCAGGTCTTTGTGGCGGGCGCGATCCATGACCACGATCACCAGTTCATCCTTCGCCACCCCCAGACACTGGCTGAGGATTTCGATGTTTTCGGTGGCCGACTTGCGGATGTCGACCTTGCCCTTGGCGGCCGGGGGAGCGGCCAGCTTCTTCATGTAGAAGTCGGGGGCGTTGAACAGACCGCCACGGTCGGAGGCGGCGAGCACAGCCATCGAGCCGCGCTGGCTGTTTGCGCACAGGTTGGTGCCCTCACAGGGGTCGACGGCGAAATCGACGCCAAGACCGGTGCCGCTGCCCACCTCCTCACCGATGTAGAGCATCGGAGCCTCGTCGCGCTCGCCCTCACCGATCACGATGCGCCCCTGCATGGCGACCTGGCCCATGCGTTCGCGCATCGCCTCTACCGCTGCAGCGTCAGCCTCGTTCTTGAGCCCCATCCCGGTGAGGCGGGCGGAGGCGATGGCCGCCTGTTCGACGACCTCAAGAATTTCCTGGATGAGAGAGCGATCCACGACGATCCGGCGGAGGGAAAGGAGCTTCGCGACCGACCAGGTCGACGGTGGGGTCGACGATCGACACAGATGGCCAGCCCCTGGGCAAGGGGCTCTCTGCAGGGGCGTGCAGAACCGTGGGCGGCGTGTTCGTCGAACCGGGCGTGAGCCGCGCCGCGGGAGATCCGCGAAGAATCGGCTGCCTTGGGCCTTCTGAAATCGGGAAGCTGCGACATCGTACCAGCGAGTCCCGCCTGGCCCGGGGCCCGTGGCTCCTTACAATTCGCTACCCCTTCGCCCCGGTGGACGTCCATGAGCACCAAGTCCTTGGTGGTTTCCCCCTCCATCCTTTCGGCCGACTTCTCCCGCCTCGGCGATGACGTGCGCGCGATCGACGCGGCCGGCGCCGACTGGATCCACGTGGACGTGATGGACGGCCGCTTCGTGCCGAACATCACCATCGGTCCCCTGATCGTTGAGGCTCTGCGGCCGGTGACGACCAAGCCGCTGGACGTGCACCTGATGATCGTGGAGCCGGAGCGTTACGTGCCGGAGTTTGCCCGCGCCGGCGCCGACATCATTTCGGTTCAGGTCGAGGCCTGCCCCCACCTGCACCGCAACCTGGCCCAGATCAAGGAGCTGGGCAAGCAGGCCGGAGCGGTGCTGAACCCCAGCACCCCGATCGACACCCTGGAGTACTGCCTTGAGCTCTGCGATCTGGTGCTGATCATGAGCGTGAACCCTGGTTTCGGGGGGCAGAGCTTCATCGAGAACCAGGTCCAGAAGATCCGGGATCTGCGCCGCCTCTGCGACGAGCGGGGCCTCGATCCCTGGATTGAGGTGGATGGCGGCATCAAGCCCGCCAATGCCTGGAAGGTGATCGAAGCGGGGGCCAATGCCATTGTTTCGGGGTCCGGGGTTTTCGGCGCTTCCGACTACGCCGAAGCGATCCAGGGCATTCGCACCAGCCGTCGTCCTGAGCCTGCCTTGGTCTGAGGTCTTCCGACCCGCACATCGCTATCGGTCGCGCAAGACTCGCGAAGCAAAGGGGAAGAGATGCGAAGTCTTCCCCTTTGCCCTACAGGTTTTGACGTTCTTCCGTTGTGATGGGGTAGACACCCCCATCACGCGATGCGCCCATCTCTCCCCGCACGAGCCTCCCGACCGGCGCTGAGGGCGGCTCGGAAACGCCAACAGTTTTCCCACTCCCTGCGCCGTCTGTGGCCAGTGGCCTGCGTGGCTCCCCTGCTTGGGCTGCTCCTGTCGCCGACGCCCGTTGTCGCCGGCGTGGCTTCCCTGAGTCGTCTCTACGTGTTTGGCGACAGCCTTTCCGACAACGGCAACAGCGGTGTGATCAGCGGCAACGCGGCTTCCTTCCCTCCCATCTTTCCGCCCCCGCCGTACGACGGTGCACGCTTCAGCAATGGCAAGGTGGCTGCTGAATACCTCTGGAAGGCTTTTAACCCCACGGGACCCGCCCTGCAGGCTTCGCTTCAGGGGGGGAGCAACTTTGCTGTGGGCGGGGCCACAAGCGGGGTCCAGAACTACATCCAATACTCCGATTTCCAGATCGCCCCAGCCCTCAAGAGTGCCTACGCGGGGAAGGGCAATGCTTGGCAGCTCGATCAGTTTGGCACCCCCTCCTTCGATCCGGAAACCAGCCTGTTTATGGTCTGGATGTTCCCCAATGATCCCTTTACTTTCTTCGCCAACGGTGGCCTGGGAGTGGGAACCTTTGATGGCAATGCATCACCGGCTGGAGCCGCGGCCATCGTGCCGACGGCTGTTTCCAACATCATCGGAACCCTCCAGGAGCTAGCCGGCAAGGGAGCGCGCAACTTTCTTGTTCCCAATACCCCTGATCTCGGCCTGATCCCCGAGTTCTACGGCACGGGTCTTCAGGGGTTTTTCAGCGACCTCAGCGACAAATTCAACACAGAACTGGCGCTGAAGTTGGACGATTTTTCGGCCAGCCGTCCGGACCTCGACATCGTTTCCTTCCAGGTGGATGACCTCCTTGCCGATGTGCGAACCAATCCGGGGGCCTTTGGCTTCAGCAATGTTACGCAACGTTGCCTCGCGAATATTGCTGCCACACCCTGCAGCAACCCCGACAGCTACCTTTTCTGGGACGGCTCCCACCCCACGACCGCCGGCCATTCCCTGATCGGCCAACGCTTCTACCAGGCCACCTACGAACCGGTCCCAGCACCGTTGCCGGTGGTTGGTGGTGTGGCCGCCCTGGGTTGGAGCCGCCGGCTGCGGCGCCGGCTCAGGCTTCGCTCCCAAAAAACCAGCCGTAGCTGTGCAGGCCAATGCCCAGCAGGTTGACGCCGATGTAGCAAACCGCCAGCACCACCAGGCCGGCGGATGCCAGCAGAGCCGGTCTGCGCCCCTGCCATCCCCGGATCAGCCGGGTATGCAGGTAGGCGGCGTAGACCAGCCAGGTGATCAAGGCCCAGGTTTCCTTGGGATCCCAGCTCCACCAGCTGCCCCAGGCTTCGTTCGCCCACACCGCCCCACTCACCAGGCCCACCGAGAGCAGCAGGAAGCCCACGGTGATCGTGCGATAGCTGAGGCTGTCGAGCTGCTCGCTGATGCGGAAGGCACTGCTGCTGAGGCTCATGGCCCCCGGGCCATCGGAGAGGAGCTGGGCTTGGCGGTAACCGCCACTGCCGATGGCGCTACTGCGTAGCTCCAGGGTTTCGTTGCGTTCGGTGAAGAGCACCGCCACCGAGAGCAGCGAGCCCACCAGAAGCGCGGCATAGCTGAGCATGATCACGCTCACGTGCATCACCAGCCAGCTGGAGCGCAGGGCCGGCACCAGGGGCGAGGCCTCCTGGAGCTGCTGGGGCAGGGCAAAGCTGGCAAAGGCGACGCAGCCCAGCGCAAGGGGTGTGGCGGCTGCGGGCACCAGGGGGTTGGGCCAGGATCGCTCCACCAGCAATTGGGTGAGGGTGCCGCCCCAGGCGAGGAAGCAGAGCGATTCGTAGAGGTTGCTGATCGGGAAGTGGCCCGAATCCCACCAGCGCAACACCAGCTGGGCGGTGAGGCAGAGGTTGGCGGCGGCTACCAGGAAGCGCACCACGGTGCTGACACGCCCCTGGCTGCCCCCACTGAGGGCCCAGAAGCTCAGGGGCAGGACCAGGAGCAGCAGCGCAAAGGCCCCGAGACCGAGGGCCATGACCGGATCGTTCACCGCAAAAAACTTGCCAGACCGCCCCAGTGTGCCGCGCCGCCGGCGGGATCAGCGGCTGGCTTGACGCAGCAGGGCCAGACCGCCGCTGAGCCCCACGAACACAGGCAGCCAGGCGGCCAGGAAGGGCGTGAGGGTGCCCGTGATGCCGAGGGAGCTGAAAATGAAGGACATCAGGTAGTAGCCGAAGATCAGCAGCACGCTGATGCCGAAACCCTGGCTGCGGCTCGTGCGCGAATGGGGCCGCACGCCGAGGCTGCTGCCGATGAGGCCGAACACCAGGCAGATGGCGGGAAAGGCGAATTTCTCCTGAATCCGAACCCGCAGGCGCCGGGCCTCCTTGGCGTTGCCGGCTTGGCGCTGCAGCCGCTCGGCCGTGCGCGCCTGACCCACCGTCATCACACTCGGATCGGTGGGAAGCTTGGCCACCTCCAGCGGGTCGCGGCTGAGGGGGTAGCTGTAGCGGTCGAAACGCGCCGATGTGGTGGTGCCGGTGTCATCATCCACATTGATGATGCGACCGTTGCGGAACTCCCACGCCGCTTGTTGGTCGTTCCAATGGCCCGTGGCGGCGGTGAGCATCTGGCGCTGGCCGGGCCGGGAGAAATCGAGCAGGGTGACATCCTGCATTTCCCCACGAAGATAATGACGGGCATAGAATATGTGGGTGAGCATCTTCACCTTTTCCCCCTCTTCCTGGGCGATTTTGCCGAAGCGGGAGTACATGATATTGCTGCCTTTTTCCGTGGAGATCGCCTTGCCCAGGGCACGCTCCAGGCTGTTGGTGGCCGCCAGATTGGCCCGGGGAACGATCAGATCGTTGAACACGAATGTCAGCAGGCTCATCACCAGGGCCAGGGCCAATGCGGGAACCACCATGCGGACGGTGCTCACGCCAACACTGCGCAGGGCCGTCAGTTCACTGCTGCCCGAGAGGCGGCTGAAGGCCAGCAGGGTGGCCATCAGGGTGGCCATGGGGAACGAGAGCACCAGAAAGCTGGGCAGTCGCAGGAGCAGAACCTGCATCGCGGCCGCCAGCGGCAGGCCGGATTCCGCCACCCGTCGCACCAATTCGAACACCACCCCCACCGAGAGGGTGACGGCCGTGAAGGCGGCAATGCCAAACAGCAGCGGGCCCATCAGCTCGCCGAGAAGCCAACGATCCAGAAGAGGCAACCGTTGCCAGCGGGGCCGGAGATGCTCGGCCCAGGCGCTAAGGGCGGCGGCTGGGATGGCGGCTGGGCCCGTCACCCGAGGGGGTGAGAGCGTTGGTGTGCTTCCTTTCACAGCTGGAAGGTCTCCCCGAGATAGTGGCGCCGCACCAGCGGATCATGGGCCATCGCCTCAGACGTGCCCGCCGCCAGGATCCGGCCATCGGTGAGGATGTAGGCGCGATCGGTGATCGCCAGGGTTTCGCGCACGTTGTGGTCGGTGATGAGCACCCCCATGCCTCGGCTACGCAGGCCGTCGATCAATCGCTGCAGATCGGCAACGGCCATGGGATCCACCCCGGCGAAGGGTTCGTCCAACAGCAGGTAGCGCGGGCCGCTGCCCCCCACCGCCAGGGCGCGCGCCACTTCGCAGCGCCTGCGTTCCCCGCCGGAGAGCTGGAAACCGCGGCGATGCTGGAACGCCCCCAGGTGAAACTCGCCGATCAGCTCCTCCAGCCGCTCCTGGTGCTGCTCGCGCGCGGTGCCGCTTTCCTGCAGGGCCAGGCGCAGGTTTTCGCGCACGGTGAGGCTGCGGAAGACGCTCGCTTCCTGGGGCAGATAGCCGATTCCCAGCCGCGCCCGTTGTGGCATCGAGCGATCAGCCACGCTCATGCCATCCAGCAGCACATCCCCCCGGTCGGGGCGCAACAGACCGGTGACGAGGTTGAAGGTGGTGGTCTTGCCGGCACCGTTGGGCCCCAGCAGGCCGACAACTTCACCAGGGTGAAGGGCAAGGCTGACATCACTCACCAGCGGCCGACCTCCGATGGTGATGGCGACCCGATCGAGGGTCAGGCTCATGGCCGCAGGGGGCTGGGGGCTGGGCTGGTGGCCGGGCTGCCGTTGGCTGGGCCAGTGGCCTGGCGCAGCTTCAGCCGACTGGTGACCTGGCGGCCCGACTGGGGTTCGGCGACGATTCGCTCACTGTCGAGCCGGTAGGTGAGTTTCTCCGCCCGGATCCTCTGGCCGTCGGCGTCGATGACGTCGACATCGCCGCTGAGCACCAGCTTGCCTTCGCGGGAGAAGTACTGGGCTTGACGCGACGTGGCCACCATTCCCTTCTCGGGGTAAGTGATGCGCACGTTGCCCGTGGCGGTGACGATGCCCGTGACGTTATCGGCCTGCTGGCTGTCGGATTCGATCGTGACCATGCCGCTGTCGGGGCCGACCGCGGATGCGGGTTGGGGATTGACCGCCGGGGCCTTCGGAGAAACCGTTGGGGCCTTCGGCGCAACGGCTGGGGCCGCGGGGGCGGCGCCAAAGGTCCTTGGGCTGTCCGCCAGGATCACGGCCCCGGCCACGATCCCCGCCAGCGCAGGCAGGGCGGTGCGGAGAGATCGCAGGCGAGCCAGGTGAGGCAAGACCGAAGCTCGGCAACGGGATCGCTGCCCAATTTACTGGGCCCTCTCCCCGGATCCCTCCAGGCGAGGCGGTGCCAAATCCGTCAGGGGCTGCTCCAGCTGCAGGGCCA
>JBKDOZ010000105.1:0-7565 GCA_046342735.1 Synechococcaceae cyanobacterium
CGAAGGGATCACCCACCAGCCGCTCACAGCGGCCGTCGTCGTGCAGCTGCCCGTAGGCGATGCCCCCCTCGGGACTGCGGTAGCGCTGGATTCGCATGCTGTGGTCGGGATGCCGCAGGGGAGACCCTGGCACAGAGAAGATGTCAGATCGGGCCGTCTTCCGGCGGCTGGCTGATCAAGGCGAGGAAAGCCCTGAGTCGGGATCTGTTGGTGTCGGATGGATCGAGGAGCACTCGGGCGGAAAGCAGATCTGATCGGCGGAGGAGAGCAAGCTCTGCGTTCTGAGATTCAGCCGTCTTAACCTGTCGTTCTCTTGCCTCAGCCGCTCGACATCTCTCTTGATCTGCTCTGTCTCTTTCTTGATCTGCTCGGCTTCGTTCTTGATCTGCTCGGTTTCGTTCTTGATCTGCTCGGTTTCGTTCCTCGTTTTCTGAATCCTGATCGCGAGCGCGTTCAGGCGCTGCTCGTAGCCGGTATCGCGTCGCCACTTGAGCATCGACAAAAACGATCGCCACCGAGGCAGCGATGAAGGGGATCCCCCATTGCTGCTGAAGCCGGAGGGTACGGCCGAAGAGGGTGATGTGGTCATAGGAAGACAGCAGAGCGATCAGACCAAGGGCGAGGCCGCCAAGTGCCTGGGTGAGACCGGGGCGGTCGAGACCGAAGTGGCCAAAGCCGCTTCGGCGTTGTGGGTACTCCGAGCAGTCTGGCGGAAGCGGCGGCGGTTCGCCCTCCTCGACTGGACCATCAGGACGGGGGATGGAGGAAGTCACAGAGTGCTGGCGGCATCGTTGGCGGGAAAAGCCCCTCCAACCCAATGCCACCTCCTGGCACAGCCCCTCCGCCATCTGTTCTCGGCAGAATGGCCACAGACTCCAGCAACGCCGAGATCCAGATGGAAGCCTTGATCTGGCTACCCGTGGACTATCCCTCCGTTGCTACGGTTGAGGAATTGCTGCGCAAGCGGGATGTGCTGACCTCCGGGCATGAACGGCTTGGCGTGGAGTTTTTCGACCCGGCAACCTACATTCATCATCAAATATTTAGGCAAACAACCTTCTGCTTCCGCTACGACCGCAATGTCCTGAGCCGATGGGCAGAAGTAGTGCACGGCAAGCCAATGAATGAGGAGCATCGGGTGGCCTGCGGCATTCAGGCACTGGCGCAGATCACCGAGGCGGTCGTAGAACCCAACATGGCACTAATCCATGGCAGGCCGCCCAATCCCGCAGAAGCAGCGATCCAGCCAAAGCAAGAACATTGACCATTGAATACACCAAAGACGTGGAGCGATCACTCACAGAGGCGTTGCTGCGCGCCGTCGGACCTCCCTAGAGAGATCACAAGTCCCGCCCGAAGAGTTGGCCGGTCTTTCTAGTCTCGATTAAGAAAGCTGTCTGGAATCTCTGGGCGCCCAAAAGGTCGCCGTTGGCTGTTGCTCACCCCTTCCCCACCAACTCCCGCAACCGCGGCGCCAGCAGCGCGAAGGCCCGGCCGCGGTGGCCGACGCGGGCCTTGGTGGCCTTGTCCATTTCCGCGAAGCTCAGATCCAGCTCGGGCACCAGAAACACCGGGTCGTAGCCGAAGCCACCGGCCCCCCGCGGCGCCTCCAGGATCACGCCGGGACAGTGGCCCTCCACCTCCAGGCGGATCGTGCCGCTGGGGTCGGCCAGGGCGAGGGCGGCGCTGAAGCGGGCGCTGCGGTCGGGGGACAGCCCATCCGCCTGGCGGCGCTCGTTGGCGGCCGCCAGCTCGGCCAGCAGCCGCGCGATGCGCTCGGCGTCCGTGGGGGCGTAGCGGGCGGAGAACACCCCGGGCGCTCCGCCCAGGGCATCCACCGCCAGGCCTGAGTCGTCGGCCAGGGCCCAGCAACCGCTGGCCAGGGCCACCACCTCAGCCTTGATCCGGGCGTTCTCGGCGAAGGTGCTTCCCGTTTCCTCCACCTCCAGTCCCTCCGGCTGGGGCAGCACCTGCAGGGGCAGCTCTGCGAGCAGCGCCGCAAATTCGCGCACCTTGCCGGCGTTGCCGCTGGCGATCACAAGATCCATGGGAAGGGAGGGGGGCTTCAGACCGATTCCGCCAGCTGGCGCGCCCAACCCAACACCTCCGCCACCCGCGCCGCATCGGGGCCTTCGCAGTAGAGGCGCAGCAGGGGTTCGGTGCCGGAGAAGCGCAACATCAACCAGTGGCTGGGGCCGAGCCGCAACTTCACGCCATCGGTGGTGATCACCTCCTGCACCGCCGCACCGGCCACCTCCGTGGGCGGGGCCTCGGCCAGCCGCGCCTCCAGCCGGGCGCGGGCGGCCATGTCGGCCAGGCGCAGGTCGAGGCGGTCGTAGGCGGCGGCACCTCCGCAGCGCTGCTGCAGGGCATCGATGCGTTGGCCCAGGGGCACGCCGCCCTCCACCAGCGCCTCGATCAGCAGCAGGGCGGCGAAGGGCGCATCGCGCTCGGGCAGGTGCATGCCGAAGCCCACACCGCCCGATTCCTCCCCGCCCACCAGCACCTCGCCCGCCAACATCTCAGCGGCGATGTACTTGAAGCCCACCGGCTTCTCCAGCACCGTCCGGCCCAGGTTCTCGGCCACCAGGGCCATCAGATCGGAGCCGCTGACGGTTTTGATCACGCTGCCGGCGAGGCCGCGGGCCCGCGCCAGATGGTCGATGAACAGGGGCATCAGCAGCTGGGTGCTGCAGAAGCGACCCCGCTCATCCACCGCAGCAATCCGATCGCCGTCGCCATCGAACACAATCCCCATCGCCGGCCTTCCCGCCGCCGTGGCGGCCTGGACCGCGGCGATCAGCTCCTGCAGATAGGGCGCCAGGGGCTCGGGCGGATTGCCGCCAAAAAGCGGATCGCGCTCCGCGCGGATCTCGCGGATCGCTCCGCTCGCCACCGCCGCCTCCCCCAGGAGAGCCGGCAGCACACCGGCGGCCGAGCCATGCATCGGATCGACGATCACCTGCAACCCCAGCCGGTCCAGCCCCTCAGCCAGCGCCGTGGTGTCGACCTTCGCGCGCAGGCCGGCCACGTAGGCGCCGAGGGCATCGAAGCGCTCCGTGGCGCCGGCGATCGGCACCGTGATCCCCCCGGCCTGCAGGCGCCGCTCCACCCGCTGGGTGAAATCCCCCTCCACCGAGCCGCCGAAGGGCCCCTTGATCTTCAGGCCCAACCACTCGGGCGGGTTGTGGCTGGCGGTGATCACCAGCGCCCCCAGGGCGCCGCGCTCCACCACCGCCCAGCTGGAGGCGGGTGTGGGGGTGGGCGAATCGGCCAGCAACGGCTCCAGGCCGGCGCCCCGCACCGCCGCCCCGATCGCCTCGGCCAGCTCCGGGGCCAGGAAGCGGCGGTCGTAGCCGATCACCACCATGCGGCTCTCCAGTCCGGCGGGGGCACTGCTCTCCAGTTCGCGGGCGGCGGCGGCGGCCACCGGCAGCAACCGCTCCACGGTGATGTCCACGCCGAGGATGCCGCGCCAGCCATCGGTGCCGAAGGCAATCGGACTGGCCTCCAGGGGAAGGGGGGCAGAGGCCATGGGGGCGTGATCAGGAACAAATCCAGTTCCCGTGTAGCAGAGCGAACCGGTAGCCGCTCCGGTCGGGGTGCCGGCCCGGCCGCAGGCCACCGCCCGCGGAGGTCGCTCCTACGGTGCGCCCATGCCGCCCTCCCCCGACGCCGCCGCCCCCGCGGCCGCCCCCAGCCCGCCAGCGCTCACCGATCGGCTGCTGCGCAGCTGGCTGCGCTGCCGCCGGCGGGCCTGGCTGGATTGGCACGGGCCGGAGCCGGGGCGCCAGTGGAGTGCCCATCGGGCCCTGGCGCTGGAGGATCAGCTGCGCAGCTTCCAGACCCTGCTACCCCAACGCCCGGGTCGGGGCGAGGCCGCCTGCGCCGCCGGTGCCCCCGGTGTGGTGGGGGTGCGCCTGCGGGGGCTCGCGGCCGACCGCACGCCGATCGAGGCCCATCCGCCGTTGCTGGAGCGGGTGGAGGGCAGCAGCCGCTGGGGGGCGCACCGCTACCGGCCGGTGCTGGGCCGCCAGGGACGCCGCACCACCCGCGAACACCGTCTGCTGTTGGCCCTCTGGGGCCGCCTGCTCGCCCAGCACCAGGAGGGGGCGGTGCCCCAGGGGCTGGTGGTGGCCGGTGCCGGCACACGGATGGAGCGGGAGCCGGTGACCCTCCTGGGGGATTCGCTGCAGCGCCAGCTCGACGACAGCCTGGGCCGCCTCGCCGGCGATCTGGCGCGGACGACACCGCCACCGCTGGTGAGCGATCGCAAGAAGTGCACCCTCTGCTGTTGGCGCGGCCTCTGCGATGAAGCCGCCACCGAGGAGGGCCACCTCAGCGAGGTGAGCGGCATCGGCGGCAAGCGGCGCGAGCTGCTGATCGCCCTGGGCATCGGCAGCCTGGCGGAGCTGGCGACGGCGGATCCGGAGGCGCTGGCGGAACGGCTGGCCGTCGAGGGCGAACAGCACCGCGAGGCGGCGGCTCCGCTGGTGGCCCAGGCACGGGTGCAGGCGGCTGGCGTGCCGCGGCGCCGCGATGACGCGATCGGGGCGGCCCTGCCGGAGCTGGAGGGGGCCCCGGGGGTGCTGCTGTACGACATCGAATCCGACCCGGACGCCCGCGACGATTTCCTGCACGGCGTGTTGCGGCTGCGGCGCCGGCCCGATGGATCCTGGCCCGACCCCCGCGAGGCCGCCGTCGACGCCACCGCCGCCTACCAACCGCTGCTGGCCCTGCAGGAACATGGCGAACCGCAGCTCTGGGCCCGGCTGGAGCGGCTGCTTCGCCGTTATCCCGATTGGCCGGTGCTGCACTACGGCGAAACCGAATCCATCGGCCTGCTGCGGCTGGCGGAGCGCCAGGGGGTGCCGGAGGCGGAGCGGGCGCGGCTGCGGCGGCGGCTGTTGGATGTGCAGCAGCGGCTGCGGCGCGACTGTGTGCTGCCGGTGTTCAGCTACGGGATCTAGTCGGTGGCGGGCTGGATCGGCTTCGCCTGGAGCCAGCAGGGGGTGGATGGGGCCCGCTGTCTGCTGTGGTGGCGCCAGTGGCGGCGCGACCGGGAGGAGGTGGGAGTGATCCGCAGCCGCCAGCGCCTGCAGCGGATCTTCCGCTACAACCTCGATGATTCCCTGGCCACCTGGGCGGTGGCCCACTGGCTGCTGGATCAGCCCGCCGCCCTGGAGGAGCCGCCTTCGCCGCCCTCGCCGCCCTGACGGCCGCCCGGCCCCACCGGCGGGGCCTGCACCCCATCGGGCTGCGAAAGGGTCAGCCAGGCCCCGGCGGCGGTGGCCAGCCGCGGCTCCGCCAGCGCCGCCCGGCGCACCAGCGCCAAGCCCATCCAGCCGCCCTCCGGAAGCGCCAGCACCGTGGTGACCTGGCCCGCGCGTGCTCCCTCCCCCTGGACAAGCCCCGCACCCGGCTCCGGCGCATTCCCCTCGCCCGCCGGCAGGTGCCAGCGGCGCAGCTGCTGCTTGACGCCGTCGTAGGTGGCCAGCCGGGCCAGGGTTTCCTGGCCCAGGTAGCAGCCCTTGCTGAGGCTCACCCGGGCCGCCAGCCCCAGCTCGAAGGGGTTGAACTCCTCGTTGAGCTCCGCCGGCGCCGCCGGCTCACCGCGGGCTATCCGTAGGCGCTCGGCCTCCGCCGCCGCCAGCAGTGGCCGCTCCGCCAGCGCCGCTGGCAGGGGCGCACCGGCGGGGAGCACGGCGGCGCCACCCTCCAGGCACCAGCCCGCCCCTTCCCCCAGGCTCTCCCAGCGGCCGCCCGCTTCAGGGATCGGCGCCTCAGGGTCCTCCACCCAGAGCCCCGGCTGGAGTGCCCCCAGCTGCACGGCATCGGCGGGGAAAAGAACCCGGTCGAAGGCCTGCCGCACCGCCGCCCCATCGCCGGCGGTGATCACCAGCCAGGCGCCATCCCCGTCCACGAGCACCTCCGCCAGGGCCCGCAGCCGCGCGGTGGGGGTCAGGCAGCAGGTGCAGCGCCAGGCGCCGGGGGGGGCCAGGGCCAGGTCCTGGCTGGTCTGGCCGTGGAGGAAGCGGCGGCTGTCGGGGCCCTCCAGCCGCAGCAGCAGCACCGGCTTCTCCAGCCGGGAGGGAACGGCGGGGCGCCAGGCCCAGGGATCGGGGGGGGCGAGGGGGGACATGGACGGAGGGGGCAAGGGGGGACCAGGCGAGCGGAGAGGCAGCCGCCACCTCCTCCAGCAGGAAGAGGCTGCGCAGCTCCAATCCCTCGGCCGCCATGGCGGCCTGCCCCCCCTCCTGCCGATCGACGATCGCGGCCACCCGCTCCACCACGTAGCCCGCCTCCCGCAGCTGGCGCACCGCCTTGAGGGCCGAACCGCCGGTGGTCACCACGTCTTCCAGCACCGTGATCCGCCCACCGGCGGCGGGCAGGGGCCCCTCGAGCCAGGCGCCGGTGCCATGGCCCTTCGCCTCCTTGCGCACGATCAGGGCGTCGAGGTCGCGGCCGGCCAGCGCGGCCGCCATCGCCACGGCACTCACCAGCGGATCGGCCCCGAGCGTCAGACCGGCCACCGCAGCGGCCCCCTCCTCCACCTCGGCCAGCAGCTGCTCGCCGAGCAGGGCCAGGCCCACACCACTCAGGCTCACGGGCTTGCAGTTCACGTAATGCTCGCTGGTGCGGCCGGAGGCGAGGGTGAACTGCCCGCGGCGATAGGCCCGGCCGGCCAACAGGAAAAGCAGCAGGGCGCGGCGTGTTGCGGAATCGGTGGGCAGTTGGGGCATCGGCTGCTGGAGAAAGGGGTGGGAATCGGGGACAATCTCGCTAGTTTGCGGGCATTGCAGCGAGGTCAAAGGCCCAAAGGCCGTTTGATCTCCTCTCCGCGCCCATCAGCCTGCCCCTGCGGCCATCGCCATCCGGCCATGCCCGTCCCCGTGGGGCCCTCGCCGAGTCTGCCGTCCCCGCGTCCACCGATGACCCATTTCCTCCCTGCTCCCGCCGCCGGACGCGCCGCCCTGACCGCGTTGGCCCTGCCCCTGGCCGCCGCCACCGGAGTTCTCGCCTGGACCCTGCCCGCGGCCGCCATCGATCCGCCCGGCCCTGTGGTCTGCACCACCACCCTGGAGGCCCCGTCCCTGGGGGGACGGCTGGGCGCCGGCGCTCCGGTGGAGGTCACCCGCTGCGGCGTGGTGCGCACCGTGCCCGAGCTGATCACCGACCGCTACTACTCCTGGCGGGCCCCCTACGCCCGCGGTGTCGGCGTGGTCCACCAGGTGACCGACCTGCTGGGCATCGCCATGGGCGGCGGCAGGGAGGGCAACCGGGTGATGGGCTTCGGCTTCCCCGACCAGGGCATCATGTGGGATGGCAGCGCCGTTGAGAACACCGCCGCCTGGCTGCTGGATCAACAATCCCCAGCCCTGCCCCTGCGCACCGGCGACCTGCCCTCCATCTTCGGCGGCAGCGTGGCGGATCCGGCCCGCAGCGCCACCTGCCCCCGGGCCGACCTGGCGGGCTGCGGCGGCCCCCTGCGCTTCGATGCGGCCGGCCCCACGAGCTACGCCCCACCCGTGCGCGGCCTGTGGTAGGCCTGCTAAGCCGGCGGA
>JBKDOZ010000106.1:0-4346 GCA_046342735.1 Synechococcaceae cyanobacterium
GCCCAGATCAGCGGCGAGCAGGCCTTCGAGCTGTACGACACCTATGGCTTCCCGCTGGAGCTCACCGAGGAGATCGCCGAGGAGCACGGTCTCACGGTGGATCTGGCGGGTTTTGAGGCGGCGATGGAGGCCCAGCGCCAGCGGGCCAAGGCGGCAGCGGTGAGCGTTGATCTCACCGTGCGCGATGCGATCGAGCAGCTGGCCGCGGCGGTGGAGCCCACCGCCTTCCGGGGCTACGAGGCGCTGGAGCACCCCAGCTGCGTGTTGGCGTTGGTGGTGAACGGCGAGCCGGCGGAGTGCGCTGGGGCGGGGGATGTGGTGCAGGTGGTGCTGGATGCCACGCCGTTCTATGGCGAGGGCGGCGGCCAGGTGGGCGACCACGGCACCTTGAGCGGCGATGGCGCCGATGGCGAGGGTTTGATCGTGACGATCGATGCGGTGAGCCGCAACCGCAGCGTGTTTGTGCACGGTGGGCGGATCGAGCGGGGGCAGCTGCGGGTGGGGGATGTGGTCACGGCGCGGGTCGACCGGGCCTGCCGCCGCCGCGCCCAGGCGCACCACACCGCCACGCACCTGCTGCAGGCGGCGCTCAAGCAGGTGGTGGATCCCTCGATCGCCCAGGCGGGCTCGCTGGTGGATTTCGAGCGGCTCCGCTTCGACTTCCACTGCCCCCGGCCGGTGAGTGCGGCGGAGCTGGAGCGGATCGAGGGGTTGATCAACGGCTGGATCGCCGATGCGCACGAGCTGGAGGTGCAGGAGATGGAGATCGAGCGCGCCAAGGCCGCCGGCGCCGTCGCGATGTTCGGCGAGAAGTACGGCGATCGGGTGCGGGTGGTGGATGTGCCGGGGGTGTCGATGGAGCTGTGCGGCGGCACCCATGTGGCCAACACCGCCGAGATCGGCCTCTTCAAGATCGTGGGCGAGAGCGGCGTGGCGGCCGGCATCCGCCGCATCGAGGCGGTGGCGGGGCCGGCGGTGCTGGCCTGGATCGGCGAGCGGGAGAGGGTGGTGCGCGAGCTGGGCGATCGCTTCAAGGCCCAGCCGGGCGAGATTGTGGAGCGGGTGAGCGCCCTGCAGGAGGAGCTCAAGGCCACCGGCAAGGCGCTGGCGGCGGCGCGCGCGGAGCTGGCGGTGGCGAAAGCGGCGGCGCTGGTGGCCCAGGCCGAGCCGCTGCCGGCGGCGGGTGGCAACGATCCCTTCCAGCTGTTGGTGGCTCGCCTCGATGGAGTGGAGGGGAACGGTCTGCAGAGCGCGGCGCAGGGGCTGGTGGACCAGCTGGGGCCAGGCGCGGCGGTGTTGCTGGGCGGCCTGCCCGATCCCAGCGACCTGGGCAAGGTGGTGCTGGTGGCGGCCTTTGGGCCGGCGGTGGTGGCCAAGGGCCCGAAGGCCGGGGCGTTTCTGGGGGGTGTGGCGAAGGCCTGCGGTGGCGGTGGCGGCGGCCGCCCCAACCTGGCCCAGGCCGGCGGCCGCGACGGCGCCGCTCTCGATGGCGCCCTGGCTGCGGCGAAGCAGGAGCTGCGGGGGCTGTTGGGCTGAGGGGCGTCCTGCCTCCGGCGATTCTGAGGATTGCTGCGCACTTCGCTCCACGGCCAGGACAAGCTTTCCCATCCCGCCGGTGATGGCCCACCTGCTCGCCCCCCATCGCCTCAGCTCTGATCACGGGGTTGACTGGATGTCCAGCGCCAGGCTCTAAAGCATGGGAGGATTAAGTTCCTCTTTTGGTGGGGTTAAGAGCGAGGGGTAACTCTACGCTCCAGCCTGCACATTGGCGTTTGTCCATAGCAGGATTCGGGCCTTGACGTTGTGCCACCGCTGCCTTTTGCGCGTGTTGGCTGGCGTGGTTCTCCGGCCCCTTCCCCTCTCAGCATGAGGGTTCCCAACCAGGCGGCATGGACTTCTGGATCCTGCAGAAACGGCCCTGCGGGGCTGTTGAGCCCTACGAGTTGATGCGCCTGCGCGAAGAAGCCCGCCAGCTCGGGTTGCGGGCGGAGGCCGTGGCCCCGGAAGAGATCGATCTGATTGTCAGCCGCGGGGGGCGTCGCTCGATCCGCCGCTGCGGCACGGAGGTGGATCTGCCCGATGTGCTGCTCTCCCGCACCGGTAGCGCCACCGATTATTTCACCCTGGCGATCCTGCGCCAGCTGGAGCACCTCGGCGTGGCTGTGTTCAATGCCAGCCGCTCGATTGAGGCGGTGAAAGATAAGCTCTATGCTCATCAGATCCTCGCCCAGAGCAATCTGCCCATCCCCCGCACCATGCTCGTGCGCTTTCCGGTGGATGTGGATCTCGTCGCCCGGCAGATCGGTTTCCCCTGCGTGGTGAAGTTGCTGGCGGGCTCCTGTGGCGAGGGGGTTCTGCTCAGCCGCGACCCTGGCAGCTTCCGCGATCTGATGGAGTTCATCGCCAATATGGATCGCTCCCAGGCTGTGATTCTGCAGCAGTACATCGGCAGCTGTCCGGGCCAGGATCTGCGGGTGTGGGTGATCGGCGGCCGGGTGCTCGGGGCGATGCTGCGCAGCAGCACCGACGGCAGCTTCAAGGCCAACATCAGCCGCGGTGGCGACGGCCAGGCCTATCCCCTCACGCCCGCCATCGAGCAGCTGGCACTCCACTGTGTCTCTGCCCTGCAGCTGGATATGGCGGGGGTTGATCTGTTGTTCGACGACGATCACTACAGCGTTTGCGAAGTCAACAGCGCCGCTGATTTCGCCGGCTTTGAGGCGGCCACGGGCATCAATGTGGCTCGGGCGGTGTTGGAGTACTGCCTGGAGCATTTGGGTGCTCGCGAGGCCGGGGCTCCTTCCCGTCCCCACCTGCCAATTCCGCTCCGCTGACACCTCACGCTGGGCTCAGCGGAACTGCGGCAGCTTGTTCTGGTCAAAGCTGCGGCGCAGCACGTCTCCGATCGTGAGACCGACGGGTAGATCGCCGGCGAAGGCGCTGCCGGTGACGCGTCTGTAGAGCTTGGATTCCACGAGGTTGTAGGTGCTGGCAGGCAGGGGGAGTTCGCCGGCCTTCTCCACCAGCCGCAGGCCATTGCGCACGGTGAAGCTGGTGAAGCGCTGCACTTCGTTGCGTTGGGTCAGGGCTTTGTCGTTGATGTAGAGGAACAGGGGGCGTGCGAGCGGATATTTGCCGCTTTGCACGCTGCTGCGGGAGGGGGCAACAGCTCCGCTTAGGCTGCTGATCGATAAGGCGCGAAGCTTGTTGCGGTTGGTTTGGTAGTGGCTGAATCCGAAGTAGCCGAGGGCGGAGGGGTCCTTGGCCACGCAGCGAGCGATCACCGTGTCGTCTTCGCTGGCGGTATAGTCACGCCGCGAATTTTCGGGAGAGCCGCTTACGGCTTTGTTGAAGAAGTCGAAGGTGCCGGAGTCTGCTCCGGGGCCGCACAGCTTGATCGGACGGTTGGGCCAGGAGGGATTCACCTGGTTCCAGCGGTTGATGCGGCCCTGGGCCTGGCGATTCCAGAGGGTGCGCAGCTGCTGCAGGCTGATCTGCTTGGCCCAGCTATTGCTCGGATGCACCACCACCGAGATCGCATCAAAGGCGATCGGCAGCTCCAGGAATACCACCCCTTTGGCTTCGCAGCTTTTCAACTCCCGGTTGTTGATGGGTCGGGAGGCGTTGGCAATCTCCAGCTGACCTTGGCAGAAGCGTCGGAAGCCGTCGGTACTGCCGCTCTCGCGCAGATCGATCGCCCCGCTGTTTCCGGCCGCCCGGTAGGCCTCGATGGCCGTCTGGAGGATCGGGAACACCGTGCTGGAGCCGCCGATGCGCAGCACCGAGGAAGCGGCCGGATTCCGCCGGCTATCCCCATCGGCACGGCTGGGGGAGGGCAGGGCGATGGCCGCAACAGAGAGACAGCCCAGGCCGACCAGCAGGCGCAGCGGGAAGGGCGGGGTGCGGAGCGTCATGGCGGATGGATCGAGCAAGGAACGGGCGTGGGAGGGGCCGCAGCGGATCAGGTGGGGGTGCTGCCGCCCTGCTTCAGCTTCTGCAGGCGCAGCTCCAGGTCGTGCAGCATTTCAAGCCCAAACATGGGCAGCTCCTGCATGGCGAAGAGGAATTGCTCCCGGTTCATTTCCAGCAGGTCGGTATCGATGAGGGCAGTGGCGGTGTCGAAGCGGCGATGCTCGGGGTCGCTCAGGGCGCCAGCCCCGAAGCAGCTGCCAGCCTCGATGATTTCAAGGCGATCTTCCCCCCAGCTGAGCTGAATCTGGCCGCGGACCACCCCGTAGATCGTGTCGCCAGGGTCGCCGTGGTGGAAGAGGATCTCACCAGCTTTCAAGTGGCGGGGCTCGCGTTTGCCCGATAGGGCTGCGATGGTGCTGAGCTCGGGATGGTTG
>JBKDOZ010000107.1:0-15431 GCA_046342735.1 Synechococcaceae cyanobacterium
CTGCTGCAGGGGATGGATGCGGTGGTGGTGCCGGGCGGCTTCGGCAACCGCGGCGTGGATGGCAAGGTGGCGGCGATCCGCTGGGCGCGGGAGCAGCGGGTGCCGTTCCTGGGCCTGTGCCTTGGCATGCAGTGCGCCGTGATCGAGTGGGCCCGCAACCAGGCCGGGCTGGCGGGCGCCACCAGCACGGAGCTCGATCCGGCCACCCGCCACCCGGTGATCGCCCTGCTGCCCGAACAGCAGGATGTGGTGGATCTGGGGGGCACGATGCGTTTGGGCGTCTACCCCTGCCGCCTCACCCCCGGCACCCTCGGCCAGCGTCTCTACGGCGAGGAGGTGGTCTACGAACGCCACCGCCACCGCTACGAATTCAACAACGCCTACCGCAACCTGCTGCTGGAATCGGGCTACGAAATCAGCGGCACTTCCCCCGATGGCCGCCTGGTGGAGCTGATCGAACTCAAGAACCACCCGTTCTTCACCGCCTGCCAATACCACCCCGAATTCCTCTCACGCCCCGGCAAGCCCCATCCGCTGTTCCGGGGGTTGATCGAGGCGGCGCAGCGGCAGGCCGCGCGACCGGCCGGCGAAGCGCTAACTGCGCAGCTCGAGGCCCAGGCCCATCCGGAAGCCGTGCTTCCCCCTCCGCCGGCTCCCCAGTCAGTCGCTCATCCAGGCTGAACAGCTTGAAGCGCACATAGAAAACCTCTGCCAATCCCGTTGGCGCCAGATCCTGAATCTGCCAATCCAGCGGCCCATGGGCCGCATCGCGGCACAGCTCCAGCAGAGTGCTGGTGGCAAAGGCTGCTGACGCAGAGGAAGACCACCCTGGACCTGCCTGACCACTTGGTTCGCCAGGCCAAGCAGCGGGCAGGGCAGCAGGGATGCAGCCTCAAGGATCTGGTCGCGAGGACCGTCGCCGTGCCGGCCTGTCTGCTTGATGGGAATGTCTGGCTGGCCGCAGCATTCCCAGCCCATCCAGCCCACGCCAATTGCCAGAAGGTGCTTCTGGAAGCCACACCTGGCTCTCCCGCCCTGTTCTGCCGTGCCACGCAGCAGAGTTTTCTGCGGCTGGTCTCCACTCCGGCGATCTTCAACGCGTATCGGTCGGATCCAATCACCGATCGGGATGCCTTGAGCGCCCTCGCCGCCTTTGCGGCCTTGCCCCAGGTCGGCCTGATCGAGGACGTTGAACAGTTCCTCGGGGCGCAGCTAGATCTGGTTCTCCTTCAGGTCGATGCTGGCAGCGGCGAGGGTGGGACTGATTTTTGATGGGTCCGTCCAGCAGGTCCCGGCCGGACGGGGCTTGGGACATCTCCTCAGAACGGACTGGGGGTACTACGAAGCCGAGATCGTGCAGACCCTTCCTTGATGGCATCCGGTGCGAGTTCCGCGGCGACGGGGGTAGTCATTACGAGATCAGCGGTGCCACCCCTGCTTCACCGCCTGCCAGGCCACGGGAATTCCCGTGGCGCGTCTAAATCGAGATCCTGGCTGTCGGGGGGATTGTATCGATCGCGACCGACTGGCCGCGATCGCTGCTTGACAAAGAGAGAGAGGGGGGGGACCATAGGGGAACCTT
The DNA here is from genome assembly GCA_046342735.1 of Synechococcaceae cyanobacterium. Classification (GTDB taxonomy): domain Bacteria; phylum Cyanobacteriota; class Cyanobacteriia; order PCC-6307; family Cyanobiaceae; genus Cyanobium. The sequence continues at coordinate 1,583 of JBKDOZ010000107.1, forward strand.
CGATTTTTTTTCATGTACACTTCCCGCATTGCTCGCGCTGCAATTGCAGCTATCGCTACACCCGCAATTGTCGTGTTCATTCCCAGGCCGGCCCAGGCGACTATCCCCACATTCACGGGCAGTGGCTCGGGCTTTAGCATTCCTGACAACAACCCAACAGGAGCATTCAGCGATATTGTGGTTGCCGACAATTTTCTGATCAATGATATCACGGTTGGCCTGAGTTCACTCACCCACACATGGATTGGCGATCTTATCGCCACCCTCACACACGTAGACACAAACACCACCGTCGATCTATTCAACCGTGTACGCAAAACAACACAATCAGGGCTTGGCGATGGCAGCAACCTAAGCGACTCTTACAACTTCAATGACGCCTTCACCGGGGACCTGTGGATCGCGGCGGCTTCGGTTGATAGCTCCTCCACCATTCCAGGCGGAGACTATTTCCCCACTGGTGCCGGCAGCAGCGCCAAAGTGCCCATGCTCACCACCATCAGCGGCCTGCCGTCAAGCGGCACCTGGCGGTTGAAGATCTCAGACAATTCTCAGGATGACTTAGGCACACTGGGCAGCTGGTCACTGAATCTTCAAGGGTCAAGCCCAGCGTCTGTACCAGGCCCCTTGCCCCTGCTGGGGGCCGGAGCGGCCTTTGGCTGGAGCCGCCGGCTGCGCAAGAGATCCCGAGCCGCGCTCTGAAGCCAGCGCAGCGCTCTAGCAGGCAGCATTGGGGAGATCAGATCCTCCCCCGCGCCCCTGCCCGTGATCGCCACCGCGCCAGCCACTGCCGCGCCGTCCCTGCCGGTGGTGGAAACCTTCCACTCCCTGCAGGGGGAAGGTCTGCACGCCGGCCGCAGCGCCTTCTTCGTCCGGCTGGCGGGCTGCAGCGTGGGCTGCTCCTGGTGCGACACCAAGCACTCCTGGCCCGCCGCCGCCCATCCGGCTCGCACGCTGACGGACCTGGCCGAGGAGGCGCGGCAAGCCGCCGAGGCGGGCGCCGCCTTCACGGTGATCACCGGCGGGGAGCCGCTGCACCACGACCTCGGGCCCTTCTGCGATCAGATCCAGGCCGCCACCACCAACCCCGAGCGACCGGCGGGGCTGCCACTCCATCTGGAAACAAGCGGCGTCGATCCCCTCAGCGGCCGCTTCGCCTGGATCACCCTCTCCCCCAAACCACACCGGCCGCCCCACCCCGAGCTGCTGGCGGCGTGCCACGAGCTCAAGGTGGTGGTGCACGGGGCGGAGGATCTGGCCTTCGCGGTGGCGATGGCGGCGGCAGCTGACGGAGCCGGAGACAAACCAGCCGGCGGCGAGGGGGTGGCGCTGCTGCTGCAACCGGGCTGGCAGTCTGCGGCCGGCCAGGATCTGGCGGTGGACTTCGTGCGCCGCCATCCCCGCTGGCGCCTCAGCCTGCAGAGCCATAAGTGGCTTGGCGTGCGCTGAACGGTGCGCTGAATCGTGCGCTGAACTCAGATGATCGGATCGGCCGATGAGCCTGGGTGGGACAGCCCGGGGATGCCGGCTTGTTCGAGGCTGCCGGATTGGTCGCCAGGAAGCGCTGGAGCCGGATGCAACACCCGCTGCGGGAAAGGGATCTCGATGCCATTGGCATGGAAGGAGTGCCAGATGGCGCGGCGCACGTCGCCCCCGATGCTGCCGTTGTCCATCGGTCGATTGATCCAGTAAAGCACCATGTAATCGATGGAGGATTCGCCGTAGTTGCTGATGCGCGCCACCGGGTTTGGCTCCTTCAGCACGCGGGGCACACTGTCTACAGCCTCCAGGATCAGGGCGATCACCTCCTCCGGCTTGTGCCGGTAGTGGGCCCCCACCAACACATTGGATCGCCGCAGGGATGAGGTGGTGGAGTAGGTGATCGTGGTGGCGGTGAAAAAGTTCTGGTTCGGCACCAGCAGCAGGGCATTATCGCCATCGCGCCAAAGGGTAGCGGCCCGCAGGCCGAGGTGGCGCACCTCGCAGGGGTCGCCCTCATAAACAATCACATCACCCGGGCGCACCGAACCTTCAAACAACAACCACAGGCCGCTCACAAAGTTGGAGAACACCTCCTTCACACCGAAGCCCAGGCCCACCGAAAGGCCACCAGCCACCGCGGCGATGGCGGTGGAATTGAGGCCCACCTGATTGGCCAGCCACAACAGCCCCAGGCCGATCAAGGCATACCGCAACAGCAACTCAAACGCCTTGCGGTTGCCTGCGGTCATGCCCGCCAAGCGGGTCATGGCCTCACCGAGGAGGAACACCGGCAGCTCAGAGAGCACCACCAGGAAATAGGGGAGGATCGCCAGCAGCGACAGGCTTCCCAGGGTGAGGGTCTGATCGAAGAGGCTGATCACCGGGATATCGCTCACCAGGTGCAGACCCTCCACCTGGTCGACCACCGTGCCCAGGCTCAGGACGACGAACAGCGGGACAACCCCCCGCCGCCAGTAGCTCTCCACCTCCGCTGGCTCATGCACCCGCCGCAGCAGCAGCCTCAAGCCACTCAGCCCTAACCACACCAGCAACAACCCACTCACCAGATTGATCAAGCCGGTGGGAATGGCAAGGGCTCCGAACAGGAGCATCACCAGGCCCAAGACTGCGATCTCGCCCAGCAGCACCAGCAGCCGACGCCAGTTGGAGCGAGGCAGGCGCACACGCAGCAGCACCGCCCGATAACAAAGCAGCACCAACAGGATCGCCAGCAGCTGCAGGAGCACGGAACCCCGGGTCAGCAGGCTGAGCCAGCCCCCGGCGAGATAGAAGAAGTTGCTCATCGTGGAGAGGGCTGGGTGGGTCGGGCTCCGCCAGGAGGCAGCGGGCGGGCTTCCGCAGCGGGCGGCTCGGCCGCCTTGGCAGGACGGCGATCGCGCGCCAGCTCCTCAATCTTGAGCAGCACCTCCTGGGGCGAGAGCTCGCCATACACGTTCTGCTTGAGCAGGCGCATCAGCGGCTCCCGCTGCTGGCGAACTCCTACGGCGCGGGAGAAGGTGGGAACGATCGCAAGATCTTCCGCCTCCTTGAGGGCCGCCATCTCGGGCGCCTTCTTGACGGGGATGATCACATTGCCATTCACCGGCAAATTGCCGATAGCCGAGTTCATCAGGGTGTTTTGGCTGTAATCATTCAGCAGGAACTCGGCGAATTGCTCGGCCGCCTGGCGCTGGGCACCCGAGGAATCGCGGCCGAAGCTGAGGAGCGTCATCCGCGCCACCGCCGGAGCCGGCTTGCCCTTCTCCGTACCGGGCATTTGCGCCAGGCCCAGGTCAGCCCCGAGCGTGCGGCTGAGGGTGGGGATAAGAACCGCATTGCAAGTGATCCAGTCCACCTTACGGGCCAGGAACTGCTGGGCAAGATCTTCGTTGGTATCGCTGTAATTGATGTTGGGGTTGGTATTGACCCGGTACAACCAATTCAGCCAAGCCAACACCTTGGGCCGATCGGCGGGGCTCAACGAGCGCCCGGCCGGCGTGTCTGGCGGGGCATCGAACAGGCGCAGAATCGGCTCCTGGGCGCCGAATCCATGCCCTGTCCACATCAGTTGATCCATCACCAGCGAAAGGCCGAAGCGCCGGCCCTGTTCTGCCTGGCCAATGATCTGAGCCAGGCTGACAGGCGGGGTGGCGATGGCCTTGCGGTTGTAACAGACCAGATTGGGCTGCACAAGAAATGGCAGCGCCGCATAACGATCTCCCTGGCGGAAGGGCTCCAGGTGCAGAATGTTTAAGGGCTGCAATTCCTTCGTGGTCAGGCTGCTGGGCACAGTCAGCCGCTGCTCGTAGAGCGCCAACGCCAAGGGGGCGCTGGTGACCATCAGATCGGGCCCCGTGCCCAGGGACGAGCGCTTACGGATGGTCTCGAGAACATCATCCTCCAGCACAAAGCGCGTGTGCACCTGCAGGCCGGGATTCGAGCGCATGAAGTCTTTCACTTCTGCCGCCACGATCTTCTTGAGATTTTCGCGGGCGATCCGGTCGGCGAGACGTCCGGCCGAGATCAGCACCTGCAGATTCACCGTGGGACCCAGGTTGCGGGAACCATCGGCGCAGGCCGACAGGACAAGGGCCAGCCCAACAAACAGGGCAAGGGGACGGGAGCGCCGGCCCCCGGCGGCGGCACGCAGCCGGATCCGCTTAGTACACCATGGCTTGGGCACTGAACTGCTCCAATTCGAAACGAGATGCCTGGGATTCAGGGCTCACCACCACCAGCCGCAGCCGCTCCCCCTGCAGCCCGCTCTTGGTGGAGGTGGTGGTGCCGATGGCCGTTCCCTCCTTGTTCAGCACGCGGAAGGTGGCGCGGATGTTGCCGCAGGGCCGCTGGCGGCACCACACCTCGAACACCTGCGCCTTGCCACCGCCGAACACCTTGGGTGGGTTGCAATCCTCGCTGCACCAGCGGGTGAGCACCCCATCGGCGCTCTGCTTCCAGCCCAGGGCCAGCAGCTGCTCCTGCTCCCGGGTCCGCAGCTGCTCCAGCGTGGGCTTCTGGCTGGCGTGGGTGGTCCAGCCCCAGTAGAAGCCGCCCCCCAGCACCACCAGGCCGGTGGTGAGAAGCGGCAACAGGCCCTCAAACGGGTTGCGGCGGGGGGGGCGCGGCGCCTCGGCCGGGCCGGTGGCCTCGGGGGAGGGCTGGGAATCGGGTCGGGACATTGCGGCTCAGGTGCGCAGGAGATGGGGCGCCCGGTCAGAGACGCTGGGCCGGCCGCTGCTCGCGGGCCGCCTTCCACAGGCGCCAGCGCACCTCCAGATCCTGCGGCGCATACACAACGATCGGCTGGCTGACGTTATAGGGGAGCACAAACGGTTTGCCACCCATCGGCACAAACGCCTGCCGCTTCGGCTCCCCGGGCGGGCAGGCCATGCGGGTGGAGGCCATCGGGCCCACCTTGCTGACCCGATACACCTTGCTGCCCCTTCCGGGCAGCGTCTCGGAGGCGATGCGACCGGAGAAGAAGTGGCGGTTGCAATCGACCAGCACCTCCCGGCCCACGATCAACTCCACCCGCCAGTCGGCCGTGCTGGTGGAAAGGGACGGGTCGGGATTGAGCGGCAACACCCCAGGCAGCTGGATCACCCAGCGGCTCTGGCCCGCCGGTGGGGCGGGGTAGGGCGTCAGATCCAACCGGGGCACCGCCACAGCAGCGCTGGCCGCCAGCAGGGCGGCGCCGAGCGCCAGCGGGGCGATCCGGAGCGGCGGGGGGAGAAGGGGCATGGGGCGGAGGCGGCGCAACCGTCCCTCGCATGTTGACCGGCCGGGCGGGGTTTCACAACGGATCTCCACAATGGGGTCATGGCCCAACCCCTGGCGATCGCCCTCCTCTCCGGCGGCCTCGACTCCGCCACCGCCGCCGCCCTGGCGCGCGAGGCGGGGCTCGAGCTGATCGCCCTCTCCCTCGATTACGGCCAGCGGCACCGCCGCGAGCTGGATGCCGCCGACGCCGTGGCCAAGGCCCTGGGGGTGCGGGAGCACCACCGCGTGGCCGTGAACCTGGCGGCCTGGGGGGGCTCGGCCCTCACCGACCCCGCGCTCCCCGTTCCCAGCGAGGGGGTGCAGGAGGGGGTGATCCCCAGCACCTATGTGCCCGGCCGCAACACTGTGTTCATCGCCCTGGCCCTGAGCCTGGCGGAGGCGCGCGGGGCGGAAATGGTGGTGTTGGGGGTGAACGCGATCGACTACTCCGGCTATCCCGATTGCCGCCCGGATTACCTGGAGGCCTTCCAGGGCCTGGCGGATCTGGCCACCCGAGCCGGGCGGGAAGGGCACGGCCCCAGGCTCTGGGCGCCCCTGGTGCACTGGGGCAAAACGGAAATCGTGCGCGAGGCGCTGCGGCTGGGGGTGCCGATCGCGTCCACCTGGAGCTGCTACAGCGGCGGCGCCGTGCCCTGCGGGCTGTGCGACAGCTGCCGCATCCGTGATGCCGCCCTGCGGGAGGCCGGCCGACCCGACCTTGCCCACCGCTGATCCCGATGCCCCGCCCCGATCCCCTGCGCCGGGAGATCCCCTGGATCGAGCCCTGGCTCCTCAGTCGCCGGTTGGCACAACGGCTGGGGATCGAGGGGATGGTGCTGTTGGAGGGGGACGGCAGCCCCCTGGGGAGCCGGGCGCTGCGGGGGGTCGACCCCCGGGAGCGGCGGGCATGCCGCGGCCGGCCCGGGGAGCCCGGCGCCGAGGATCCCTTCGCCACCCTCGGCGAGCTGGCGGAGGGGGGATCCTGGCTGGGCTGGCTCGGCTACGAGGCCGCCGCCTGGAGCGAGCCGGCCCCCCACTGGCGCTCCAGCGACATGGCCAGCCTCTGGTGCGGCCGCTTCGATCCCCTGATCCATTTCGACCGGGCCGCTCGCCGCTGCTGGCTGGAGGGGCGTGAGCCGGGGCGGCTGGCGTGGCTGGCCGCCCTCGCGGAGTCAGAGGCGGTGGCGGAGGGGGAGGGGGAGGGGGAGGGGGAGCCAGTGGCGGTGGCAGAGCCGGAGCAGCCGCGCCTGCCGCTGGAGGCCTGGCACTGGCACACCACACCGGAGCGCTACGCCGATCAAGTGCGGCAGCTGCGGCACTGGATCGCCGCCGGCGACCTGTTCCAGGCCAACCTCACCGCCTGCTGCGAAACCCAGCTGGCGGAGGCGCCCGATGCCCTGGCCCTCTACGGGCGGCTACGGCGCCACTGCCCCGCCCCCTTCGCCGGCCTGGCGATCGCCGGCGAGGAGGCGGTGATCTCCGCCTCCCCCGAGCGCTTCCTGCGCCTGGAGCCCGATGGGCGGGTGGAGACGCGGCCGATCAAGGGCACGCGCCCACGCCACCGCGATCCCATCGCCGATGCCGACGCCGCCGCCGACCTGGTGAGCGACCCGAAGGACCGGGCCGAGAACGTGATGATCGTCGACCTGTTGCGCAACGACCTGGGGCGGGTGTGCCGGCCCGGCTCGATCACGGTGCCGCAGCTGGTGGGGCTGGAGAGCTACGCCCAGGTCCACCACCTCACTTCAGTGGTAAGCGGGGAGCTGGCGGCGGACCGGACCGTGGTCGACCTGCTGCGGGCCTGCTGGCCGGGCGGCTCGATCAGCGGCGCCCCCAAGCTGCGCGCCTGCCAGCGGCTCGATGGCCTGGAGCCGGTGCCGCGGGGGCCCTACTGCGGCTCCCTGTTCCACCTGGGGGATGACGGCGGCTTCGACAGCAGCATCCTCATCCGCACCCTGTTGGTGAAGGGGCGCCGCCTGCGGCTGCACGCCGGTGGCGGCATCGTCGCCGACTCCGATCCCCAGGGGGAGGCCCGGGAGATGGGCTGGAAGATCCAACCGCTGCTGGAGGCCCTGGCGTGAGCGGGGCAATCGCCTGGCTCGGCGACCCCTGGCGGGCGGGCGACGACCCGGGGCGCTGGGGGGCGCCGGCCGCACTGGCGCTGCCGCTCGACGACCGCGGCCTGCTGCTGGCCGATGGGCTGTTCGAAACGCTGCTGGTGGAGGGGGGGCGGCCCTGGTGCCTGGCCGAGCACCGGCAGCGCTGGAACGGGGCGGCGGCCCTGCTGGATCTGCCCGCAGCGCCGGCGGCGGAACGGCTGGAGGCACTCACCCAGGCGGCGGTGGCGCGCAGTGGGGCGGCCGTGGGGGCGCTGCGCTGGAATGCCAGCCGCGGCGGCGGCGGCCGTGGTCTGGAGGCTCCGCCCACCGGCGAACCCGGCGCGGGCCCCCGCTTCTGGCTCACTTACACCCCCGGCGAGCCCCGCTTCACGCCGGTGCGGCTGGTGCTCAGCCACCTGGAAACCCGCAATGCCAGCAGCCAGCTGAGCGGCTGCAAATCCTTCGCCTATAGCGGCTCGTTGCTGGCGCGGCGCGAGGCCCGGCGCCGCGGGGCCGACGACGCCGTACTGGCGAGCAGCGCCGGTGGCCTCTCCTGTGCCACCGCCGCCAACCTGCTGGTGCGCCAAGACGGCCGCTGGTGGACCCCGCCGCGGAGCAGCGGCTGCCTGCCCGGGATCCTGCGGGGGCTGGCCCTGGCGCAGGGGCTGGCGCAGGAGTCACAGCTCCAGGCCAGCGAGTTGCAGGGGGCGGAGGCGGCGCTGCTGATCAACAGCCTGGGCTGCCGTCCTGTGGTGAGCTTCGAGGGGCAGCCCCTGGCGGCCCTGGATCCGGCGGAGGCCGAATCCCTGTGGCGCGCTCTGCTGCGGGGCTCCGGCGGGGGCGGCTGAGGGGGATGGCTCCGATCAGCCTCAGTTGCAGCCCTGCACCGAAATGCGATAGGTGAAGCCGGTGGCCGCCTGATCCGCGCTGGCGCCCACCTTGAAATTCACCTGGCTCACCGTCTTGCCGGGCACCGCGGGCACCTCCCAGTGGCGCCCCGTGCCCATCTGGGGGGCGAACTTCTCATTGACCACCTGCAGGCTGGAGCCATCGGTGAACTTGAGGTAAGCCTGGATGGGGTAGGTGGCGCTCACCGAGGAATTGGCGGTGAAAAACAGCTTGTAGGAGGCGAACGGCTGGGTAACGAAGAAGTCGGTGTTCCAGTTTGGGCGGCCGATCGGCAGACCGGGGCTGATCGTCTTCGTGACGATGTTGGTGACGCCGTTGCCACCCACCGGCGACAGGAACTGACAGGTCTGGGCCTGGACCACCGAAGCTGCCGCCAGGAGAGCCGCCGCCAAGGCGGGCACGAGAGGACGGAGCAGGGGGCGAGCGCGGGTGGGGAGGGGAGCCACAGGCGGAAGGATCGTCTCACCCCATTGTGCGCGAGGCGAGTGGTAGAAAACGCCGAGACAAGGGTTGGACATGGGCAGCGGGCGGGTACAGCGGCAACGGCGCATGGGGCCTCGGGGGGCCTGGCTGCTGGCGGTGGTGCTGGCGGGCTGCGGCGGCCCCGGCGAAACCCCCCAGAGCCGGGCCAAGGTGGGGGACGTTCTGGTGCGGGCCGAGGGCAGCGAAGTGCGCCTGGAGCATGCCTTCCGGCCCGCTGAGCCGAACGCCCTGCTCGATGGGGCCGTGCGGTTGCGCACGAAGCAGGGGGAGCAGCTTCTGGAGCTGAATGCGGTGTGCAGCCTGCCGAAGGAGCCCGGCTGGCCGCCCTACGACAACCTCTATGGCCGGGCCATCCGCCGCGGCGAGGAGGCAAAAGGCACCACGGGCACCACCAGCTGGCAGGTGCTGTTCCATTTCGATGGCCGCCAGGAGGCACGCATGGGCGCAAACCCCGGCCCCTGGCTGGCCCGCCTGCGCGACAACCTCTGCCGCCGGGGCGACTTCGACGACCGGCCGGCGAAACGCTGAATCAACACTCCGGTAGCAACGACTACTTCGTGCCTCGCCGGGCCTGACGTTGGATCCTGCAGCATCCAGACGTCTGTCCATGCCTGAAACACTGTTCAAGGTTGATCTGACCAAACCGATGGATCAACAGGAAATGCCGGGGCACAACCGCTGGCACCCTGATATCCCGGCCGTGGCCTCCGTCAACCCCGGCGATGTGTTCCGTATCGAGTGCAAAGACTGGACAGACGGCCAGATCAAAAACAACGACGATCCCCAGGACATCGCTGATGTGAACCTGGAAGTGGTTCACGTGCTGAGCGGACCGATCTGGGTGAATGGCGCCCAGCCCGGCGACATTCTCGTGGTTGACATTTTGGATGTGGGTGCGCTGCGGGGTGACGAGTGGGGATTCACCGGCATCTTCGCCAAGGAGAATGGCGGCGGCTTCCTCACCGATCACTTCCCGAAAGCCGCCAAGGCGATCTGGGATTTTGAAGGCATCTACACCTCCTCCCGCCACATCCCCGGCGTGCGTTTCGCCGGCATCACCCACCCCGGCCTGATCGGCTGCGCCCCCTCCCACGAGCTGCTCAAGGAGTGGAACCGCCGCGAAACCGAGCTCGTGAACACGGCTCCCGATCGCCGCACCTATGGCGCCGGCCTCTCCGGCAGCGAGCCCGTGCTGGCCGCCTTACCCAACCCCAACAGCGCCATCCTCGGCACCCTCAGCGGTGCCGACTTTGAGCGGGTGGCCAACGAAGCGGCCCGCACCGTGCCGCCCCGCGAACATGGCGGCAACTGCGACATCAAGAACCTCACCAAAGGCACCCGCATCTACTTCCCCGTTTATGTGGAAGGCGGCAAGCTCTCAATGGGTGACATCCACTTCTCGCAGGGTGATGGCGAAATCTCCTTCTGCGGCGCCATCGAAATGTCGGGCTATCTCGACCTGCACGTGGACATCATCAAGGGCGGCATGGCCAAGTACGGCATGGTCAACCCGATGTTCAAGACCAGCCCCGTCGAGCCCCACTTCACCGACTACCTGGTGTTCGAAGGCATCTCCGTTGATGAATTCGAAGGCAAGCAGTACTACATGGATGTGCACATCGCCTACCGGCGCGCCTGCCTCAACGCCATCGAGTACCTGAAGAAGTTCGGCTACACCGGCGAACAGGCCTATCTGCTGCTCAGCTGCGCCCCTGTCGAAGGCCGCATCAGCGGCATCGTCGACATTCCGAATGCCTGCGCCACGCTGGCCATTCCCACCTCGATCTTCGATCAAGACATCCTGCCCTGCTAAGCGGAAGCACCGCCCGCAACCTGCCGGGGGAGGGCAACCTCCCCCTTTTTTCTCCCTCCCCTCCAACGATGCCTGTTTACGAATTCAGCTGCCCGCAAGGGTGCGAGAACTACGAGATCTGGCGCTCCATCGACCAACGCAGCCTGGACACCCAGTGCCCGGAATGCGGTGGCGAAGGCAAACGACTGTTCAGCCCACCGGTGGCGCTCTGCGGTCCGCTGCGGCTCAAGCAGGAAAGCCGCGAACCCAAACTTGTGCGCAAGAGCAGCGGGGGATCCGAGCCCAAAGCCAAACTAAAAAACACCCAGGGGGCACGCCCCTGGATGTTGAATCGTGGCTGCTGAATTTCCGTTCAGACGGTAAGAAATTCCTGCACGATGGCATCGGTGAGGCCGGCGGTTGGACCGCTGGCCACGATGCCACCTCGCTGCATGGCGTAGTAATAGCTGGACTGGCGAACGAAGTGAAGGTGTTGCTCCACCAGTAACACGCTGATTCCCGTTTCCCGCATGATGCGCTGCACGGCTCTCTCGATGTCGAGAATGATCGAGGGCTGGATGCCTTCAGTAGGCTCATCCAGCAGCAACAACTTGGGCTTGCCGAGTAGGGCCCTGGCGATGGCAAGCTGCTGCTGCTGGCCTCCACTGAGATCACCACCCTTACGGGCGAGAAACTTCTCCAGAATCGGGAACAGATCGAAGACGATCGGATCGATGTGGCGATTCTTACCCAGGCCTCCCGGCAGGGCCTCCATGCCCAGGAGCAGGTTCTCCTTGACGGTCAACTGGGGGATGATGTCGCGACCCTGAGAGACATAACCGATGCCATGGCGAGCCCGCTGGTAGGGAGGCTGGCTCTGCAAAGGTTGGTCGTGGTAGAGGATCGTGCCCGACTTCTGCTGCAGGAGACCAATGATCGTTTTCAGGAATGTGGTTTTGCCCACTCCATTACGGCCGATCAGACACACCATTTCCCCCTCCGGAATGGTGAGATCCACGTTGCGCAGAATGTGGCTTTCCCCGTAATACACGTTCAAGTCGGCCACCGACAGGATGGAGGAGCGGGTGGCAGGCTGGGCGGCGGGCGATGGGGCGGTGGTTTGCATGGATGGATCGGTGCAGCGTGGGGTAGGAAACGGTCGCAGGAATCAGCCTTGAGTTTGGCCCAGATAGACCTCGATCACCCTGGGATCATTCTTCACTTCCTCCAGACGGCCCTCGGTCAGCACGGATCCCTGGTGCAGAACGGTTACCGGAGCGTTGAGGTCGCGGATGAATTCCATGTCGTGTTCAATCACCACCACGGTGTGCTCGCCAGCCAGCTGCTTGATCAGCTCGGCTGTGCGGCTGGTTTCCTCATCGGTGAGACCGGCCACTGGCTCATCCAGCAGAATCAATTCCGGCGACTGGGCCACCAGCGAGGCGATCGCCAGCCATTGCTTCTGGCCATGGGAAAGGGAACCGGCCTGGGTACGGGCGTAAGGGGCCAATCCCACGTAGCTCATGATGGTGTGCACACGCTCGCGCACATCGGTGGGCACCTGGGTTGTGAGCAGGGCGAGGGGGTTCTTGGCAGGGGCGGCGGCGAGCTCCAGGTTGCGAAGCACGTCGAGGTTGTCGTAGACGCGGGGGGTCTGGAACTTGCGGCCGATGCCGAGGCGGGCAATCCTCTGTTCGCTGTAGCCCACCAGGGAAAATCCTTTGAAACGGACGCCTCCCTGGCTGGGGCGCACCTTGCCGGTGATCACGTCCAGGAACGTGGTCTTACCAGCACCGTTGGGGCCGATGATCGATCGCAGCTCGCCTGGCTGGAGAGTGAGCGAAAGATCCTTCAGGGCATAAAAGCCATCGAAACTGACACTGACGTCCTTGATCTCGAGAAGGGGGTGAGACATCGCAGCAGGGCAGAGCGAAGGTGGGGTGGGATCAGTTCTTGGCGATGGACTGGGCTTCACTCTGGAGGGCCTCATCCTGCGCCAGGGAGGGATAGGTGGCGATCGCCGGAGCCCTGCCAAAAGCAGCCAGGATCGTGCGAATGCCGCCGGATTTCCACCAGCCATAGATGCCATCGGGCATCAGGGTGACAACGAAGATGAACAAGGCACCCTGAACGAAAAGCCACATCTCGGGGAAGGCCTCACTCACCAGGCTGCGAAGGTAATTGACCACCACAGCCCCGATGATCGGGCCCACCAGGGTGCCGCGACCCCCGACAGCCACCCAGATCACCATCTCGATCGACATGGCGATCGTCATGAACTGGGGGGAGACGATGCCAGATTGGACCGTGTAGAGAGCACCGGACAAACCGCAAAGGGCACCGGCCACGATGAATACGATCGTTTTGAAAGGAACTGGGTTATAGCCGGTGAAGCGCAGGCGCTGCTCATCATCGCGGATGGCAATCAAAGCATCACCAAAGCGTCCTCGGGTGAAGGATCGGCAGATCAGGAAGGCCACCGGCAGGAGAATCACCGTGATTCGGTAGAACCAGAGCTGGGCATCCGGGGAACCAACGAGCACGCCGAACAGCTCGGTGGTACTGGTTTTGAGGCCATTGGTGCCGTTGATCAGCTTCTGCTGGCCGTTGAAGAAGTGGTAGAAGACCATCAGCGCCGCCTGGGTGATGATCGAGAAGTAGACCCCCTTGATGCGGTTACGGAAAATGAGGTAACCAATCACACCAGCAATCACGGCTGGGACCAACCAGAGGGCGATCAGGGTGGCCACCGGCGACCAAAAGGGCTGCCAGAAAAAGGGGAGCTGGTCAACACCATAGTTCTCAAAGAACTTGGGAATACCATTGCCACCAGCCTCGCTCTTGGTGTTGAGCATCAGGTACATAGCAACGGCGTAACCACCGAGGCTAAAGAAGATTCCCTGACCAAGACTGAGCAGACCCGTGTATCCCCAGATCAAATCGATGGCGAGGGCGGTGATGGCCAGGGCGAAATAACGGCCAAAGAGGTTGAGGCGGAAGTCATCCAGCACAACAGGCAGGATGAAAAACGCAATCACCAGGAGAATCCAGGGAAGCAGTTTGCGGAGCAGGGGGCGATTCATCGCTTCAGATCAGGTGGCTGATGGCGGAGTTCAAACCAGGGCGGGGTGTAGACGAGGATGGCGGCAAATCTCAGGCCTCCACGGAGCGACCCTTCTGCGGGAACATGCCGTTGGGGCGAAACTGGAGGAAGACGATGATGAAGATGAACCCCAGCACCAGCGACATACTGGTGGTGGCAAAGAACTCAACCACCCCTTTGATCGAAGCTGGAAGTGCTGGGAACATCAACAGCAGACTGCCC
>JBKDOZ010000108.1:0-7211 GCA_046342735.1 Synechococcaceae cyanobacterium
AAATGTGGGCAACTTCAACTTCAAAGCGATCACCGACCGCTTCTCGGAGCTGATGTTCGATTACCCCTTCCGCGTGCCGGCCCGCTTCGCCCTGATCATCCGCGCCGTCGTCAGCCAGGAGGGCCTGGCGATGCGCCTCGACCCCGACTTCCGCATCATCCGTGTCGCCTATCCCTACGTTGCCCGCCGCCTGCTGGCGGGAGACACGGCCGAGATGCGCGAGAAGCTGCTGGAGGTGATCTTCGATGGATCCGGGCGGCTGCGGGTGGATCGGCTTGAAAGCCTGCTGGAGGTGGTGGAGAGCGACGGGAGCGACAGCGATCTGCTGCCGGTGGCCCGCGATGGCCTGCGGTTGGTGCTGGGTGCGGAGGGCAGCGGGCTCCGGCCGCGGCTGCTGCTGTCTCTGGTGAGCGACAACCGGCTCAACACCGCCGATCTTCAGGCCCTGATGGGACTGATGGGGCGCACCTTCTCGCCCCGCCGCCTGGCCGGCGGCATGTTCGCCCGCTTCAACCCCCTGGCCGCCTGAGCGGGCCCTGGTCTGGGCGGTTAGGGTCGGCATCCTTCGTCGCTGAATGCCCGTGCCGCCGATCGACCCGTCGCCGATCGATCTCCAGGAGGCCGTGCTGGATCAGGCCAGCGGCCTGTTCGGCGATCTCGACGCTGGCGACATCCTGCTGGAGTACGCGCCGATCCAGAACCCCCCCTATGTGGTGGCGGCGGTGGGTCTGGCGATTGCCCTGCTCTGCGGCCTCACCTTCTCCCGCCTGGTGCAGAACCGCCTGGACGGCTGGAAGCAGGACCGGCTGGCCCTCCTGCCCCTTGCCAGTCCGGAAACGATGCTTCCCTGGTCCGGCCTGGTGCTGGGCGTGACCCTGTTCATTGGCGGCTGCCTGCAGGTGTTCGGCTTCGGCAGCGGCGCCGCCCTGCTGGTGGCCTTCATCCTGTCTGTGGCCACGGCCGGCGCCCTCTGGCGCCAGCTCAGCCAACTGATGCTCCAGGTGCAGGAGGGCAATTTCCGTGCTGTTGATTTCGATAATTTCGATCAGTTCTTTTGAACCCTGTCGTCAACGAACGCTGCCAAATCGGCCCTAGTTAACGCAGGTTGACGATCGGCCATCTCAGTGGTGATCAGACCGATTCTTTCGCTATCAAGAGTTGAGTCCTCCCTGGCTCAGCTCCCTTGTTTGCTCTGTTGGTTCTCCTGCTGGTGGCGGTCGGCTTCCTGGCGCTGCGGATCCGCGAGCTGGGCCAGCGGCTCACCCGGCTGGAGCAGCGGCTGGGCGAACCGGAAGCGCAATCTCCTCCCCGGGTGACGTCAGCTCGGGAACTGCCGCTACCGCCGAAACTCCCTCCCTCACCGCCTGCTGCCCCGCCAGTCCAGAAGCCCGCCCACAAGCGGAATGAAGTCTGGCGGCGGCTGGAGCGCACCCTGATCGAGAACTGGACCGGCATCCTCGGTGTGCTGGTTCTGGTGGCCGGGGTCACCTTCCTGGCGGTGAGCCTGGCCCTGCGCCTGGGTCCGCTGGCGCGTTTCCTGCTCACCCTCCTGGTGGCCCTGGCGTTGATGCTCCCCTCGGCGCTCTGGGGCCGGCGCCCGCGCTGGCGCCGGCTCAGCCTCTGGATGCGCAGCGGCGGAGCCGCCCTGATCCTCTTCGCCTGCGTCGCCGCCGGCGGGTTGCCGGAGCTGGGCCTGCGCTGGCTGGACGATCCCCGCCAGGCCCTCGTCCTGCTGGTGGTGGGGATGGCGATCAACCTTTCGGTGACGGCGGTCGCCCGCCAGCAGACCACCGCCTCCCTGCACGTGGTGGTGAACCTGCTGCCCTTGCTTCTCGTCCCGTCCAATGGCGTCACCCTGGCAATCGCCAGCCTGGGGTCCCTGCTGGGTCAGGTGCTACCCCGCCGCCGGGCCTGGAACCGCCACCGGCTGACTGTGGTGGCCGCCTACGCCCTCTTCCACAGCTCCTGGTTTTTGGCGGCGCCCACCAGCCTGCTCAACAGCCCTGGGGTCCGCGCCGGCGGGGTCCTGGCGGCCGCTCTGGTGTTTGCCACCGGTTTGCTGCTGCAGCACTGGGGCAGGCCGCTGCGGCGGGCGCTCCTCCCGTTGCCGCTGGCCACCCTGCTCCTGCAGTGGGGGGGGATCGCCCTAGCGCTGCTGCTCTACCCGCGCCAGGCAGCCGTGCGGGCCACGGCCCTCGCCCTGGCGGCCGCCCTGGCCCTGCTGCTCTCCCGCCGGGCGCGGCGGGGCGGCGCCCCCTCCCTGGCACGGGCCGACGCCCTCTGCGCCCAGGCCATGACGATGGCGGCGATCCTCAGCCTGGCGCCGCTGCTGGTCGATCCCCTGCTGCTTCTGGGGGTGTTGCTGGTGGAGTGCGCGCTCTTCCTTGCCCTCGGGCTGCTGGAGGGCGACATGAGGTTGCAGCGGATCGGCTGGCCGGTGTTGCTCACGGTGTCGGTGGTGCTGCTGCTGGTGGGGCTGCTCGCCTCCAGGGGCCTGGCGATGCCGCGGCCGCCGCCGCTGCACAATGCCGCCATCCTGCTCGCTGGCTCGGCCCTGCTCACCGGCCTCTCCTCGCTGTTGCAGCGCCGGCCGGGGGTGGCCAAGCCCCCAGAATTCGCCGGAGTGCAGGCGGCGACGCTGGCGTTTGCCGGCTCGTTCCTGATCCCCCCGGTCGCCTGGCAGCCTCCGCTGAGCGTCCTCTCCCTTGGGGCGCTGCTGCTCACGGCCCGGCGCTTTCACCCCCCCGGACTGCTGGCGGGGGTGACGGCAACGGTGCTCGCCACCCATCTCCTGGAGATGCTGCGCCTGCTGCTGCAGGGCCAGCGGGGCCTGGAGGCCCTGCCGCCCCTGCTCGCGCTCTCCGGCCTGGCGGTTCTGACGATCGCCTGCGGCGGGCACTCCCGCCTGCGGCTGGTGGGGGTGCACCTCCTGGGCCTCGACCTGGGCCTGGCTGCCTTCCTTCTGCTCCAACCGGTCTCCCCCCTGCTGCCGGGGGTGGTCTGGCTTCTTCTCTCCCTAGTGGCCCTGGAGGCGGCCAACCGGCTGCGGCGGCCGGAGTCGTTGCATACGCTCGGCCTGGGGCTGGGCTATCTGGCCGCTTACGTCGTCAGCTATCTGCTGGTGATCAGCCAAAGTCCGGCCTACGTGGTGCTGCTGGGGCAGTCGCTGCGGGCCCGGCTGCTGATCCAGCTGTTCGCCCTGGCGGTGCTCCTGGGTTGGTGGTTCTTCCATCCCCGTCCCGCGCTGGGCAAGGCGAACCTCTGGAGCACCGTTCACCCCTGGATCCTGGAGTTGGCGCTGCTGGCGATCGGGGTTCTCATCCTCAGCGAGGTGGACGCCCTCTGGCGGCCCGTCGCCTGGTCACTGCTCGCCCTCGGGCTGCTGGCCCCAGCGATGGGGCGCTGGTTCGGGCCGCGGCTGCAGGTCTATGCGGTGCTCACGTACTGGCTGGCGAGCGCCGCCACCGTGGCGATGCTGAGCACCGGCGAGACCGCCTCGCCCCACTGGCAGCAGCAGCCCCAGACGATCGGTCTTTTGGCCATCGGCCTGCAGGGGCTGTTGTTGCTGGCCGCCACCCGTTGGCTGCGACCTGCGGCGCTGCGGGCCCCGGGTGGGCTGCCCCTGCTGGCGACGATCGGCACCCCGGTGGCGCGCCAGCCGCATCGCTGGCTCGGCTACCCCCTGTTCCTGGCGGTTGCCCTCTATCTCGCCAGCCGCTACGACCGGGCCGTGCTCACCCTGCTCTGGGCGCTGCTGGCCTTCGCCATCTACATCCTCAGTGCCGTGCTGCGGGACAACCAGTTCCGGGCCGTGGCGCTGGTGGCCACGGGGGCCTGCATGGTGCGGCTGGTGGCGGTGGACATGGCCCAGGCCGATCTCACCCTGCGCGGGGTGGTGTTCGTCGGCGTCGGCCTGCTCATGCTGGCGATGAACGCCTTCTACACCCGCTTCCGGGAGCGTTTCCGATGAGGAGGCAGAGGCGGCAGGCCGGACTTCGGGCGCTGGTTCTGGGCCTGCTGGTCGCCGTCGGCACGGCTCTGGCGCTCCTGCTCGCCCGCGAACGCCCGGCCACCCCCCTGCGCAGCTCCCTGGCTACCCCCTTCCAGCTCCTGGGTGCCCCCGTCAAGCTGGCGGACCGCCTTGCCAGCCGGGTCATGCCGGTGGGCAGCGTCGAGGAGCGCGACCTGGGGGATCTATACCGGCGCCGTTTCGAGGCCGCGATCCCCGCCGGCGATGCCGACCAGGCCTACCTCGACCGGCTGATGGCCGCCCTGCGCCCCTTCGCCCGCCGCCCCTTCGCGTACCGGGCCTTCCGCGCCGGGCCCCTCGGAGGCCCCAACGCCCTGGCCCTGCCCGGTGGCGTGATTCTGGTGAGCGACGAGCTGCTCAGGGACCTGGGATCGGAGGCGGAAGTGGTGGCGGTGCTCGCCCATGAGATCGGCCACATCGAGCTGGGGCATTGCTTCGATGCCGTGCGCTTCCAGCTGCTGGGCCGGCGCACAGGAAGCGAGACCTTGGGCACCCTGGCGGATCTGGCCCGGGGGCTGCTGGTGCGCCACAGCTTCAGCAAGGCGGAGGAACACGAGGCGGATGCCTACGCCTTCACCCTGCTGACAAACAGCCGCTACGACCCTGCCGCCGTGGGCGAGGCATTCGCCTCGCTGCAGCGGGCCGAGGAAGGCACGGGCTCCAGGACCAGCAGCTCGAGGGCCGATCCGCTGCGCGATTACTTCTCCTCCCATCCCCCGTTGTCCCTGCGCCGGGAGGAGTTTCGCCAGGAGGCCGCCGCCTGGTGGCGCCGCCATCCCCAGGAGCGGCGCTACCGGGGCGTCGCCAACCTGCGGCGCCGCCAGGCCCTGGACAGCCTGACGCTGCCGGGAGAGTGGCGTCAGGGGGCGGGGGGCTGATCCGGCTCCAGGGCGGCACTCGCTTCCAGGGTGGCGCCGATCCGCTCCGCCAGGGCCAGGCAGTGATCCATCTCCTGCCAGAGCAGCGCACGGCGACTGGCGGACACAGCGAAGGAGCGATGGTGCAGGTCGCGGCTGAGATAGAGCAGGGCATCGCGGATGCGCCGCCAGTCGTCGGGCCCTAGGGCGGCGACATCGGCAGGGGACGACGGGGGGACAGGCATCGGCGGCCGCTGCCAGGGGGAAGGCAGACCTAGCCTGCCGCCTACCGCGTCAGCCCCGCCTCCATGAATCAGAAGCCGGCCTTCCAGTACGAACCCAGCGAGCGCTTCGGCGAGGGCCTCACCACCGCCCGCCCCTGGAATGTGCAGGCTCTGCAGGGGGTGGAGCGCCTCAACGGCCGGGTGGCCATGCTCGGGTTCCTGGCGGCGCTGCTGGGGGAAGGGCTGACGGGGCAAGGCATTGTGGGCCAGCTGGCGCTGATGCTGCGCTGGCTGCTGGGCTGAGCGCGGGCGGGCCCTGCGATGGAGCCGGAGCGGGTCACCCGCAACCTCGATGCGCTGCTGCTGGAGAACCAGGCCCTGCGCCAGGAGGTGGCGGCCCTGCGGGAGGAGCTGCGCCGCCTGCGCGCCCGCGGTCGCCTTGATGGCGTCACCGGCGCCGGCTGGCGCGTCACGACCGGCACGGCACCCAGCATCACCAGCGAGCAGACCCGCGAGTGGATGGAGGACCTGGCTCGCCAGAACGGCTGGAGCCGCCTGCGGGTGGAAGGCCTACGCCGCCTGATCGACGCCCTGCGCGCTCCGGAGGCCAGCGGTGACCTGGAGGATGATCTCGACCGCCGCGTCGCCGGGCTGGGCAGCGATCTGCGCCGGGCGTTGCGCTCGCACACCGGTAAGGGGAAGCAGGTGGTGCGGGCCGCCTTCGCCCGCTACGGGCCCCGCGCGCCCGAGTGGCTGAGCGCCGATCCGCGGCGCGTGGTGGCCGATCTGCTGGCCGACCTCGAGGAGCTCGATGCCCGCCAGCATCGTGAGAACCAGCAGCGGGAGCCCCAAGAACGCAAGCGGCATCAAGGCCCCAGCCGCTCCCGCCCTGACAGCCGCGCCAAAGCCCTGGCGATCCTGGGCCTCGGAGCTGGGGCCACCCTGCAGGAGGTGAAGGCGGCCCACCGTCGCCTGGTCAAACGCCACCATCCCGACGTGGGCGGCGAGGTGGACACCTTCCGCCGCATCGATGCCGCCTACCGGCTGCTGATTGGCTGAGCCCCCTTCCCGCACCAGCGGGCCGGGGGAGTCAGGGCCAGACCCGCTGCTCCACCGCGATCGCCTGGCCCTGGAAACGGGTGGAGGGCATCAGCCTGCCCACATAAATGGCCTCCACGCCCCTCTCCAGGCGCAGGTGATCGGCAAGGGCGCGCCGCTCGCCGGGGGAGAGGGCCTGCCAGGAGGCCCGGGGAATCACCATCACCGGCCGACCCTCCCAGGTGCGGAACACCCCCTTGCGCAACATCCCCGGCCCCTCCTGCGCAGGCGCCACGTACTCCCAGTAGTCGGCCTCTCGCTCGAGGCGATCCGCGAGGCGCTCCCCCGCCCCCGGAGTGGCCGTTGTGCCCCAGCTGGCGGGGGGCAAGGGCGCCACCGGCGGCTCCCCATCTCCGCGCAGCACCTGGCCGAGCAGCAGCGTCAACGCCAGGGCGGAGGCGGCACCGAGAGCGACCAATCCCACCAGCAGACGGCGGCTGGTGCGGGGAAAGGCCAGAAAGGAGCCCGCGATGGCCAGGGGCCAGAGCAGCGGCACAAACCAGGCGATCACCAGCAACGCCACCGACCCCCTGCGGCCAGCCCCACGCAGGGTTGCCGCACGGGCCTCCGCCGCTAGCCGCGCCTCGTGCTCGCGCACCAGGGCCTGATCCTCCGCCGTATGCCAACGACCGAGGCGTTGGGCCTCCTCCAGCTCCGCCAGCAGATGGGCCCGGCGGGCCTCCCCGCGCGAGGCCATGGCGCCACCGTCCTCGCGCAGCAGCTGCAGACCGCTGCGCAAACCACGGAACGCGGAGCGGGCGAGAACGGCGCCCTGGACCACCGCAGTGCGGGCACCAGATTCGACCACCGCCGCGAGGCGGTCTTGCGCGCGGGGACGGGGCTGGAAGGGGGGAGCGGCGGGGGAAGACATCGATCTGCCCGAAGGGCGGTCAGACCTTAGGGAGCTCAACGGGCCACACCGGTACGGGCGACCCCTCCCTCCGTTTTTTTATAAAAGACGCGGGATTGCTCAGTCGAGAATTAAATTGTTGATGTCTGTTG
>JBKDOZ010000109.1:0-3901 GCA_046342735.1 Synechococcaceae cyanobacterium
GAAGGGTGAGCAGATCGATGGCGGCATCGAGGTTGGACAGTTGGGCGAGGGCATCGAGGCTGACCCAGTGCACCGTCTCCAGAAACCCCCGCAGCGGCGTCACAGGACCGAGATTGAGGCGTTGGTGCGGCGTGATCACCACCACCCGCCAGTGCTCGATGGCCGGATGGAGCTGCAGGAAGCGATAGGTCTGGGCCGCCAGGCGGTGGTGGAAACCGGGATCGGCGCGCATCTGCACCTCCAACAGCACCACGGGCAGCTCAGGTGTGCCGGCATCACTGGCGAGGGGCCAGAGCACACCATCAAGGCGATGGCTACCGGCCTTGAGCTCCGGGGCCAGGAAGCGGTACTGGCGATCAAGGTCCGTGGGAACGGGCTGATCGGCCAAGCTGCGGTCGTCCGGTCCCGCCAACCAGCGGATCAGATCGGGTGCCGACTGGAACACGCCGTAGAACCAGCGGTCGGTGTTCAAGGGGGCGCGGAAATCTGCCGACAAGGTACCTCTCGCCTGCTACCCCGCACCGCCCAAAAAAAGGGGGCCTCTGGCCCCCAAGCGCCCTCAATAGGGCAGCAACTTCTCGATCTCCGGATCGAGCGCCACCGGCGGAGCGGCAGCCTGCCGATCAAAGAGCTCCTGATCCACCAGCTCCCCGAGCCGGTGGAGGGAGTGGGCACAACAGGCCTCACTGAGCGAGAGCAGAAACCAGCTGCTGGAGCCCTTAACCCAGAGGCGGCGATGGGCATGGGCGTGAGGGTGAACGTGGGAGTGACGAGCGAGGAGGCCATAGAAGGCGCAGCGCAGGACCCTCCCCAGCGGCGGGGCGGGGTCAAGGACCCGCGTTAGCGGGCCTGGCCCGATCCTTGATGCCGCCCCGCAGAGTGGGAGGCCCTGGGCGGAGCCATGGGTGGGGAACCCGAGAGTTGGTGGGAGAGGTCCCGGACAGGGTCCGGTTCAAGGGGGCCAGCGGCCTCCTTGGCCCCTCACCGTGCCCGCACCATGCGCACCTGCACCTACCCCGACTCCCGCCGCCGCTGAGCGGCTCAGGAATTGCATGAACTCTGTCGACGGCAGGAGTTGAAAGACAGTCAGTTTCTGATGTAGAGAAGGTGAGGAAGAGAACATTGCGTGCATTCTCTGTTTGAGGTGCAACAGGGAATGGAGCCGCTATCAAGGCTTCAGCAGGGCAGATGTTCACTCTTAGCCGTCACGGCTTCTGAACGAATACGCTTCCTCATGCGGCGGGTGAATGAAAAAGCGACCCCAGCCCCGAAAATCGGTAGGGGCCCGGGAACATACACATTTTCCCCAGCCAGAGGTGGGAGCAGAGGGGAGGGACGGCGCAAATTTGTGGTCTGCTCGAACGCGTAAGCATATCCTAGTAACTCTGGCTCACTGTAGGCGCGGCCGAAGAAAGAAAGAGCGATCGGTAAACCATCAGTGGTGAAACCTGCCGGAACCTGAACATCCGGAAAACCGGTGAGGTTGGCAATATTGGTGGGAGATGGCCCGGAACTACAAACGTAGGTCGGATCGACGATGCCACCGAGGGGAGCTGCCGGACACCGGGATGTGGGATAAACGATCGCGTCGAGGTCATTGTCGTCGAAAAGGGCGAGGATAAGCGTCTCGATCGTCGCCCTGCCCGCGAGTGCATTCGCATATTCTGGGTTCGCACTCGTGGCTGGACCTCTTACCTCGGCCTGTAAGAGTCTTGCTAGAACCTGCGGGTTAACCGGAAAAGGGGAGTTCACCACATCGGAAGACTGACTGATCGAGATCACGTCCGAAAGAGTTTTCGGGAAGGTGGTTCCGGGTAACGTGGCCAGATAATCTGCGAGTTGTGCCTTGAACTCGGTATCAGAAATGGTGCTGTAGATACTGGCGCGGGTGTTCAACACCGTCGAGGGGAAAGCAATCGAATCAACAATCTCAGCCCCCAAATTGCGGAGGGTCGTGATCGCGGACTCGATCGCGCCATCGATGTCGGTATTTCCTCCGAAGAATTGGCGCGCTACCCCGATCCGCGCTCCCTGTAGGGCGTTAGGGGTTAAAAATGGTGTATAATCTTTAAAGAATTGCCCCGCGCTTCCAGCGGTGGCGGGATCGCTCGGATCGATCCCAGTCATGAAGCCGAGGGCGATAGCCGCATCCGTAACATTTCGCGTCAACGGTCCCGCCACATCAAGGGTGAGGGAGAAGGGAATAATGCCGTCACGACTGGTCAGGCCCAGTGTCGGTTTAACACCGACCAGTCCGTTGGATGCGGCTGGGCCTCGGATCGAGCCACCGGTATCCGAACCCAGCCCGAAGACGGCAAAATTAGCACTGATAGCAGCCCCTGTTCCCGCGCTCGAGCCAGCCGGGCCGCGATTCAAATTATACGGGTTACGGGTTTGTCCGGCGATTGAGCTATAACCCCCGCCGGGCGCGCCGCCGTGAGCCCATTCGTCGAGATTGGTCTTTCCAAGAATGATCGCACCGGCATCGCGCAGTTGTTTCACAACGAACGCATCATCAGACGGAACCGATCCTCGCAGAGCTACCGATCCCCCGGTGGTCGGCAGATCGAAAGTATCGATGTTGTCTTTCAATAGTATTGGTATGCCATGCAAGCGACTTCGTGCACCCGTGGACGCTCGTTCGACATCAAGAGCGGCGGCTTCGGATAGTGCATTGGGATTCAAAGATATAACTGAATTTATATTTGGGCCGCCAGGAGCATCGTAGGCATTGATTCTGTTTAAATAAAGCTGGACCAATTTCTTGGCTGTGATTGCCCCGCTATTGAATGCTTCGTTGATGCTTGAAATCGAAGCTTCTTGAAGGGAGAAACTCGCGGCGACAGAAGGGAAGGTGAGTTCTGCGCCAGTCAATGCGAGTGCAAAGGCAGCAACCGCTACACTATGCAGTCTCGTGCGTTTCATTTTGATAGGGGTTGCAAACTCTATTCATAAGACGTGACGTGCCGGAGTTCTGCCGTAGTAAATACTACCGAAACCCCTTTATCAGTGCATGGCTCATGATCGCCGCCTCTCCTCCATGTTTGGTATACGGCAATACATAGGCAGGCGTTTATTGCGTCTGCCCTCGCAGTTGAAACCGGCAATGTCCGCTGACGTGGTAATCAATGACACAAAGCTACGATTGGCAAGGCCCAGTGATTTTGGCGTCGCCCAGTGTGTGGCGGCCAATCTGCGGCGCCGCATCGCAGAGGACGACTGGTGCCCCTACCGGAGCCGATCGGATGCGGTGCGGGCTTGGATGCGACTGGGGGTATCCGCCTTCAGGTGATGGTTCGCTGAGCCTGCTGAACGAGCCCTGAACCACTGCTGCGCCACAGGCACCAGGCGGACGCGATAAGGGGGGGGCAGGCCCCCCAGGCCCCTCACCGTGCCCGCACCAATCGCCCATGCACCTGCCCCCACTCCCGCCGCCGCCGAGGCAACGGAGCCCCGCGCAACAGCGCCTCGATCCGCTCCACCAGGCAGCGGGGAATGGAGCCACCGGACACCTGCCGGCGGGGATGGATGAAATCCACCGGATGGAGCCGGCTCCAGAACGCCCGGCGCTGGTGCAGAACCCGCCCGCCCTTGCCGATCTTTTCGATGAGCACAAGCGGCAGATCATCCGGCCGGGGCACCAACAGCACCCGCCAACGAATGCGCTGCTGCTGCAGATCGAGCAGCACCTGAACGGGCGGAAGCTCAGAGGAAAGGACTGGGGCCATGGGGAGCGGGACGGAGGACCGCCACAGCCGGCGACCCCGCGCCAGGGCTGGCCGTGGGCCCTGGCCTGGGTGCCCTGGAGGGGGAAAGGCGGCTGGTTGGCGGCCAGCTCGCGCAGCCCTGGCGCGAGGGCCGCAGCATGGGAAGGGCCGCCGGCGCGCGGCCCGAGCGGAAC
>JBKDOZ010000110.1:0-2923 GCA_046342735.1 Synechococcaceae cyanobacterium
CCCGCCCCTGGCCATCGAGCCAGCGGCCGCTCGCCACCAGCAGCCGCAGCGGTTCGCGCAGGGCCGGATCGGCCCGATCGATCTGGTCGAGCAGCAGGCCCCCCTCCCCCAGGCAGGCGAGCAGGGAGGGCCCCTCGGCGCTGCCCCCGAACAGCTCGGCCCCATCGGGTCGCAGGGTGGCGCAGTTGACCCGCACCAGCAGCTGGCGGCGATCGGGGGAGCCGAAGTGGATCCGGGCGGCCAGGTTGTCCTTCTCCAGCCCCGGCTCACCGCTGATCAGCACCGGCCGCCGACCGGGATCGGTGGAGGCTTCGCGGATGGCGCGGCGCAGGGCCTGGGCATAGCGGCTGGAGCCCACCACGCCGCGGCGGGAGCGGCCCACCAGGTAGGGGGCCAGCCGCAACAGGCAGGCGGCCTGCGGCAGCTCGGCGGCGGGATGGGCGTGGTCCATCGGGGGCGAGGCGCACCCCTGGATTCTGCGCGCCGGCTGGGCAGGGATCGCCGCCGCCCGCCTGGCCGCCGATGATGGAATCTCCCCGCAGCCCCCCGATGACCCTCACCCTCTACGGCAGCGCCCACAGCCGCGCCTCGATGGTGCGCTGGTACCTGGGCGAGAAGGGCATCCCTTACACCTTCTCCATCCTCGACATGGCGGCGGGCGAGCACCGCCAGGAGCCCTTCACCACCATCAACCCCTTCGGCAAGGTGCCGGCCCTGGTGGATGACAGCCTCAGCGGAGCGGACGGGGGGCCGCTGAAGCTGTTCGAGAGCGGCGCGATCCTGCTGCACCTGGCCGAGCACCACGGCCGGGAGTTCGAAGGCGAGGGCGGCACCGCCCGCCGCTCCCTGGCGGCCCAGTGGATCCTGTTTGCCAACGCCACCCTCGGCCCGGCGATGTTCGTGGCGGCGAGCAAGCCCGAGGAGCTGCGCCGCCTGCTCGACACCCTCGAGGGCCAGATCGGCACGGGCCCGCTGCTGGCGGGGGCGTGGGGCGATCCGGGCTGGGGCGTCGCCGATTGCGCCCTCCAGGCCTACCTGGCGTACCTGCCGATGTTCTGCCGCGACCTGGATCTGAGCGGCTGGCCCACGCTGGAGGCCGCCATCACCGCCACCTCGGCCCGGCCCGCCTACCTGGCGGCGATGGGCAAGGCGTGAGCGGGGAGGGAGTTGGCGGGCAGGGCCGGGGCGGGGAGGGCGCGCTTTTCCCCTGGGGGCCGGAGCGGCTGCGGCTGCTGCCCCAGCGGGCGGTTTGGCTGGAGGGGAGCCGCACCCTGCTGCTGGCCGACCTCCACCTGGGCAAGGCGGAAACGTTCCAGGCCCACGGCATCCCCCTCCCCAGCGACGGCGACGCCGGCACCCTCAACACCCTGCTGACGCTGGCGGCCCACTGGCGACCGGCCCAGGTGCTGGTGCTCGGCGACCTGATCCACAGCCGCCTGGGGCTCACCGGCGAATTGCGAGAGAAGTTGCGGGCCCTGCCGGAGTTGTTGGGGGCACCGCTGCGGCTGGTGGGGGGCAACCACGAGCGGGGCAGCTGGATCGAGGCGCTGCCGGCGGAGCCCTCCCTGGCCCTGGGGGCGCTGTGGCTGAGCCACGGACCGGAGGACCACCCCGGACGGTTGAACGTATGTGGGCACCGCCATCCGGTGGCGGTGGTGGGGGCGGGGGCGGAGCGGCTGCGGCTGCCCTGCTTCGCCTACGACCCCCAGGCCGAGCGGCTCACCCTGCCCTCCTTCGGCGAACTCACCGGCGGACACCCCTGCGAGGCCCACGAGCAGCTGTGGCTGGTGGCGGAGGGGCAGGTGCTGGCGTGGGGGGAGGTGGGGCGGCCCCTCAGCCGGCCGCGGCGAGGGCCCGCACCACGTCACCGCGGGTGAGCACGCCCACGGGCCGGCGCTCGTCATCGAGCACGAACAGGCGTTGCACCTTGCTTTCGTGCAGCAGCTTGGCCGCCGCCGGCAGGGTGGTGTCGGCGGTGCAGGTGTGGGGATGGTCGCCCATCACCTCGCCCACGGTGTTGCCCAGAACCTGGTGCACCTGTTTCTCCCACTGCAGCGGGTTGCGCAGGTAGATCACGGCGTCGAGCAGCATCACGTAGGGGCCGGCATCGAAGCCGCTCTCGCGCACCATCAGGGCCTGCTCGGTGAGCTCCCCCACCAGCTCGCCCGCGTCCCCCACCACGGGCAAACCGCTGATGTGGTGGTCGCTGAGGCACTGCACGGCCTCCTGCAGGGGGGTGTCGCGGCGCACCGACAGCACCGGGGTGCTCATCACGGCGGAGACGGGGCGGTCGACGACCATCGGCTTGGGGCGGGCGGTGGGCTAGGGCCATTGTGCTGCCGCGCCGGCCCGGGCCTGCGGGGGCAGACTCTGGCCTCACCCCAACGCCCGTCCCAGCTGGTCGGCCGCCCTGAGCGCTGCCACCACCGCTTCGGCGGTCACGGGGAAGGGTTCGTTGTGGCTCGATTCACCGGGGATAACGGTGCGGGCGGCGATGCGTTGCAGCTGGTCGTCGTTGTGGGCTTCGACCCCTACCTGGGCGAGGGTGATCGGCAGTCCCACGGCTTTTTGGTAGCGCAGGATCTCGTTGATTTCCGTTTGCGGTTGGCCTTCGAGCACCAGCTGGGTGAGCAACCCGAACGCCACCTTCTCGCCGTGGATGAAATCGTGGCTGCCGGGAATCTCGGTGATGCCGTTGTGCACGGCATGGGCCACCGCCAGGCCACCACTCTCAAAGCCCAGGCCAGAGAGCAGGTTGTTGGCCTCCACCACCCGCTCCAACGCAGGGGTTGGCACACCGGCTTCCACCGCTGCGCAGGCCGCCGGTCCATCGGCCAGCAGGATGTCACAGCAGAGCTTGGCCAGGGCGGATCCGGTGGTGGTGGGCAGGCCGCCCACCATGGTGTGGCTGCAGCTCTGGCGC
>JBKDOZ010000111.1:0-17916 GCA_046342735.1 Synechococcaceae cyanobacterium
TAACAAAACGCTGGCGGCCCAGCTCTGCAACGAACTGCGCGAGTTCTTCCCCAACAACGCCGTCGAATATTTTATCTCTTATTACGACTACTATCAGCCCGAGGCCTATGTGCCGGTCTCGGATACCTACATCGCCAAGACCGCCTCGATCAATGAGGAGATCGACATGCTGCGCCACTCCGCCACCCGCTCGCTGTTCGAGCGGCGCGATGTGATCGTGGTGGCCTCGATCAGTTGCATCTACGGTTTGGGTATCCCTTCGGAATATCTCAAAGCCGCGGTGCGTTTCCAGGTGGGCGACACGCTCGATCTGCGCGCCTCCCTGCGCGGTCTGGTCAATAACCAGTACAGCCGCAATGACGTGGAGATCAGCCGGGGCCGCTTTCGTGTGCGCGGCGATGTGCTCGAAATCGGTCCCGCCTATGAAGACCGGCTGGTGCGCGTCGAGCTTTTTGGCGATGAGGTGGAGGCGATCCGCTATGTGGACCCCACCACGGGCGAGATCCTGCAGAGCCTCGAAACCATCAATATCTATCCCGCCAAGCACTTCGTTACCCCCAAGGATCGGCTCGAGAGCGCCATCCGCGCCATCCGCCAGGAGCTGCGGGATCGGCTTGACGAACTCAATGGCCAAGGGCGCCTGCTGGAGGCCCAGCGGCTGGAGCAGCGCACCACCTACGACCTCGAGATGCTCGAACAGGTGGGGTATTGCAACGGCGTCGAAAACTATGCACGCCACCTGGCTGGGCGCCAGGCGGGTACGCCGCCGGAATGCCTCATCGATTACTTCCCCCGCGATTGGCTGCTGGTGGTGGATGAGAGCCATGTCACCTGCTCGCAGCTGCAGGCGATGTACAACGGCGACCAGAGCCGCAAGCAGGTGCTGATCGAGCACGGCTTCCGCCTGCCCTCTGCCGCCGATAACCGGCCCCTGAAGGCCGAGGAGTTCTGGAGCAAGGCCAATCAGACCATCTTCGTGAGTGCCACGCCCGGCACCTGGGAGATGGGCCGCAGCGAGGGGCAGGTGGTGGAGCAGGTGATCCGCCCCACCGGCGTTCTCGACCCGATCGTGGAGGTGCGACCGAGCGAAGGTCAGGTGGACGACCTTCTCGGCGAGATCCGGCTGCGGGCCGACAAGGCCGAGCGCGTGCTGGTGACCACCCTCACCAAACGCATGGCCGAGGACCTCTCCGATTATCTGGCCGAAAATGGGGTGCGGGTGCGCTACCTCCACTCCGAGATCCATTCGATCGAGCGGATCGAGCTGATCCAGGATCTGCGCAATGGTGTCTACGACGTTCTGGTGGGTGTGAACCTGCTGCGGGAGGGCCTGGATCTGCCGGAGGTTTCCCTGGTGGCGATCCTCGATGCCGATAAGGAGGGTTTCCTGCGGGCTGAGCGCTCCCTGATCCAGACGATCGGACGGGCGGCCCGCCACGTGGAGGGGGTGGCCCTGCTCTACGCCGACAACCTCACCGATTCGATGGCCCGCGCCATCAGTGAGACGGAGCGGCGCCGGGTCATCCAGCAGGCTTACAACGAGAAGCACGGCATCACCCCAACCCCCGCCGGCAAGCGCGCCGGCAACTCGATCCTGTCCTTCCTGGAGGTGTCGCGGCGGCTCAGCGAGGATCAGCCCGATGGGGCTGGGGAGCAGGTCCGCCACGATGACGTGCCCCTCGATGCCCTGCCTGAGTTGATCACCCAGCTGGAGGAGCGCATGAAGGCAGCCGC
Organism: Synechococcaceae cyanobacterium; assembly: GCA_046342735.1. Taxonomy (GTDB): domain Bacteria; phylum Cyanobacteriota; class Cyanobacteriia; order PCC-6307; family Cyanobiaceae; genus Cyanobium. The sequence goes on from JBKDOZ010000111.1 coordinate 1,735, forward strand.
GAAGAACCTGGAGTTTGAGGAGGCGGCCAACCTGCGCGATCGCATCAAATCGCTGCGCCAGAAGCTGGTGGGGAAAGCGTGAGCGACAGCGGGCCGATCGGGAACCGTTCGAGGTAGCCCACGAAGGCGGCATGGGCGTGTTCTACGGCCAGGAAACGCCAGTGGGGCAGCGCGGGCTTGAGCACCTCCAGGTGTTGCAGCACCGTCAGGGTGGCCGCTGTTTCGAGGGGGCCAATGAAGCCCTCCTGGGCCAGTGGCAGATCACGCAGCCGCTCCACCTGGGGGCGACTGAGGCAGAAGCAGCCGGCGTGGGGGTTGGACGGTACCTCGAAATGGATCGGCGGGCCGCTGGCGAAGGAGCCGATGACCCGCTCTGCCGTGGGGGCGCGGAAGCGCTGGAGGACATCGTCCCGCAGGGGCCCGTCGATCAGCAGCACCCCGGCCCCGCCCCGATCGACCCGCTCGTAACGATGTGGCATCAACACCATCCGGCTCTCGGTTTGGGCCAGAAACCAGGCCTGCTTGTCGAGAAACAACGGGTCGGCGATCACCAGGTCGTCCTCGAGGTAGAGGGTGAGGTCGGCGATCTCCCCCTCCTGGATCAGCCGGTCGCGGGTGCGCAGGGCCAGGGTGCGGGGGTCGTCGACCGCCAGGCTGTGCACCTCGATGCGGCCGGCGAAGAGCTCCAGCACCTCGTTGAGCTGGTGTTCGCCATCGGTGCAAAGGGCGATCTGCAGCTCCAGGGGGCGGTCCAGCACCGCGCCGGCGGGGGGCTGGGCGGGCAGGTGTTCGATCCTTCGGCCGCTGATGTGGAGGCGCAGGTCGCGGGCGCCGCGCTGCAGGTCGAGCAGGGCGGAAAGGCAGCGGCCCAGGGCCAGGCTCCGGGCGGCACGGGCCCCGTGGTGGCTGGAGCCATAGGGGCTTTCGCCGGGACGCTCCTGGAAGAAATGGGGGATGGCGACCCGTACCCGCAGCGGCCGGGCCCCGCTCATGCCGGAGCCTCCGTTCCCTCGACCCGGTGCTGCTGGTTGCCCCCCAGATGGAAGGCGGCGTGTACCGCCTGCAGCGCCCGAACCCCATCCGCCTCGGCCACCACGCAGCTGGTGCGGATCTCGCTGGTGGCGATCAATTCGATGTTGATGCCCGCATCGGCCAGGGCGCGGAACATGCGGGCCGCCGTGCCGGCGGTGCAGGCCATCCCCGCCCCTACGGCGCTCACCCGCGCGATCGCCGGCCCCGCCTCCAGGCGCGCCTCGCCCCACTGGCGCAGGAGCGGTGAAAGGGCTTGCTCGGCCGCGGGAAATTCGTCGCGCTTGAGGGTGAAGCTCATGTCCCGGCTCAGCCCGTCGGCCTCAACGTGGGTGCGCTCCGACTGCACGATCGCGTCGAGGCTGATGCTTGCGTCGGCCAGGGCCCGGCAGATGGCGGCCGCCGCCCCGGGACGGTCGGGCACGCGCCGCACCACCACCTGGGCCTGCTCCCGGTCGAGCGCCACTCCGCGCACCGCCGGTGCGTCGCGGTGGCAAGGGGGGGGATCCTGACGCAGCTGATGGTCGCCCAGTTCGAAGGCCGCCGCCGCCGCCCGCAGGGCCTTGGCCCCCTGGCTGCCGGCTACCACGCAGCTCACCTTCACCTCGCTGGTGGCGATCAGGCGCAGGTTGATGCCGAGCCGGGCCAGGGTGTCGAACAGGCGGGCGGCCACCCCGGGGCGCCCCATGATGCCCGCGCCGCCGATGCTGATCTTGGCCATATCGGCCTCGGTGCTCAGTACGGCCCCCTCGGCGCCGAGGGAGGTCAGCAGGTCGCGGCAGATCCGCCGGGCCGGCTCCAGGTCGGCCTCGGCCACGGTGAAGGCAATGTCGTTGCTGCCCCCCTCGTGGCTGGCCTGCACGATCAGATCAACGTTGAGGCCGCCGGCGCCGAGGCCCTCGAACAGCAGCGCGGCGATCCCTGGTCGGTCGGGCACATGCGCCAGGGCCAGCACCGCCTGCTGCAGCTCCAGCTCGGCCCCGTCCACCGGCCGACCGAGCTCGAGCCCCTCCGTGCCGATCGGCCGTGGCGCGCCACTGGTGAGCTGGGTGCCCGGATCGTCTGTCCAGCTGGAGCGCACCACCAGGGGGACGCCGTAGTTGCGGGCAATCTCCACCGCCCGTGGGTGCAGCACGGCAGCGCCCAGGCTGGCCAGCTCGAGCATCTCGTCGCAGCTCACCGAAGCCATCAGCTGGGCGTCTGGCACCTTGCGGGGATCGGTGGTGAGCACGCCGGGCACATCGGTGTAGATCTCGCAGGCGTCCGCCCCGAGGGCGGCAGCCAGGGCCACGGCCGAGGTATCCGAGCCACCGCGTCCCAGCGTGGTGATCTCGGGGGTGCCGGCGGCGCCGCTGCTGGTGCCCTGGAAACCGGCCACCACCACCACCTGCCCGTCATCGAGCAGCCGCTGCACCCGCTCGGTGCGCACCTCCAGGATTCGGGCCCGGCCATGGGCTGATTCGGTGACGATCCCCGCCTGGGTGCCGGTCATCGACACCGCCGGTACGCCGAGGGCAGGCAGCGCCATCGACAGCAGCGCGATCGAGACCTGCTCGCCCGTGGCCAGCAGCATGTCCATCTCCCGGCGGGGCGGGCTGGCGGTAATCGCCCGCGCCAGGCCGGTGAGTTCATCGGTGGTGTGGCCCATGGCGGACACCACGATCACCAGCTCGTGGCCCTGCTCCCTGCAGGTGGCGATGCGGCGGGCAACCGCCTGGATGCGGGGGACATCGGCGACGGAGGTGCCCCCGTATTTCTGAACCAGCAGGGCCATCCCCGGCGTCATGCGACACGAACCCGATTATCGAGGCAGCCCCGCCCCCCAGGGCCCGATCCCCCTGGATTGTCCCGATCTCCGACCGGCAGTCTGGGGCCGTTCGCCCCGGGTCGAGATCCTGGGCAAGGGGCGCCCTGCCAGCGCAGCCGTCTGCCGGAAGCCAGGCGTGCAAGCGTTGCGAACAGGGCCCCTACCCACCCATGCAGGCATCAACCATGGCCCAGGGTGGAAGGGTCGGGCGATGGAGATCCACCATCTGAGATCCGGGCTTGTTGCGCCTGCTCCAAGCTGGCCACAAAATTGGCCATGGCGCTCAGCAAGGAGGGGTGATTGTTGAGCAGGTCAGCTGTGCTTTCATTGCTGGCGTGTTGGACCATGTCGATGCGGAGCCACTCGCGCCGCAGTTCCTCGGTCAGCACCGCGCTGACGGCAGGCTGAACCGCCTTTTTGAGGAAGGTGATGTTGTGATAGGCGTGGAGCTCTTCCACGGAAAAACCGCTGCGAAGGGCCGGATGGTTGGGCCAGAGAATTTCGGCGGCATTGACGCAATCCATCATTGTTTTCAGCCAGGTCATGGTGGTTTCCTTGAAGCCACCCATCAGGGACGAGCCGCCATACTGGGGCCAATAGGCCGTTTGAACGTCTTCGACGATGTAAAGTCCTCCCGGCTTTAGGCATTGAAACAGGGCAAACAGGGATTGAAGTGTTTTGATGTTGATGTGCGAACCATCGTCAATGATGATGTCGAAGGGGCCGTGCTCGGCGGAGAGTTGAATCAACTGTTCTTGGTTGCCCTGGTCGCAGACCATGGTTTTGATGCGTGCCGTATTCAGAAATGATTTGTCGTATATGTCGATGCCAAAGACGAGGGCCTGGTGAAAATATTCTTCCCAGGTTTTGAGGGATGTACCCCCATCTTCAAAATCTTCCCCGCCAATGCCGATCTCCAGAATGCGAAGGGGTTCGTGCCGCAGCTGGCAAAAATGCCTCTCGTAGGCAGCGCCAAAATGATGACGGGTGAACTTGTCGCAGTTGAACCGCGTGCCAATCTCGACAAGGCTGATCAAACTCGAATCGTCCATGATCTTGGGCCTCAGCAGTGAGTGAGAAGAAACTGCCGATGCTCCTCCGTAAATGTTTCGTCCCAGTTTCGTGGATAGCGCATGTCGGCAGCGGCTTTGTAACGAGCTGGGAGGTCGAGGCTGGCTTCTTTGGCCCGTTCGAGAGCGGCAAGCAATCCTTCCAGGGTTGGGTCAGCAGGAATGATGTTGTCGGAGAGGCTACGCAGATAGGCCTCTGTTTTTGTGGCAAACGTATTGGTGACAACAACGGCACCCGAACCCGCAAGATCCATGGGGATCAAACTTGGATGGGGAGATGCCATCAAGGTGAGGCAGACGTCGAAACTGGCCACGGACTCAATGTATTCTTCGAGACTCATTCGGGGCATGCATACGGAATATTCTTCCTCGTTCAGGCGCAACGTGCATTCGCCGAGGCCCATGCCGATGCATTCCCAATGATCGGTGGAGAAGAGGCCCGTTCGGAATGCAGTCAGGATGGCCTTGGCCGTGAGTTCAAACATATTTCGGTCCACAACCGGACGCGAATAGAAGACCAGCCTGCGCTTTGGCTTGCTCTGATGAATCTGCATGAATCGCTCCTCTTCCATCACGTTGGCCGCACAGGCGTTGTTAAAGTGCATGTACTCAACTCCTCGGGCCACAATGCCGCCAATGTCGTTGTTGACAAAGAAGTCTTGCAGTGACTTGCTGGAAAACAAGGCGCTGTAGTTGAAGCGGTAGCTTTGATTCGCTACAACGGAAGAGCTGCTGCCAGGATAGAAGTTTGTTTCGCAATCCTGAATCAGGTAAAGGAATGGCTTGGCGGTATTGATCGTCGCCATGATCTTGTGGGCAAAAAATGCGGAATACCAAACGGTGGCCAGGCACGTGTCCTCCGCAGAAACCTCGAGTGGATGACTCCGGTCGCCAATGTAATCCACCTCAAGATCATCAAATAAAGTCTGCATGCCTGGATAGCGCTTGATTTTCTCCCGTGCTTTCTGGAGATCAAAAAAGAAGTTGTCAAACAGAACCAGTCGGACCTTGTAGGGAGTGGCTTTGCTTGCGAAAAGAGCCGTTTGGAATACGCCAAAGAAGCCTGCCGATATCGAATTGAAGTCGAAGGCGGGAACCAGGATGTTGATCGTTCGAGGCCTTTCCGGATTCAGGATGACGGAGGGCAGATCGTAGATGCGGTTGAGTCTGGCATCAAGATGTAGTTCGTCGTAGACGATGGTTTCTTGCATCGACGCCAAGCTTCGCCGCCTCAGCGTGCTGACCAATGGCTGGATGACTCCTGTCTTGTCGGCCATCAACAACGAGGTGTAAGCGATATATTGCATCTTTCCCGCAATGGGCAGAGCCGGATTTTCCAGCTTTCGCCATGCAATCCGAAGCTCCTCCTTGGTGAAGATGCGCATGCCGACACCAAGGACCCATGCAGCTACCTTGTCACGCGTGCGGCTTCCGCTCATGAATATCAATTATGTTCATATTGATCCTAGCATTCTTCAGGGCCCAAGCCCCAGGCTCAGGTCTGGCTCCAGAGGGCCTGGATGGCGGCCAGCTTGGCAGCAGTACGTAGCGGTCGCGTCTGGAGCAGGCGCTTGGCTGTCGACTCGCGCCGATCCAGGCTTGCTTACACCAAAAATGGAAGGTTTCGCCGCTCTTTATTGAGTAGCCAGCAGCCAAACACCACACCAACTGCATTGAGAAGTGCCATCACAACAACCTGTCCCCAGGGCACCTGACCCTGCAGAAGGGAATGGCGTAATGGGCTGAGTACTCTGTACATGGGGTTAAAATCAGCCGCCCAGGCAAGCGCACCGAGACTCTCCTTTTTGTAGAGGATGGGGGACAGCAAGAAAATCAGTTGCAGAGCGATTGGGATCAGCTGGTACAGGTCCCGAAAGCGGGTGCCAAGAAGGCACACTATCAGCGGTGCCCAGAACAGGAAAATGAGCAGATTTAGCAAAGGAAGCCACATGCTTGTGAGGGCATGCAGTAGTAGTGAGGGCTGGAAGAATCCCAGGCAAGCAACGACAAGCAGAAAGGATTGGAAAAAAGTTTGCAGCTGGAAGGCCCACTCCTCCAGGGCGTAGAAAATTGGATTTAGATTGCTGTTTTTGATGTGAACGGCATTTTGCTCCAACAGGGATGGCGCACTGGTGATGGCAGCCGCCATGGAGTTCCAGATAACCAGGCCGAGGCCGAGATAAACAACGTAAGAACGAAAATCGGACACACGAAAGACGGTGCCGTAGACGATCGCCAGAACGGCAATCGAAAAGAGATTGGAAATGCCAAGCCAGAAGCCGCCAATGATGGTGCGGGCAAAGCGAGCGGAGGTTCGTGCACTGGCTGTGAACATCCACACACGCCGCAGCCGCCAGCCATAGCGTAGAAGATTAACGATATCTTTCATGATAGAAAGCAAGGGCGGTTTCAAGGCTGTCATCGCAGACAATCTGGCCTTGATCAAAGACCAGGCCCCGGGCACAGAATTGCTGGAGCAAGGCATCTGAGTGACTAGCAAGAATCAGTGTACCTGCAGACTCCACAAACTCCTTCATGCGCGCTTGTGCCTTGGCGAAGAAGCTGCTGTCTCCGGCGCCAAAGCCCTCATCAAGTGCCAGGCATTCATGCCGGGAAGCTGTCAGCAACGAAAAAAGCAAGCGGGCTGCCATGCCGTCGCTATAACTCTTGACGGGGAGGTGAATATAGTCCCCCAGGCCCGCAAAGTCGGTTACCGCTTCAATGAACTCGTCGAACCCTCGCAGATTGCCATGGAGCAGCAGATAGTGCGCCTTGGCTGCTTGCACGCCACTGAGTTCCAGGCTGGTGATGAAGCTCTTGTGAATCATCGGGAATACTGGTACGTAGGCCCGAAAAAAGCCAGACGATGGCTGGTAGATGCCGGAAATTAGCTTCAAGAAGGTGGATTTGCCCGCACCGTTGTGGCCGATTAAGGCAACGCGCTCACCGGTTTTAATTGTGCAAGAAATGCCGCGAAGTGCTTCGATCACTGCTCCTTCGCTTGACCTCTTTAGGCTTCCGCCCGTGACCGACCGAAGCATCGTTTTCTTGAGGCTGCGGGTTTCACTGGTGAAGACGGGGATCCGCAGCCAGACGTCGCGGAGTTCCAGGGCACGCTCTGTATTGGCGCTTGGCGGCATGGTGGAGGAATCGGATGCTGAGGCAAGGCAGGGGTCGCTTCCGGTGGCCTGGCCCTGGTGACCCGGGGCTTCGGTGGAAGAGGCCGGCATGGGGGGCGTTGGTAGGGACAAGGAGAGGATCTTTGGGCGGTGGAAGCAAGACAGGGCTACGAATCGTGTTGCAATGGCTTTGAGCGTTGAGTATCAAGAAAAAGCATGGGGCCGCCCCGCCATGCGTGGCCTGTGTTCAGGAGGGCTATGCCAACACGGAGTGAGCCTAGCATTCGCAGCCCTTCACCCCGTCTCCGAAGTGTGATCTGTTGCCTTCTTGGTCCAGTGGTTTGGCGGCTTACCCCCCATTTATCATGGCTGACGGCAAAGCGAATCCGTGTGCGTAGTTGCCTAAGGAGTGTCCCCAAAACATGGGTAATCCTGATCTGCGCTTGACTCGGGGATCTTCCTTCATCGGAGGGTGCGTGCCATTGGATTCATGGATGGCACCGATGCCTGCCTTGGCCGGTTGATCGGCTCCGTAACGGGGAGACTCGCCTGCGCGATGGGTGATGTAGGTGATTCCTTCCACTCCTGGACTGGCGTCCTTGAGCCATCAATTTCGGACCTCGCCCCATTCCGTTCGCCTGCCATGCGTTGACCTGAATTGCGTTGGATGTCATGGGAGGCTGGATCTTTCCCCCGATTTGCTTGGCCCCCAGATTTCGGCCATTGTTCGACCATTCGATCCTGGCTTATGGGTTCGATTTCGCGCGGTCATGGGCCTGCAAGTAGGGCCAGGGCTGCTGCTCCGGTGCGGTCTGATTTCCGCTGAAAAATGGCAACCTTCGAGCCTCCCGGCGGTACTCCTGCGCTGACAATCCGTACTCGCCGCATGGCTGCGAAAGCCCAGTCCCTCTGATCTCAGCGTGCTCCGCCAGTGGTCAGGAAGCCATCGCGGAAGACGGCGCCGGGCTCGCCCCCACGTTTCAGGGACGTTTCCACCTCCAGCACCCGCCGCAGCAGGTCCAACAGCTGGGCTGGGCTGCGGCCGCGGATCTGCTTGCGCAGGACATAGATGCGGCGAGGGTTGCCGATGCCGGCCGCCTTGGCAATGACGGCCACGTCCTGCTCGCCGCTGCGCTCCAGCAAGCACACCCAGAGCCAGCCGCGGATCTGGCCGCTGAGCGCGGCCACGATGCGCAGAGCCGGTTCGTTCGCGGCCAACAGGGCGTCGACCCGGGCGATCGCCTCGCCCACCTGGCCCGCCAGCAGGGCATCCCCCACCGCGAGGCTGCTGGTGGCCATCCCACCCACGAGGGCCTGGACGGCCGCTGCCGTGATCGCCCCCTGGCCCGCGTGCAGGGCCAGCTTCTCGAGTTCGCTGGCCAGGCGGGCGCTGTCGCTGCCGATCGCCTCCGCCAGCGCTTCCGCGGCCGCGGGCTCCAGCCGCAGGCCCAGTTCGCGCGCCGTGGTGGCCACCAGGTCCAGCTGCCCGGCCCCGTCCCAGACCGCCGGCAACTCGAAACCGCGCTCCTCGGCGCACTTGCGCAGGGCCTTGGTGGTGCGCAGGCGGGCGTCCGGCTTGCCCGGGCTCACCAGCACCAGGTGGCAGGACTCCGGGATCAGCCCGACGGTGGCCTCCAATCGGGCGGCCAGCTCGGCCGGGCAGGCGGCGCAGAAGGGGCTGCGCTGCAGCACCACCAGCCGGCAGCCGCCGGCGAAGGGCGGGGTGCGGGCCTCCTCCAGGGCCTGGGCGGCCTGGCCGGGGTCGCTGCCGTCGAGACGGCTGAGGTTGATCGTCGCCCAGGCTGGGTCGACCCACTGGCTCACCAGCGCCTCCACCGCCCGGTTCCGGGCCGCTTCGTCGTCGCCCCAGTAGAGGTGGATCGGCATCGGGCCGGAGGCAAGGCGGGGGCCGCCTAGCCTCGCAGGGTTGCGCGCCCGCCGCTGGATTCCGCCGTTCCGTCCGCCGACTTCGACCACCCGATCTTTTTGGAGAGCCTGCGGCGGATCCGCGCGCTGCTGGGGGACACCGGGTTACCACCGGCCGAGCGGGATGTGCTGGAGCGGTTGGTGCACAGTGGCGGCGATCCGGGCCTGGCCGCCGACCTGCGCTTCTCCCCAGGGGCCTGCGCCGCCGGCCTGCGGGCCCTGGCGGGGGGCGCCGTGATCCTCACGGACACCGCCATGGCGGCGGCGGCTGTGGCCCCGATGGCGCGCCGCACCTTCGCCAACCCGGTTCACAGCGTGTTGGACTGGGCTCCCCCCACCGCTCCGCCTGGTTCCACCCGTGCCGCGCGGGGGATGGCCGGCGCCCTGGTGGCCCACCCCGGCGCGGTGGTGCTGGTGGGCAGTGCCCCCACCGCCCTGGAGTGCCTGCTGGAGCGCTGGGAGGCGGGAGCAACCCCGCCCGCTCTCGTGGTTGGCATGCCGGTGGGGTTCGTGGGCGTGGCGGAGAGCAAGCGGCGGCTGGCGGCCAGCGCCCTGCCCCAGATCCGGCTGGAGGGCACCCGCGGCGGGGCTGCCTTGGTGGCCGCCGCAGTGAACGCCCTGCTGCGCCGGGCCTGGCTGATGGATCCGCGGCCCGCCTGATCAGCCGGGGCTTCCGCCCCTCTCCATCAGGCTGCGGCTCCGGTCGCGTCCCCCCGCCGCAGCCGGGCGGTCGGCCGGCCCGGCGCCCCCGTCCGCGGCCCCAGCCCCACCGCCACGTGGCTGTTGGCCTCAATCCGGTCGAGCACCTGCCGCGCCCTTCGCACCACGGAGGCGGGCACCCCCGCCAGGCGCGCCGCCTCGATGCCGTAGCTGCGGCTGGCACCGCCGCGCACCACCCGGTGCAGGAACACCAGATCCTCCCCCGTCTCCTCCACCAGCACCTGGGCATTGCCCACGTTGGGCAGCAGCTCCGCCAGCTCGTTGAGCTCGTGGTAGTGGGTGGCGAAGATCGTGCGCGCCCCGATGCCGCCCCCCTCGCGGTCAGCCAGGTGTTCGGCCACGGCCCAGGCGATCGACAGGCCGTCGAAGGTGGCGGTGCCCCGGCCGATCTCATCGAGCAGCACCAGGGAGTGGGGCGTGGCGTGGTGAAGGATGTTGGCGGTTTCGGCCATCTCCACCATGAAGGTCGACTGACCGCTCGCCAGATCATCCACAGCCCCCACGCGGGTGAAGACCCGATCGGCGATGCCGAGCCGCGCCGATCGGGCCGGCACCCAGCTGCCGATCTGCGCCAGCACCTGCAGCAGGCCGGTCTGGCGGAGGTAGCAGCTCTTGCCGCTGGCGTTCGGGCCGGTGAGCACGAGCAGGTCGGGGGCGTCGGGGCCGGCGAGCTGCAGATCGTTGGCGGTGAAGGGTTCCTCCACCAGCAGCTGCTCCACCACCGGATGGCGGCCAGCTTCGATGTGCAGCTCGCGCCCCTCGCTCAGGTCCGGCCGGCACCAGCCGCCGGTGGCCGCCACCTCCGCCAGGGAGGCCAGGGCGTCGAGCTCCGCCACCAGGCGGGCGGCGGTCCGCACCGCGCCCGCCTGCTCCCCCACCTCCCGGCGCAGGTCGCCGAACAGCTCCAGCTCCCGCTGGTAAGCCCGGGCCCGCAGCTGCAGGATCCGCCCCTCGCGGCTCTTCAATTCGGGGGTGACGAAGCGCTCCTCGTTCGCCAGGGTCTGGCGGCGGATCCAGTGCTCCGGCACCTGGGCGGCCCGGGCGCGACTCACCGCCAGGAAATAGCCGAAGCTGCGGTGGTACTGCAGGCGCAGGTTGGGGTTGCCGCTGGCCTGGCGTTCCTGGACCTCCTGCTCCGCCAGCCAGGCCTCCTGATCATCGAGGCGGTTGCGCAGGCCGTCGAGCACCGGGTCGACGCCGTCGTGGATGAGTCCCCCCTCGCCCAGGGCCAGCGGCGGTGCCTCCACCAGCACATGGCGCACCCGCGCCGCCACGGCCACCAGCTCCGGCCAGGGGCGGTTCAGGGCCCGCAGGGGTGCGCTCTCGGCGTCCCGCAGCAGGGCCGCCAGCCGCGGCAGCCGCTCCAGGCCATCCGCCAGGGCCACCAGGTCGCGCGCCGAGGCGCTGCCGGCGCCGGCGCGGCCGGCCAGCCGTTCGAGGTCGCCCATCGGGCGCAGCAGCCGCCGCAGCGCCAGCCGCAGCGTCCGCCGCTCCACCAGCTCGCTCACCCCCCCCTGCCGTTCGAGGATCCCGGGGCGATCCACCAGCGGCGCTTCGATCCAGCGGCGCAGGCAGCGGCCCCCCATGGCGGTGGCGGTGCGATCCACCGCCCACAGCAGCGACCCCTGCAGGGCACCCCCCATCTGGGTGCGGGTGAGCTCGAGGTTGCGGCGCGTCTGGGCGTCGAGCACCAGTTGGTCGCCGGGGTGCCAGAGCCGCGGGGGGTCGAGGGGGATCGCCGGGGCTGCGAATCCCTCCCCGCCCGTCGCGGCGGTGTCCGCCGCACCCGCGCCCTGGGTGGTGTCGAGGTAGGCCAGCAGGCCGCCGCCGGCCCGCATCGCCAGGGGGGCCTCGGCGAGGCCAAGGCCGTCGAGGCTGGCCAGCCGGAAGTGGCGCTTCAGCCTTGTCGTTGCCTCCGGCGCCTCGAAGGGGGTGCGCGCCAACCGGGTGAGCCGCAGTCCCGTCGGGCACCACGCGGGGCTGGCGGCCTCGGGGAGGCCAGTACCCTCGCCAGGGTCCGGCGCCGGCGCCACCACCTCGGCGGCCTCCAGTTGCAGCAGCTCCTGGTGCAGGGCGGCCCCGCCGCGCCGTTCGGTCACCCGGAACTCGCCGGTGCTCACGTCGGCCACCGCCAGGCCCCAGTGCTCCCCCTCCAGCACCACGGCGCAGAGCCAGTTGTTGCGGCGGGCGCTGAGCATGCCCTCCTCCAGCACCGTGCCTGGCGTCAGCACCCGGGTGATGTCCCGTCGCAGCAGGGCCCCCTTCGCCGGGGTGGTCTCCAGCTGGTCGCAGAGGGCCACGCAGAGGCCGCGGCGCAGCAGGTCGTTGCAGTAGCGCTCGGCGGCGTGGTGGGGGATGCCCGCCATCGGCACCCGGCCGATCGCCCGGCCGGCGTCCTTGCCGGTGAGGGTGAGCTCCAGCAGCCGCGAGAGCAGGATCGCGTCCTCGAAGAAGAATTCGAAGAAGTCGCCGAGGCGGTAGAGCAGCACCCGGTCGGGGTGGGCGGCCTTCAGCTCCACGTAGTGGCGCAGGACCGGGGGGAGCAGGGCGGCATCCACCAGGCGGTGGTGATGCCAGCGCGGCAGATCGGAGTCGTCCGCGTTCGCCGAGGCGGGATGCCCCGGTGCCTCCTCCTGCTCTGGCGCTGCCCCGGCCATCGTGTCCGCCTCCCTCGCGGATGGCGCCGGGGGGCGGCGGCGCGGCCGTTGGAGCCCCTCGGCGGCCAGGGCCCCATCCGCGGGCGCGGCGTCCTCGAGGTCGTCCGGCGCGGAGGCGTTGGCCGAGCTCTGGGCGCGGGAGGTCTGGGCGCGGGAGGGCCGGGTCGATGGTGCGGACTCGGGGGCCGCAAACAGCTCTCCCTGTAGCTCCAGAGCCGGATCGAGGCGGAGCTGCCGGGGCTGTGCGGGGGACGGGATCTGTCCGGCCGGTGCCGCCATCACGCTGGGGATGTGGCCTGGGATCCTAAACCACACTACCCGTGGTGTCGCCCCAGCGTCACCCGACAACTTGTGAAGGATGGCCGGCAGGCCCCCCGGCTACTCCAGGCCCGCGTGGGAGGATGCCGCCATCGCCTGACATGGCCGGCGCGCTTCCCTCCCGCCCCACCATCTCCTCCACCATGCAGATCATCAACACGCTCACGGTCCTGGCCCTGGTGGTGCTCTCCTTCGCCCTGATCGTGGCGGTGCCCGTGCTGTACGCCAGCACCGAGGACAGCGGACGCTCCAACAAGCTGATCCTGATCGGGGGGCTGGCCTGGGTGGCCCTGGTGCTGGTCAACTGGGGCGTGAGTTTCCTCGTGGTCTGATCCTTGGCCGTCTTTGAAGGTCGGTTCACCGACACGTCGGGTCTGCGGCTGGCGATCGTCATCGCCCGGTTCAACGACCTGGTTACCGGCAAGCTGCTGAGCGGGTGCCTCGATTGCCTCTCCCGCCACGGCATCGACACCTCCCCCACCAGCAGCCAGTTGGATGTGGCCTGGGTGCCCGGCAGTTTCGAAATCCCTCTCGTGGCCCAGCGCCTCGCCGCCAGTGGCCGTTATGAAGTGGTGATCACCCTGGGGGCCGTGATCCGCGGCGACACCCCCCACTTCGATGTGGTGGTGGCGGAGGTGAGCAAGGGGGTGGCGGCGGTGGCCCGCGATAGCGGCGTGCCCGTCATCTTCGGGGTGCTCACCACCGACACCCTCCAGCAGGCCCTGGAGCGCGCGGGCATCAAGAGCAATCTGGGTTGGAACTACGGGCTGCAGGCCCTGGAGATGGGCAGCCTGGTGCGTGCCCTGCCAGGTTGAGCCCTTGATGCGGCGGGCCCGGCCAAGGAGTGCTCCGTGAAGCCCCGCCAGTTGCTGTTGCTGTGTGCCTCAGGGGATCTGCTCGGGGTCCTGTTGGCCGCAGTGACGGTCGATCGGCTGCTCCGTACCGACCTGCTTGCCCATCCCCACTGGCTGGTGCCCTTTGGGCTTGGCTACGTCTTCTTCAGCTGGCTGTTTGGCAGCTACACCCTGCTGCGCTGGCCGCGCTTGCGCACCGGTCAGGTGATGGTGCGGCTGGGGGCGGCTGCTCTCGCCACCACCTTGGCGGTGGTGCTCGCCGATTGGCTCTTGAATCTGCCCGAGACCTTCACCCTGGGCCACCGGCGCATCCAGCTGCTGCTGCTCGGCCTGCTGAGTCTGTGGGCCCTCGGCCTGCGACTGTTGCTGCGGGCCCTGGGGCGAGGGCGCCCGCGGCCCTTCCCCAGCCTGCTGGCGATGGCGGAGCACCAGCAGCAGCGTCTGTTGCCTGACCACCTGCCCCAGGAGGCCCTCACCCTCGAGGATGTCCCCTGGGCTGATTCCCTGAGCGTGCAGCGCCAGATCAAGCGGACGGCCGATGTGGCGGTGGCCGTGGCCCTGCTGCTGCTGAGCCTGCCCTTGATGCTCCTGGCCGCCCTGCTGATCTGGCTGGAGGACCGGGGACCGGTGTTCTACGTCCAGGAGCGCAGCGGCTGGATGGGGGACACCTTTCGCGTCTACAAGCTGCGCACGATGCGCCAGGCCGATCCGGCCGAACCGGCCCGCTGGACCACCCGCCGCGATGACCGCATCACGCGGGTCGGCTGGTTTCTGCGGCGTGTGCGGGTGGATGAGCTGCCCCAGCTGCTCAATGTGCTGGTCGGCGACATGAGCCTGATCGGGCCGCGGCCCGAGCGTCCCGAACTGGAACACCAGCTGGAGGAGCAGATTCCCCACTACCGCAAGCGCCACTGGATGCCTCCGGGGCTGAGCGGCTGGGCGCAGGTGTGCGCTCCCTATGCCGCCAGCATCGAGGAGGCCGAGCTCAAGCTCAGCTACGACCTTTATTACCTGCGCCACTGGAATGTGGGCCTTGATCTTCTGATCCTTCTCAAGACGGTGAAGACGGTGCTGAAGGCGAGTGGACGTTGACGTGTTGCCAGCATGGCCTGCCGTCGGCCTCCCCCATGCGAACAGGCAAGGGTCCATGCTACTTCGTGGTATTTTAGAAATTGCCAGTGCCATTTTGAGCCGTTAGTGCGCCACTGTTTGGTTCTTGATTTGCGCTATCCACGGAAATGAATTGGCAAGGAGATCCCCGTCGGCATGCCGTGGTCATCCCCCTCTTTGGCCAGGGAGCCATCAGTGGGGTGAGGGCCTACTTGCAAGACCTCGTAGATGCGGGATTTTGGGTTGTTGTTGTTGACAATAATCCCCGCCAACTCGCCCTCAAGGACCAGGCGATCCCTGGTTGCCATTTGGTGCTGAATGGCAACGTTGGCGGCATTGCGGGCGGACTCAATCGCGGTGTTGATTGTGCGTTGCAGGCGGGCGCACAGTGGATCACGCTCCTGGATCAGGATAGTCGGATTGATGTGGGCCAGATCGCTTGCCTTCGAGAGCCTTTCGAGGGGCAGATCCCCCCTCGCAAGGTGATTGGTCCCTGCATTTGGGATCAACAGCATCAGAGGCGCCACGGACGTTGGACCCCGTTGTCGAACCATCTTGACTCCACCCGGTTGCTGATTACTTCAGGCACAACATTTCAGGCTGCCGATTGGCCTGAGTTGGGCTGCTTTCACGAAGGGCTGTTCATTGACTTTGTCGATCATGCCTGGTGTTTTCGTGCCCAGGCCCGGGGGTTTGCCTTGTTTCAGCACCCTGGGGTGATTCTTAAGCAGACCTTCGGAGTGGCGCATCCCAGCCCATTCTGCCGGTTCGTTGGCATGAGGCTGTACAGCCCACAGCGCCACTTTTATGGCTTGCGCAATCTGCGCTGGCTTTGTCTTCGGCCCTATGTGCCCCTTGACCTCAAGGTTAAGGAGGTGGTAAAGATGTGCGCCAAACCATATCTTTGGCTGGCTTTTGAGCCCCAACGACGCGCCAATCTGCGCGCCATCTGTAGGGGATTAACCGCCCCACTTCCTGATCCCTATTGATGGAAGCACCACCCTCCTATAGCGTGCTCATGCCCCTGGCGCCCTGGGAGCCCCCAGCCCAGGTCCACGCAGCCCTGGCGAGTCTCGAAGGGCAGAGCCTGCCCTGTGCCCAGGTTGTGGTGAGCTGTGATGGCCCCCCGCCCGCTGAGTTGGAGGCCGTGCTGACGCAGAGCCGTCTTCCCCTTGAGGTGGTAGCAGGACCAGGCGGTGAGGGGGTGGGCCCTGTGCTGACCCGCGGACTCCGGCTCTGCCGCAATGATCTGGTGGTGCGCGCGGATGCGGACGACCTTTCTTTGCCGCAGCGCGGCGCCATTCAGGTGCAGGCCATGGTGGCGCGGCCCCAGCTGGCGGCCCTGAGTTCCCCGATCCTGGAGTTCATTTTTGATCCCAACGTGCCTTGCAGCATTCGCTCCGTGCCCCTCGGAGCGGATGCGCTGCTACGCCGAAGCCGCTGGCGCAATCCCATCAATCACCCAGCCGTGATACTTCGGCGTCATCAAATCTTGGCCGTCGGAGCCTATGGAGATCGGCCCGGATTCGAAGATTCTGATCTCTGGCTACGCTTGCTGCAAGCTGGCGCCGT
>JBKDOZ010000112.1:0-8910 GCA_046342735.1 Synechococcaceae cyanobacterium
GGCTTGAGGCCGGATCCCTGCTGGCCCGCGATCGCTTCTGGCCCACGCCCCATCGCTGCATGGCGCTGCAGGGCTCCACGCCGGCCGCCTGGTTTCCCCAGGCCTTCGCGCCCCCCCTGCTGGAGTGGAAACCGGACTGGATCCCGCGGCGGGCGGGTCACCCCGGGGCGCTGCTGCACTGGCAGGGGGGGGCGCACGAAGCCGAGGCGCGCGACCGCCATGCCGCCCTGGCTGGAGCTGGAGCCGGGGACAACGGAGCGGTGGACACCTATCTGGGGTTGCCGTGGAGCTCCTTCCTGCGCGCCGGCACCGTGCCCGAGCGGCTGCTGGCGGCCTACGGCGGGCGGCTACGGGCGATGGCGGCGGAGCTGCGGGAGGCCGGGCGGGCGCTGCGGGTCCACAGCGTCTGCGAGGCGCCCTCCTGGCTTGCCCTGCGGCATTGGTGGCGGGAGGTGGGCGTCAGCGACCTCTGGCTTGTCCATCCCCCCGGGGAGGGGGAGCGGCAGGCGGCCCTGGAGGACGGCCTGCGCCTGCATGCCTGGCCGGCACTCCCCTTCGGCGAGCCGGAAGCGGCGGCGCCGCCGGACTGGGCCAGCCGCCCGATGCTGGTGGCATCGGCGACGGCGACAGACGCCCCTGCAGCGGCAACGGAGAGCCTGCCCCTCTGCCGCTTCGCCCTCTGCCCCGGCGGGGGGGCGGGGGATCCCCAGCACCTCTGGCGCATCCTGGCGGCCGGCGCGGTGCCGGTGTTCCTGGGGGAGGCCCCCTGGCTGCCGGAGGCGGCGTGGCTGCTGCCGGGGCGGCCGGGGGCGTGGCAGGAGGCGGCACTCGTTTGGAGCGGAACGGCGGATGCCGCCCTGGAGCAGCAGCTGGAGGCGATCGAGCCCCTGGCCTGGCAAGCGCGGCAACTCCTGGGCGGACAGCTGCTGCGGGCGGCCCGGCGGCGCCCCTGCTTCGGATCCGCTGCCCCGGCCTGGGGCGAGGGCTAGGGTTTGCGCCGCCATGCCGACCCGATGGCCGCGCCGGACGAGCGACCCCCCGCGCCGCCCCCCGGGCAGGGCCGCTGCCTGGTGGTCCTGGGCATGCATCGCAGCGGCACCAGCGTGTTGATGGGCACGCTGCGCGACGCAGGGGTGCACATCGGCCAGGTGCTCGGCCAAAGCATCGAAGGCAACCGCAAGGGCCTCCAGGAGGCGCCGGCGGTGCTCTACATGCACGAGCAGCTGCTGGAGGCCAACGGGGGCAGCTGGCACGAACCGCCCGAGACGGTGGTGTGGGGGGCGCTGCACCGCAGCGTGCGCGACCTGTTCGTGGAATCGCGGGCGGCCCAGCCGCTCTGGGGGTTCAAGGATCCCCGCACCCTGCTGACCCTGGGGGGCTGGCTGGAGGTGCTGCCCCACCTGGAGCCGGTGGGGATCTTCCGCCATCCCCTGCCGGTGGCCCGTTCGCTGCAGCGGCGCAACGGCTTCCCGCTGGAGCAGGGAATGGCGATCTGGGCGGCCTACAACCGCCGCCTGCTGGCGTGGCACCGCCAGCGGCCCTTTCCCCTGATCGAAGTCGACGCCGATCCGGAG
This sequence comes from Synechococcaceae cyanobacterium, assembly GCA_046342735.1. Lineage (GTDB taxonomy): Bacteria > Cyanobacteriota > Cyanobacteriia > PCC-6307 > Cyanobiaceae > Cyanobium. Next base: position 1,575 of record JBKDOZ010000112.1, read on the forward strand.
CGCGTGCGCCGGGGGTTGGATGCGGTGCTGGAGGGGTTGGCCTTGCCGCGACGGCAGCCGCCGGCGAACCGGGCCTTCTTCGCGCCGGAGCTGCGGGGCCCGGCGGCGGCTCCGGCCCCCCTGCCGCCGGAGCTGGAGGCATTGCTGCAAGAGCTGCGGCAGGCGGCCGCCCCCTGGCAGCCCGCGGCCGGGCAGACGGGCACGCCCCCCTCCCCCCCGACGCCCGCCACGCTCACGGTGCACTCCACCCGGCTGTTCCCCAAATACGGCGGCGCCGAGGCCTACCAGCTCAGCGGCATCGCAGCCCGCTGCGACTGGGTGGTGCTCAGCGACGAGCGGGAGCCGCGGGTGGCCCTGCGTCGCCAGGTGGAGGGAAACCGCCCGCGCCATGTCTTCCTCTCGCTGCGGGAGCCATTCGCGGCCCTGGCCTTCCTGGTGGAGGAAGTGCTCCCCCAGATCCACGGCCCCTTCCGGCTGATCAGCGGCTCGGAGGACGTGACCCTCCCCCGCCAACTGGACCAGCGCTGGCGCACCTTCCACGACGAGGAACGGCAACGCATCGCCCGCCTCCTCGACGACCCGCGCCTGATCGCCTGGGCCGCCGAGAACCTCGACGCGCTCTTCCACCCCAAGCTCCTGCCCCTGCCCCTGGGCCTCACCTTCCCGGAGGGGGGCGCAGAGCAACCGCTGGGGATCCCCCGCTTCCCACCGCAGGCCTGCCGCCCCCTGCGCCTGCTCTGCGCCCACCGGCTGCGGGAGGGCCCCCCGTGGGAGACCCGCCGGCGGGTGAGCGAGCTGGCGCGGTGCGAGCTGGCCGCCTGGAGCACGCTGCTGGAGGAGGAGGTGCCGGAGCGACGCTTCCTGCAGCTGCTGCACCAGCACGCCTTCGTGCTCTGCGTGGCCGGCGGAGGCCTCGACCCATCCCCGAAGGCCTGGCTGGCGATGTTGCACGGCACGATCCCCGTGGTGCGCTCCTCCGCCCTCGATGGGGCCTACCGGGATCTGCCGGTGGCCTTCGTGCCGGAATGGACCGCCGAGGCCCTGGCCCCATCGCGGCTGGCGGCCCTGCAACAGCAGCTGATCAGCGCCATCGACACCCCAGAAGGGCGCCGCCGCACCGTGGAGCGCCTGGGGCTGGAGTACTGGTGGGAGCGGATCCTGGCCGCGGATCCCGGCCGTTGAACCCCGGCCTGATCTCAGGGTTGCCGCGGGAGCGGAGGCCTGAAGCCGGCGAGATGGGCCGCCTATTGTTGAGGAGATTGCTGAGCGCCCGCCCCGGAGCCACGAAGCCCCAGAGCCACGGACAATCCGGCCGCATGCGCATCGTCGTCTACAGCCAGTACTACCGGGCGCGCGACCCGATGCGCCAGCGGGAGATCGACGCCTGCCTGGCCCAGAACCGCCAGCACCGGCACATCAGCCAGCTGGTGCTGCTGGTGGAGGAGGGGGCTCCCGCGCCGCCGGACGGGCCGGTGCCGTGCGAAATCCTGCGCCACGACACGCGGCTCACCTACGCCGACTGGCTGCGGCTGGTGCCCCGCGAAGCCAACAGCATCGCCCTTCTCCTCAACGCCGACATCCACATGGCGGAGGGGCTGGAGCATCTGCCGGCGGTCTTCGACCGGCCCGACACCTTCCTGGCCCTGACCCGCTACAACCCGCGGGCGGAGGGGGGCACCAGCCTCAACGACTACCCCCACTGGACCCAGGACTGCTGGGGGGTGCGCAGCGACGCTCCGATCAGCGCCGGCTTGCTGCACGCCAGCGGTTTCCCCCTCGGCTTCCCCGGCTGCGACAACCGCATCGCCTACGTGATGTGGAGCCATGGCTTCTCACTCAAGAACCCCAGCTACCACGTGCGCAGCGTGCACCGTCACGCCGACACCGGACGGGGCTACGACAAGACCGATGACCGCCTCTACGGCGGGGTCACCTACGTGCATCCGTCCCTGGCGCCGGCGGAGCCCTCGGAGCTGGAGCATGCCCTCTGGACCCGGGCCGCCGCGGCCGCCGGGGGGCTGGTGATCAACCAGCAGGCCGTCGGCGCCGGCGTGCACACCCTCCTCCATCCCGACCCATCGCTCGGGGAGGCCTTTGCGCGCCAGCAGCGCTTCACCGGCCTGAGCTGGAGCCGCGAAGCCCTGGGGTCGGTGCACACCCTGGCGCCGGCGAGTGCCGCCGACTGGCCGAGCGAAGACACCCTCTACCTGCCGTTGGCGGAGCTGGGAACGGAATGGCACACGATCGCCCTGCGCCACCCCAGCCCGATCGCCGAGGCCTGCGTGCGGCTGCCCCGCCACAGCCCGCCGGGCCTGGAGCTGGAGCTGGTGGGGGTGGCGGCCGACGGGGCGGTGGCGCCGCTGCTGGCCCCGGAGCGGCAACCGTTGGCGGGCGGCGGGGCGCGCACGTTCCTGCAACTGCGGCCCGGGGCGGGGGCGGCCCAGCGGGAGCTGCGGTTGCGGCTCACGGGAGGGACAGCGATGCCCTGGGGCGCCGAGGAGGGCCTGGAGCTGGTGCTCTTCGGCAGCGAGGGGGGGGCGGAGCGCAAGAGTCTGCGGCGCATCGCCGAGGGGTCCGCCGGGGGGTCCGCCGGGGAGGAGCCGGCCCTGCGCTGGCACCGCCGCGAGAGCCTCGGCGACCTCTCAGGGATGGCCACGGTGGCGCGCTTCGGGCGCCGCTTCCGGGTGCTGCGCGGCCCCGGCGATCGCTTGCTGTTTGACGATCCCTTCTGGCCCTCGCTGGGGGAGAGCCCGCGGGAGGCGCTGCCGGACGGGGGCGATGATCCCCTGGCGCTGTTGCTCTGGGGCTACGGCCAACCGCGGCTGGAGCTGCGACCGGCCCTGGTGGCCGAGGCCCGCCGCCATCGCGATGATCTGCTGTTCTGGTGGCCCGGCTCCGGCACCGAGGCGGACGCCTGGCGGGCCCACGGGCTGCTGCGGGGGCCCCAGCGGCGGGGGGAGCAGCTGCACGTGTACCTGGGCCTGCCCTGGGCCACGTTCGTGGAGAGCGGCCGGCGGCCCGAGGCGCTGCTGCAGGCCCACGGCAGCCGCGTAACGGCGCTGCGCCAGGCCCTGCAGCCCTTCGGATTGGCGCTGACCGTCCACAGCGTCTGCGAGCACCGGCGCTGGCGGGAGCTGGTGGGGGCGATCGAAACGGCCGGGGTGGACACCCTTTGGCTCTCCCATGCCCCAGACGGCCTGGAGCACCTGGGGGGGCTGCGACTGCGCCCCTGGCATCGGCGACCCTTCGGTGGCGACGACCCTTCGCAACGCCCCCAGCTGGTGGTGAAACCACCCGAGCGGCGCCCGTTCCTGGCCAGCTTTCAGGGGGAGATCGCCCCGGAGGCTGAGGGGCTGCGGGAAGCCCTGGCGGCCCTGCACCACGAACACCGCTGGCATGTGGAGCTGGCCAGCCCCACGCCGGCGGGAGCGGCGCGGCAGGGGGAGGCCTGGGAGCGCTACGACCGGATCCTCAGCGATTCGGTGTTCCGCCTGTGCCCGCCCGGGTGGGGCCCGAACGGCGACGGACTCTGGGACGCCCTGGCGGTGGGCGCGATCCCGGTGCTGCTCGACGGCGGAGCGACCCTGCCCGACGGCCTCGATGGCCCCGACGGGGAGGCGATCGTGCTGCGTCACCCGACCGCCGATCTGGCGAGCCTGCCGGAGCGACTGGAGCGGATGGAGCGGATGGCGCCGGAGGAGATCGCCGCCCGCAGTGCCCGGGCGCTGGACGCGCACCAACGCCGCCAACGGGCCGTGTGCTTCGGGGCGATCGAGCGGACGCTGGCGACCCCGACGCCGGCGGCGGGCCTGCCCGATCCCGAGCGACCCACCCTCGTGGTGCCGCTGCATGGTCCGCGGGATCGCTGGTTTTGGCGCAGCCGCAAGTGCGCCTTCTACGACATCGTCCTGGAGTGGTATTTGCGCGGCTGGATCAACCTGCGCTTCTCAGAGGGAAGCTATTTCTGGTGGGGCCGAGAAGGGAAGGTGCTTCTGTTTGAGCGCGACCTGATCATCAACCTGCAGGATGGCAAGAAAAACCCTCCCCGCTGGCTGGGCGAGGTGCCCTACCAACACGCTTTTTTCGCCAATCAATATCACCTGCCCAGCGCCCGCCACCACAAGCTCACCTACTGGGGCTACGCGCCTGTGCTGCTGGAGGAACTGCGGCACCAGGGGCGGCGGGGCTGGGAGGCGCGCAGCGTCGGCAGCCTGTTTGCCGGGGCGGTGGAGAACGAAACCCAGGAATACTTCCGCCAACCATTTCGCGACTGGGGTGAGGCCATCGAGGTCTACGCCTGCGCCGACAAGCTCAACCGGGGCGAGCCCAGCGCCTACCGGCTGAGCGACTACCTGGAGCTGGTGCAGCAAAGCCGCTTCGGCGTCTCCTTCCATGGCAACGGACCGAAGTGCTACCGGGAAATCGAATACCTGGCCCTGGGCACCCCGCTGATCCTCACCGCCGGCCTGGAGATCGACTATCCCGAACCGCTACAGGAGGGCGTGCATTTTTTCTGGGCTCACCAGCGCGAAGATGTGCCGCGCCTCGTGCGCGAGACCCCGCCGGAGCAGTGGGAACGGATGTCGCGGGCCTGCTGGGAATGGTTCGGGCGCAATGGCACGGTCGAACGGCTGTTTCAGAGCCTCGCCACCACCATCGCCGGCCTCGACCTGGAGGCCCCCCGCCACCGGCAGGTGCGCATCCGCGCCAACCGCATCACCGGGGCCGGCTGCCGGGCGGTGCGCAGCCTGGCGATCGTCGACCCGCAAGCCCAGGCGCTGTTTGACGACGACCCGCAGCCCTGCGGGCTGGAGCTGGCGCCGGACGACCTGGTGATCGCGGAGCTGCCCCTGGTGGGCCGGGAGGGGGCGGTGCCCTGGCGGGTGGGCCCGCCGGAGCTGGCGGCCACCTGCGCCCAGATGCACGCCTCCTCCCATCCTCTGCACCGGCAGCTGCTGACGCTGCTGGGGGTACGGCTGCCGAATTACACCATTCGCCTGGAGGGTCCGCAGGGGGAGATCGATCCGCTGGAGCGGCTGGAGGATGGGGCGGTGACCCTGCGAAGCCCGGAGGAAACGGCGGAACTGCGCGCCGACTTCGATTGGACGCGCCGCTGCACGATGAAGTACGTGGAGCGCCATCAGCGGCTGCGGGGCCCGGCGCGACTGACGCAGGCGATGGTTCATGCCGTGTTGCGCTACCGGCGAGGGGAGCGGGAGTACCACGCCGATGTGGGGCCGCACTTCACCGACTGGTTCGTGGTGCATGGCCGGCTGATCGAGCCACAGGAACTGGTGGCCGCCCTCAAGCTCTGGGAGTATGAGGGCTGCACAGTTTTGGAGATTCGCGGCCGCCTCCAGGACGGTGAAACGTCGCGGGATTTCGACTACGTTCTGCCGAAGGAGTGACGCGCAGCGGTGGCCGCCTCCCCTCCCCTCCCCCAGCTGCGCCTCCTGCACCACTGGGCCTGCAGCGGCGGCACCCTCTTCGCCAAGGTGGCGGCGAGCCTGCCGCGGGTGCTGCTACTCAACGAGGTGCATCCCTACGCCCACCTGCGCCATCTGACGCCCCAGCCCCGGGCCTACCTCCCCACCGACCTGTGCCACCAGCTCTCGCAGCCCCATAACGGCCGCGACCCGGTGCTGGTGCTGGCGGCGTTCTGCGGCGGCCTGGAGGCGTTGCTGCGCCGGGCTGAAGCGCAGGGGGAGCGGGTGGTGGTGCGCAGCCACGATCACCTCGATTTCTTCACCGGGGCCCTGCCCGGGCTGCGCTTCACCCTGGCGGAGGCCATGGCGCCCCGTTGCCGCAGCCTGCGGCTGCTCACCGTGCGCCATCCGCTCGATTGCTGGCTGTCGCTGCGGCTCACCGATTGGGTGCAGCAGACCGCCTTCGCCAGTGCGGAGGAGTTTTGCCGGCGTTGCCTGGCGATGCTGGAGGCGGCGGAGGGGGTTCCCCTTTTGCGCTACGAGGAGTTTGTGGGCGACCCGACGCGGGGCCTGGCGCTGCTCACCACCGCGCTGGAGCTGCCCTTCGATCCCTCCGCCCTGGAGCACTTCGGCCGGGTGGTGCTCTCGGGGGACAGCGGCCGGAGCTCCGCGGTGGTCGAAGCGCGGCCGCGGCGGCCGGTGGACCCGGCCCTGCTGCGCGAACTGAGCGACTCCCCCAGCTACGGAGCGCTGTGTGAGCGCCTTGCCTACAGTGAAGATCCCGAAACGCCGTTCCCCTACGGCGCCTCCTCCCCGGTCTCCTGAGCGCCCGAGCCAAGCCGATGGCGAAGAAAGCCCGTCCGCTGACGACCGATCTAAGCCTTCCCTGCCCCGGTTGCCAGCGGCTGGAAGACGAGCTGGCGCGCAGCGAGCAGCGCAGCTACGAGCGCCTGCGGGAGATCAGCGATCTGTGCACCACCCTGCAGGAGGAGCGGCGGCGGCAGGAGGAGCGCCGGGCGGAGGCGCTGCTGCGGCTCAGGGCGCTGCAGGAGCGTCTCCGTCCGGGCTGAGGATCTCGGCGGGGTCCAGCAGGTCGAGGATCGCGGCGATCTCCAGGCGGGCCCCCTCCAGCAGGGCCTCGGCTTCCTGTTGCCTGTGGGCGTTTTCCTGTCCCAAGCGGTCGATCTCTGCCGCCAGCGAGTGCCGCTCCGCCGCTGCCTGGGCCGCTGCTTCGGCCAGCAAGGCCTGCCGCTGCTCCTCCTTTTCCCGCCGCAGGGTCTCCAACTCCTGCCGCGCCCCCTCCAACTCCTGCCGCGCCGCCTCCAACTCCGCCCGCGCCGCCTCCAGCTCCTGCCGCTGGCCAGCCACTTCCTGCTGCTGGCCGGCCGCCTCCTGCCGCAGGGCTTCGGCCGCCTGCCGCAGAACGACGTTCTCCAACCCCAGCCGACCGATCTCGGCCTCCCGCGCGACCCGCTCCTGGGCCGCCTCCGCCAGAAGCTGCTCCCGCTGGGTGTCCAACCCACGTTGCAGCACAAGGATCTGTTGCCGCAGGGCCTCCCCTTCCGCGCGCGCCTCCCCCAACTCCTGCCGCAGCGAAGCCCCCTCCCCGGCCCACCGGGCGGCTTCTCCTTCGAGCCAGACCCCTTGACCCTGCAACCGGGCCCGTTCCCCCTCCAAACGGGCAACGTCCCCCTCCAAGCGGGATCTCTCCGCCGCGGCCGCCTCACGCGCCACCGCCGCCTCCTGCCGCTGGATCTGGCTCTCCGCCTGCCAGCGGGCCTGCGCCGCCCCGTGCTGCTCGATCAGCGCCGCCTGGCGCGCCTCGGCCTGCGCCAGCGACGCCCGTAAGCCCTCACCCTCCTGCCGCAGAGCGGTGTGCTCCTGCCGCAGGGCGGTCTGCTCCTCCCGCA
>JBKDOZ010000113.1:0-2693 GCA_046342735.1 Synechococcaceae cyanobacterium
CGCCGAATCCACCGGGCTGGCCGCCTGCCAGGAGGTTGGAAGGGTTCGTCAGCCAGCTCGCGTCTCCGCCCGGAAAACATGTTCCGAGAAGCGGAGGGTCAAGGGTAGGGCACGTTTGAGGCGCCGAAGGGACAAACGCGCAGGGCGGAGGGCACAGCGTACCGGTGCCTGCCATCCCCTGGCGGCCCGTTCCGCTGTTGGCGCCGGCTGCCCCCAACGAGCCATTCCCACCCTTGCCAGCCAGGAGCTCGCTCGCTCGCAGCTCCACTCGCGCTCCATTCACCGCCAGCAACGCCACCGAGGCCCCGCCGCCACGTCCAGCCGGTCCTCCCGGCCCACCGAGCCCGCCGCAGCCACAGCGGCCCGGATTGCCTCTCTGAGTCCGCATGGACGCACCTGAGCAAGAACCGGCGACGCCTCCATCCGGTGGACTGCAACCGGCGCACATCCCGTCGCCACAAGACATCGAACCAGCGCCCATCCCGCCTGGCGTCCCGTTCTGCCCATTGTCTCCAGGCATTCCGGCCACACCATCTCCGGGTAACCGTTCAGGAGGCCGGGCCTCGATCAGCCGCGCACATCCCGGCGATCAGTTCCCGCACTGACTCGGCTCGCGTGAGCTGCGCAGGCGTGATCTACGGGCGAGGTGTCCGACCCGCGTGACCAGCGCATCGCCGAGCTCGAGGCCGAGAACGCGGCGGTCAGGGCGCGCATCGCTGAGCTCGAGAAGCAGGTCGAGGACCTGACCCAGCTGGTGCTGATGCTGCAGGAGCGGCTGGACCGCAACTCGGGCAACTCGAGCAAGCCGCCGTCGAGCGACTCACCGGACCAGCGGGCCGAGCGCCGCGGGAAGGGGCCCACTGGCGGCAAGCGCGGCGGTCAGCCCGGCCACTCGGGTTCGAGGCGCGACCTTCTGCCGAAGGAGCAGGTCAACGAGTTCAAGCCGCTCTTCCCAAGCGAGTGCGCGAATTGCTTCTCGCCGCTGCCGGCGACGCCGGACGCAGTGCAGCGCTACCAGACGGTCGACCTGCCCGTGCTGAAGGCGCACGTCATCGAGTGGCTGCGGCACCGCGTTGCCTGCCCGAAGTGCAGGCACAAGACGTGGGCCAGCATGGCGGCGATTCCGGCGACGCCCTTCGGGCCGCGCGTCGAGGCCGTCATTGGGCTCGTCACCGGCGTTTACCAACTGAGCCGCCGGGTGGCGGTCAACCTCATGTCGGACATCCTCGGCATCGACATCTCGCTGGGCGCGGTGAGCGCCGTCGAGGAGCGCGTCAGCGAGGCGACGAAGCCGCCGGTGGACGAGGCCTGGGCAAAGACGGAAGAGGCCGCGACGAAGCACACCGACGGGACGACCTGGTACCAGGCCGGCGTGCTGTGCGCGCTGTGGACCATCGCCACCTCGGCGGTGACGGTGTTCAAGATTCTCACCGACGGGAAAGCGGCGACGCTCGAGCCGCTCTTCGGCAGCAAGCTGGGCATCCTCGTCAGCGACAGGGCCACGGCGCTCAACTTCTGGGCGATGGAGCGGCGGCAGGTGTGCTGGGCGCACCTGCTGCGAAAGGCCATCTCCTTCTCCGAGAGAGATGGACCCTCGGGCGCCATCGGGCGCGAGCTGCTCGACTACATCACCATCGTCTTCGGGCACTGGCATGCCCTGAGGGACGGCAAGCTGACTCGCGCCGAGTTCCGCGTGCAGATGGCACCGGTGCGTCTGCATGTCGAGGCGCTGCTCGAGCGCGCGGTGAAGTTGAAGCTGCCGCACGTCTCAGGCTCATGTGTGGACATCCTCGAGCATCGCGCGGCGCTCTGGACTTTCGTGGACACCGAGGGGGTCGAGCCCACCAACAACCACGCCGAGCGCGAGCTGCGGGCCTTCGTCCTCTGGCGCAAGCGCAGCTTCGGGACGCAAAGCGCGCGTGGCAACCTCTACGCCGAGCGCTTGATGACGGTGGCCCACACCGCTCGCAAGCAGCAGCGGAACGTACTCGAATTCCTCACGGCGTGTTGCGCTGCCGCCCGCACAGGCGCGCCGCCGCCCTCGCTCTTCGCGGCAGCCTGACGACTACGCCGTCTTCGCCGATGCCATCGGGAAGTACCGGGTGAAGTTCCTCTCGCCAGCGCTGCGCACCCGCCCCGTCGCTTTGAGGTGCATCATCGGCCGGTGCAGCGCTCGCGGCTTCCCGCCGACTCGCGCGGCCAGCACCGTCATCGTCTCCCCGGGGCACGCCTTCACCGCCTGGAACAGCCGCTCGGCGAGCTCGCCGACCTCGTGGCTTGGACGGCGCACATACGACGCTCGCCGTCGCGGGCGTCCTCGCGGCGTCGCCGGCAGGCCGAACGCCTGCTCGAGCGCCGCCTTCACCGCCACCTGCTGCTGGTCCAGGTGCTCGCGCACGACTCGCGCGACCTTCGCCTCCAACGTCTCGCCTTCGGGCGGTCTCTTGGTCATCCGCCAGAAGTCGCACACGCAGACTGCGCCCTCAACCGCACCCCTGAACGGTTACCGCGCGGCGGCCTGGCCTTTATTCGACCAGCCAGAGGATTGGCAGCGCGAGCCGCCCTCCGTCGCCGAGGAGGGCGGTGAGCGAAAACGAGACGAAAAAGGCGGCACAGCTCGCCGCCGGACTCGAAGGTGCTCACCCAGCGCATCACGCGCACGTCCGAGGCCGCCACCATGTCGTCGACCTCGG
>JBKDOZ010000114.1:0-19424 GCA_046342735.1 Synechococcaceae cyanobacterium
TAGGGAAAGGGTCAGGCGGGCGGTGGGGGCTGCCGATCCTTCATCAGCGCTTCGATCCGGCGGATGCGGGTCTGCGTCGTCTGCCACACCTCCAGGCGGAAGGCCGCCGCGGGATCACCGGCCGCCGCCTCGGCGCGGCACTCAGCCAGACGGACCTCGAGATCCTCGCCCCGTTCAAAGGCATCCCACAGCTCTCGCTCGAGCCGCGCCCGTTCGATGAAGTTCCAACGGCGCAACCAGAGCATGGGGAACGGGGAGAGAGCGAGAAAGAACCGGGCGGCGGAACCCTCAGGACCCAAAAAAGGGACGCACCAGCGCCGGCAGATGGACCAGCGACTGCCACAGAAGCACCGCCAGCACCGGCAGGGCCACGAACCGCAGCACCCGCATCCACCAGGCGATGGGCCAGGAGACCTCGGCAAAGCCTAGGGCCAGCTCCCGTCGGCCCAGGGCGGGATGGAGCCAGCCGAGCAGCACGGCGATCATCAGGCCGCCAAACAGCAGCACCGCCTCGCCGAACACTCCGTAGAACACGTCAATCCAGCGGTTGTCGAGGGCGGGCAACAGGCCCAGGGCGCTCACCGTGAGGGCCGCGGCGCCGGTGGCACGACCCCGGTTCCAGCCGAAGCGGTCGATCAGACCCGCCGTGGCCACCTCCAGCAGAGACACCGCCGAGGTGAGAGCGGCGATCGCCAGCACGAGAAAGAAGAACACGGCCACGGGCCGCCCCAGCGCCCCCAGGCTCGCCATGCCGCTGGGGATCGCCACAAACAGCGTGCCCACCGTGCTGTCGCTGAGCTTGTCGAGCAGCTGGAAGTGGGAGACCAGGGGAAAGGTGATCAGCCCACCCACCAATGCCACCGCCGTGTCCGCCAGGGCGATGGTGCCGCCGAGGCTCACCAGGTTCTCCCGGCCGCGCAGATAGGAGGCATAGGTGACCATCGCCCCCATCCCCACCGACAGGGAGAAAAAAGCGTGCCCCGCGGCCGCTGTGATCGTGGGCCAGCGCAGCAGATCCCGGAAATCCGGCTGGAGATAAAAGCGATAGCCAGCCCCGGCGCCGCTCAGGGTGGAGGCCCACATCGCCAAGGCAAGCAGCACCAGAAACAGCAGGGGCATGAACCAGAGCGACAGCCGCTCGATCCCACCCCGCACCCCGCCGGCAATCACCCAGGCCGTCAGGGCCATCGCCAGCAGATGGCCGATCACCGCCCACGGACCCTGACTGATCGTGGAGAAGAAGGCCGCCGGGTCGGCGGGCAGCCCCAGCACCAGGCTCTGGCCGAGGGAGAGCAGGGTCCAGCCGGTGACCACCGAATAGAAGGCCAGAATCATCACGGCGTTCAGCACGAAGGCGTAGCCGAGCCAGCGCCAGCGGGCACCACCCAGCCGCACCAGGGCCAGCACCGGGCTCTCGCCGGTGTGACGACCGATGACGAGCTCGGCGAGCAGCAAGGGCAACACCACCAGCAGGATCACCACCAGGTACACCACCACGAAGGCGGCGCCACCATGGGCCGAGGCCTTATAGGGAAAGCCCCAGAGATTGCCCAGGCCGATGGCGCTGCCGGCGGCGGCCAGCAGAAAGCCCAGACGGCTGCCCCAGTGCTCGCGGCTTTCCGGAGGGGCGGAGGTCATGGGAAATCAGCGAGGGGAAAAGCTGGCGAGGGAGTCGAGGCAGCGCAAGCGCCGCTGTCGGCGCCGGGGTCGGCGCCAGGGTCAGTGTCGGCGCCAGGGTCAGTGTCGGCGCCAGGGTCGGTGTCGGCGCCAGGGTCGGTGTCGGCGCCAGGGTCGGTGTCGCTGTCGGTGTCAGTGTCGGTGGGAGACTGGCAACACCGCTGGAGGGGGAGAGTGACGGTCAAGGTACTCAGCGTGCTGGGCTCCACCGGTTCGATCGGCACCCAGACCCTGGAGATCGTGGAGGAGTTTCCCGATCGCTTCCGGGTGGCTGCGCTGACGGCCGGCGGGAACCTCGATCTGCTGGTGGAGCAGATCCTGCGCCACCGTCCCGAGGCCGTGGCCCTGGCCGATGGCGGGCGGGTGGCCGAGCTGCGCCAGCGGCTGGAGGCCCTGGAGCCGGCCGTGCGACCGGCCCCCCTGCCCGAGCTGCTGGGGGGCGTCGATGGACTGTGCACCGCCGCCGCCTGGCCCAGCGCCCACCTGGTGGTCACGGGCATCGTCGGCTGCGCCGGCCTGCTGCCCACCCTCGCCGCGATCCGCGCCGGCAAGGATCTGGCGCTGGCCAACAAGGAAACCCTGATCGCCGCCGGGCCGGTGGTGCTGCCGGAGCTGGCGCGCAGCGGCTCCCGCCTGCTGCCGGCCGATTCGGAGCACTCCGCGATCTTCCAGTGCCTGCAGGGCACCCCCTGGCCGGAGTCCGCGCGGCTCTCCACCGGCACCCCCACCCCTGGCCTGCGCCGCATCCAGCTCACCGCCTCCGGCGGCGCCTTCCGCGACTGGGATCCGGCCGACCTGGGCAAGGCCACGGTGGCAGATGCCACCAGCCATCCCAACTGGAGCATGGGTCGCAAGATCACCGTTGATTCCGCCACCTTGATGAACAAGGGACTGGAAGTGATCGAAGCCCACTATCTCTTCGGTCTCGACTATGACGACATCGAGATCCTCATCCACCCCCAGAGCATCATCCACTCGATGGTGGAACTCGCGGATTCCTCGGTGCTGGCCCAGCTCGGCTGGCCCGACATGAAACTGCCGATCCTCTGCTGCCTCAGCTGGCCAGAGCGCATCAGCACCCCCTGGCGCCGCCTGGATCTCGCCCAGGTGGGCACCCTCAGCTTCCGCCCGCCGGATGCGGAGCGCTATCCCTGCATGGGCCTGGCCTACGCCGCCGGCCGGGCTGGCGGCACCATGCCGGCGGTGCTCAACGCCGCCAACGAGCAGGCGGTGGCCCTGTTCCTGGAGGAGCAAATCCCCTTCCTGGCGATCCCGCGCCTGATCGAGCAGACCTGCGAGCGCCATGGGCCCGACCACCGGGGCGATCCGAGCCTCGATGACGTGCTGGCGGTGGATGCCTGGGCTCGCCGGCAGGTGCGGGAGCTGGCCGCCCCAGCCCCGCCCTTGCTGCACGCCTGAGCTGCACCCCTGAGCGGCACGCCTCCTCCACCGCCATGGCTGCCCCCCCCGCCCCAACGTCCCGGCCCGCCGCTCCCCCACGGGTGCAGCATCACCTGTTGCTGTGCGCCACCCCGACCAAGCCCCTCTGCGGCGATCCGGCGCTGGGGGCGCAGAGCTGGCAGCGGTTGAAGGAGCTGGTGCGCGATCTGGGGCTGGAGGATCCGGCCCGCCCCGATGGCGTGGTGCTGCGCACCAAGGCCGACTGTCTGCGGGTGTGCCGCGACGGCCCGGTGCTCTGGATCTGGCCGGAGGGGGTGATCTACGGAGGGGTGACCCCGGAGCGGATCGAGCGAATCGTGCGGGAGCATCTCCTGGAAGGCCGCCCGATCGAGGCCTGGATCCTGGGCCGCTCCGGCTTCGAGCCGCCCCCACGGATGGGGCCCGGCGGCTAGGGAGCCCCGGAGCTCAAGGGCATCGCCGCCGCGACCTGCTCCAGCAACCAGCCCGTCAGCAGCCGATCCGACCAACTGGCCTGGGGCGGATCCCCCACCCCGTGGAAGCCGCAGTGGCCGCCCCCGGGGGTGAGCAGCACCTGCAGCCGTCCGCAGGCCAGGGAGCAGGTGGGACCCGCCGGCACCCACGGGTCATCCGCGGCATGCAGCAGCAGGATCGCTGGGGCCGGATCGTCCCCCTCGGGCTGCGCGGCCCAACGCTGCAGGCTCGCCAGGGGACTGGCCGCGGCGTGATACGCCTCAACGCTGGCGTAGCCCCAGCGGGGGGCTGTGATCCGGGCATCGAAGCCGCGGATCGTGCGAGGGGCTCCCGCCCCCACCAGGGACCGCCGTTCCGCCTCCGCCAGGCCGCGGCGATCGGCGAGGGTCTGGCGGCGCAGACGGGCCACCAACCAGCGTTCGTAGAGGGCGTTGCGGGGCCGGCCGATGGCGGCGCTGCAGCTCGCCAGATCGAGCGGACTGCTCAGGCAGCCCAGGGCCAGGAGCCCCACCCCCTCCCCAGCCCGGCAGGCATTGAGAAGGATGGTGCCCCCCAGGGAGATCCCGGCGGCAACCAGCGGCAGGGCCGGCCCCCCAGCGGCCAACTCCGCCGCGAGGGTGCGGGCCCGGGCCAGAACGGGGGCCAGGTCGCGATCACAGCGGGCGGCGTAGGTGCCGCCGGCCAGTGAGCGCCCCTCGCCGGCCCCCCGCAGATTGAGGCGAAGGGTGGCAAACCCCGAGAGCCGCAGGCCGTGGGCAAGGCGGCGGAGCCCCAGCCCTTGGGCATCGCCGCCCAGACCAGGCACCAGCAACGCCAGGGCCCGCGGCTGGGGGGGCCGATCGAGCCAGGCCAGCAGCTCCTCCCCGCCCCCGATGTCGATGCGCACCGCTGTGGGGCTCTCCGGAGGCAGGGCGACAGGCCGGAGGGTATCCCGCAGGGTCTGGAGATCGGCCCCCCACCAGGGCCAACGGGGCTGGAAGGGCGGCAGACCCAGGCGGGCGATCAGGCCGTCGCTGGAACCACCGGCCGGGGTCGGGGGAGCCGCAGGTGGCAAGGGGCCCCAGCGCCCTAGGCGGCCACCGGCTCGCGCGCAGCCCCGCCCTTGGCCGCGGCCTTGGCCGACGCCTTGCCGACGCCCATCTCCCGCAGTTCCGCCAGCAGGCCGTTGAGCACCGCCTTGGCATCGCCGAACACCATCGCCGTCTGGGGCAGCTCGAACAGGGCATTGGCGATGCCGGCGTAGCCGGCGCCCAGGCTGCGCGTGACCACGAACACCTGGCGTGCCTGATCCACCTCCAGCACGGGCATGCCGAAGAGGGGGCTGGTGGGGTCGGTCTTGGCCTGGGGATTCACCACATCATTGGCGCCCAGCACGATCACCACATCCGTACGCGGAAACTCGGGGTTGATCGCCTCCATCTCCACCAACTGCTCGTAGGGCACATCGGCCTCCGCCAGCAGCACGTTCATGTGGCCCGGCATGCGACCGGCCACCGGATGGATCGCGTAGCTCACCTCCACCCCATGGTTTTCGAGCAGCTTGGCCAGCTCCCGCAGGGCGTGCTGGGCCTGGGCCACGGCCAGGCCGTAGCCGGGCACGAACACCACCCGCTCGGCCCCCTCCAGCGCCATGGCGCATTCCTCGGGGCTGCAGCTGGTGATGCGGCTGTAATCGGCGGCGCCACCGGAGCCCTCACCGCCAGAGGCGGCGGCCACCCCAAGGGCACCGCCGAAGAGCACGGAAACCAGGGAGCGATTCATCGCCGTGCACATCACCTGGGTGAGGATCAGGCCGGCCGCCCCCACCATCGCCCCAGCGACGATCAGCAGCTGGCTGCCCACCACGAAGCCCGCCGCCGCAGCGGCCACCCCCGAATAGGAATTGAGCAGGGAGATCACCACCGGCATGTCGGCCCCGCCGATCGGCAGGGTGACGCCCACCCCCAGCAGGCTGGCGCTAATCACCAGGAGCCAGAGGGGCAAACCGGAGGGATCAGCCAGAAGCAGCACCGCCGCCACCAGGGAGCTGATCGCCAGGCCGATGTTGACGACGTGGCGCACTGGGCTCTGGGTCCAGCCGGGGGTGTCGAGCCAGCCCTGCAGCTTGGCCATCGCCACGATCGAGCCGGTGAAGGTGATCGCACCGACAAAAACGGAGATCGCAATCGAGACAAGGGCCACCCGGTCGCTCGCCTCCGCATCGAACAGCGCCACACCGATGGCCACCAGCAGCGAG
Organism: Synechococcaceae cyanobacterium; assembly: GCA_046342735.1. Classification (GTDB taxonomy): domain Bacteria; phylum Cyanobacteriota; class Cyanobacteriia; order PCC-6307; family Cyanobiaceae; genus Cyanobium. The sequence continues at coordinate 5,807 of JBKDOZ010000114.1, forward strand.
GCCATGCCGCCGCAGCCGTTGAACAGGGCCACCGTCTCGGGCATGGCGGTCATCGGCACCCGTTGGGCGGTCACCAAGCCGGCCAGGCCCCCCAGGGCCGTGCCGATGGCGATCCAGAGCCAGGCCTGGGGATCGGGGCGGATCTGCAGCAGCAGCCCCAGCACCGCCAGCCCCATGGCCAAGGCGGCCAGGCCATTGGCGGCGCGGGCCGAGCGCACTTTGGAGAGACCCTTGATGCCAAGGGCGAGCAGCAACACCGCCACCAGGTCGATCAGCTGGGCCAGGCCATCCCCCAGCACGACCTGGGGGAGGGAAAGGGCGAAGGGATGGGTCATCGGGGTCAACGGCGGCGGAACATGGCGAGCATGCGGTCGGTGACCAGGAAGCCTCCGATCACGTTGTAAAGGGCGAAGCCCAGCGAGAGGGCGCCGATCACCAGCAGCGCCTGGTTGCCCTGGGCCTTCTGGATCAGGGTGAGGGAGGCGAGCACCGTGATGCCACTGATGGCATTGGCGCCGGACATCAACGGGGTGTGCAGGGTGGGGGGCACCTTGCCGATCAGTTCAAGACCCAGGAGGCTGCCCAGAAGCAGCACCCAGAGGGCCTGGGAAAGGGAGCTCATGCGGGGGTAGGGGCCGGGGTGGAGGTGGGGGCGATGGCGTTGGCGGCCCGGGAGGCGGGGCGCACCACGTCTTCGCGGCGGCATTGGCCGGCATGACTGAGCAGGCAGCCATCGAGGATCGGATCCTCAGGATCGAGCCGCAGCCCCTTGGGCTGCTCCGGATCGTGCAGGTGCTCGATCAGGGCCGCCAGGTTGCGGGCGTAGAGGGCGCTGGCGTGGTTTGGGACGCTGCTGGGCAGGGCATCGGCGCCGATCAGCTGCACGCCTTGGCGCACCACGGTCTGGCCGGGGATGGTGCCGAAGCAGTTGCCGCCCTGGGCCACCGCCAGATCCACCACCACCGCGCCGGGCCGCATGCCATCGAGCATGGCCTCGTCGATGAGGCGGGGGGCCGTGCGGCCGGGCACCTGGGCGGTGCAGATCACCATGTCGGCCTGGGCGAGCTGCTCGGCGAGCTGGCGGCGCTGGGCGGCGAGGAAGGCCTCGCTGGCCTGGCGGGCATAGCCCCCCTGCTCAGCGGGTCGCTCCTCCTGCTCCGGCGGCTCGATGAAACGTCCGCCCAGGGATTCCACCTGCTCGCGCACCGCCTCGCGCACATCCGAGACGTAGACAACGCCCCCCAAGCGGCGGGCGGTGGCCAGCGCCTGGAGCCCCGCGACGCCAGCGCCGAGGATCAGCGCCCGGGCCGGCTGGATCGTGCCCGCGGCCGTCATCAGCATCGGCACGTAGCGATCCAGGGCGGCCGCCGCCAGCAGAACAGCCTTGTAGCCGGCGATGTTGGCCTGGGAGGAGAGCACATCCATCGGCTGGGCGCGGCTGATGCGGGGCAGCAACTCCAGGGCGATGGCCGAGAGACGACGGGTCGCGAGCAGGTCGCTGAGCTCCACGGCCCCGTGGGGGGCGAGCAGGCCGGCCAGCAGGGCCCCCTCCGGCAGGCGCCCCAGGGCTTCGGCGGCGGGGGTCTGCACGCAGAGCACCCCATCGACGGACTCCCAGGTCCCCTGCTCGTGGATCTCGGCCCCGGCCGCGGCGAAGTCGCCGTCGGCGAAACCGGCCTCCAGCCCCGCTCCCTGCTCCACCTGGAGGGTGAAGCCGCGGGCCTGAAGGCGCCGCACCGTTTCTGGCGTGGCCGCCACCCGTCGTTCCCCCGGCGCCCGCTCCCGCGGGATGAGCAGTGTGGGCAAGGCTGTTCCTCGCAGGCTGATCGATACGACTTGACTAGGAACCCCTGCCAGCCGCCGACAAGCCACCAAAGGGGAATGTGCGGACACCCCCACAGGATCAGCGGCCCGCCGGCGGAGGTGGATTGCGCAGATTTCCGGAAGCGGCGGGGCCCCAAGGGATCCGCTGGCTAGGGCTTGGCTTCCCGTGTTCTGCAATCTGCGATGGCCCTCTCCGCCCTCGAATGTCCCGATGGCGTCTGCCACAGCCACCACGGCGGCCATGCCGTGGCCCTCGATGAGGTGCGCCGCAACCTGGATGCCCACGGCCCGCAGTGGTGCGAACGGTTAGCCGAGCGGATCTACGAGATCTCCGTGGACAGCTTCAGCCAGAGCGTGATGCCGAATCTGCACCAGCAGGGCTGGCAGCGTCGCCATCTCGACTGGGAGTTCAAGCTCGCCGATGCGCCGGCGGAAGTGGAGCGCACCGTGGTCGACGGCACGATCAACGCCATGGAGAGCTTCCTGCGCAGCCATGAGGTGCAGCGGCTGTTCGTGAAGGAGCTGGTGCAGGGCACCCTGGCCGAGGCGGGACGCAACCCCCAGCGGGGGCGCGGCGTGCGTTGGCTGATCGAGCAGGAGCTGCTGGGCTGGATGGAGCGCGAGCGGGAAAGTCTGCTCGACCGCCTGGCGATGGAGATGCTGGAGGACTGCGGCGGCGACTTTGAGCGGGCGCGGGAGTACGCCCGCCTCGACCTGCGGGACGTGGAGCACCTACTCATGAACCACGCCGAGGCGATGGGCTGAGCGGATTGCCGGCCGGGTCGCCTCAGATGAGGGGGAGCAGTTCCTGCTCCAGGCTCAGGGCCTGGGGCAGGGAGCCCAGATGGCGAAGCAGGCGCATGCGCAGGATCATCGGATCGATGTCACACTCCTGGCCCCAGCAGCGCTCGAGGTGCGGGAGGGGCTCCGGAACCGGCTCGCGGGGAATGGCCATGGCGGGCGCCGAAAGGCTGATGGCCGGAAGGTAGAGGCGCCTGCCGCCAGGCCCATCGGAATCCTTACCTAACTTCAGGGGCGATCTCCGGCGCAGGCGACAGAATCGGCCGATGGCCGGCCCCTCGTTCGATCTGGCGCCCGGAGCGCCCCCCGTCGGGGGCCCCGGCGACGCCCCCCTGCAGCCGCGCCAGTGGCAGCGCGAGCTGATCCAGTTGCTGCGGGCCCGCCTGCTGCGCGAGGACCCATCGGCCCTGGACGTCCTGGTGCACGCCGGCCCTGGTGCGGGCAAAACCCTGGGCTCCCTGATGGCCTTCGCCCAACTGCGGCGGGAGGGTCGTCTCGGGGGCTTCGTGGTGTTCTGCCATCGCAGCTCGATCGCCCGGCAATGGCAGGGGGCTGCCCAGCGCCTGGGTCTGGAGCTGCGGGAGTGGGAGCCGGACCCCGAGGCATCGCCGGTGGGTCTGCTGCTGAGCTACCAGAGCGCCGCCCGCCACCGCCTGAGGCTGGAGCGGGAGCTCGCCGGGCGGCTGGGTCCCCAGCCCTGGTTGGCGATCGCCGATGAGGTGCATCACCTGGGCATCGACCCCGAGGAGCCGGAGGCGACCGCCTGGGGCCAGGCCTTCACCACCCTCACGGCGACGGCCCGACTGCGACTGGGCCTCTCCGGCACCCCTTTCCGGGCGGACAACCTGGCCTTCTGCGCCGCCCGGCGGCTGAAGGTGCTGGAGCAAGGAGTGCCCTGTGAGCGGATCGTGCCCGATCTCTGCGTCGAGCCACGGCGACTGATCGTGGCGGGGGATGTGCGGCCGCTGGAGTTCCGCTTCCAGGACGGCACCGTGGAGCACGATCGCCGAGGCGCCCCGGGCGGGGCCGGCGGCGCGGAAACCTCCCCGCTCTCGGCCGAGCAGCGCGAGAGTTGGCGCGCCCGCAACCTGCGGCGCGCCATCCGACTCGGGGACGGCGGGGGCATCGCCCTGCGGCTCCTGCTCCAGGCCCGGGAACGGCTGGAGCGGGTGCGCCACGAGCATGCCGAAGCGGGGGGCCTGGTGATCGCGCGCGACATCGCCCACGCCCGGGCCATCCGCGACCTGCTGGAGGAACAGGGGGACCGGACCCATCTGGTGCACAGCCAGGATCCGGGGGCGGCCGGCCATCTGGCCGCCTTCCGGGACGGGGCCGCGGACTGGCTGGTGAGCATCGACATGTGCGCGGAGGGGTTCGACGCGCCACGCATCCGCGTGGTGGCGTACCTCACCACGGTCGTAACCCGCAGTCGCTTTCTTCAGGCGATCACCCGGGCGGTTCGGATAGACGGGGAGCGGGGGGAACGGGAGCCGGTTCCCCGCCAGCCGTCCTACGTGTACGCCCCGGCTGATCCGCGGTTGATGCAGTACGCGCGAAGCTGGTCCCTGAGCGAGCCCTACTGGCTGCGTCCCCCCGCCGCACCCCCGCTTCCGGGCGGAGGTGGAACCGGTGCAACGGTTCCCTGGGCACCCCTGGAGGCCGTGTCCGACGCGGCCGGTGCGCTGATCCGGCTGCGGGGGCCCCAGCTGCCGTCGTTCCTGGAGCGGGGGAGCCCCGCTCAGCGCGGAGCCTGAGCGGGCAGGGCCGGAAGCCCCAAGCATCTTTAGGCGAAAAGTGCCAACTTTGCGGCAATGCGAAACAGAACGCCCCAGGCCAGGCCTGGAATGTGCGACGTTGTGTCAACCAATACCTTCCCATGGGCCGCCAGCCGGCAGCCTATGGCCCATCTGGGGGAGAAACGTTGATGAGCCGACGCGATCGACGACCTCCCGGCGACGGTTTTCCCGAAGGATCCGGCGAACGGGATCCCAGCGCCCTGCCTCCGGTGCTGCATCGGCGACTCGAAGTGGCGGTGTGCTGGGCTCTCGCCCGCCGAGTTGCCCTGGATGGCCGCGAAATGTACGAGGAGAGCTTTGCCCTGAGCGAAGAGTTTCGTGAGTGGCTCCTCTGCCTGGAGGACCATCCGGACATCCTGCAGGCCAACCTGCTGATGGTGCCGCGCTTCATGGATCCGGGCAGACGACCAGAAACCGACGGCCTCCTGGAAATCTGAAGAGAATCTATAGCCCCTTGTCGCCTGCGTCACTTGCGGGCCCCAAAGTTCACCCGGCTTCACAAAAAACTCCCCCCAAAAGACTCCTCCCCCACGGCGGCGCCGAACCCCCTAGGCTTAACTCATAGTCATTCCGCTTTAGAGCCATGGTCGAGGGAGCCGCCCCCTTGTCGTCCACCGGATCCGCCTCCCCGGAGTCCGCTGGCGTGAGCGCCGTGGAGAATCTGGTGATCGTGGGATCCGGCCCCGCCGGCTACACCGCGGCCATCTATGCCGCCCGCGCCAACCTGCGGCCGCTCCTGATCACCGGATTCCAGGACGGCGGCATCCCCGGTGGCCAGCTGATGACCACGACCCATGTGGAGAACTTCCCCGGGTTCCCCGACGGCATTCTGGGGCCCGACCTGATGGATCGCTGCAAGGCCCAGGCCCTGCGCTGGGGCACCCGCCTGCTGGAAGCCGATGCTGAGGCGATCGATCTTTCCCAGCGACCCTTCCGGCTTACAGCGGAGGGCAAAACGATCGAAGCCCAGGCCGTGATTCTCGCCACCGGAGCGAGCGCGAACCGGCTTGGATTGCCCCAGGAGGAACGGTTCTGGAGCCAGGGCATCAGCGCCTGCGCCATCTGCGACGGGGCCACCCCCCAGTTCCGCGACGCCCAGCTGGCGGTGGTGGGCGGCGGTGACTCCGCCTGCGAAGAGGCGGTGTACCTCACGAAGTACGGCAGCCATGTGCACCTGATCGTGCGGGGGGATCGCCTGCGGGCCAGCGGGGCCATGGCGGATCGGGTGCTGGCCAACCCTTCGATCACTGTGCATTGGAACCGCCAGGTGGTCGATGCCAACGGCGGGTCCTGGCTGGAGTCGATCCAGTTGCGCGACACCGCCAGCGGTGCTGTGGAGGATCTGGCGATCAAGGGGCTCTTCTACGCCATCGGGCACACGCCGAACACCCGCCTGGTCAGCGGCCAGCTCGAGCTGGATGCCAAGGGATATCTCCTGACCCGCCCGGGACGGCCGGAAACCTCGATCGAAGGGGTGTTTGCGGCGGGGGATGTGGCCGATGCCGAATGGCGACAGGGCGTCACCGCAGCGGGCAGCGGCTGCCAGGCGGCCCTGGCGGCCGAACGCTGGCTGAGCCACCACGGCCTGGCGGTCACCGTGAGCCACGATCCGGTGGAACCTGCGGCCGTGGGGGAACCGCTGCGCACCGCCGTGAGCGATGAAGCCAATTTCGATGCCGACGCCCTCTGGCAGAAGGGAAGCTACGCGCTGCGCAAGCTCTATCACGAGAGTGAGCGGCCCCTGCTGGTGGTCTACACCTCCCCCACCTGCGGCCCCTGCCACGTGCTCAAGCCCCAGCTCAAGCGGGTGCTCGACGAGCTCGGCGGCCAGGCCCAGGGCGTGGAAATCGACATCGACGCCGATCCGGCCATCGCGGAACAGGCGGGGGTCACGGGCACCCCAACCGTGCAACTGTTCCTACGCAAAGAGCTGCGTCAAACCTGGCGCGGGGTGAAGCAGCGCAGCGAGTTTCGCCACGCGATCGAGGAACTGATCGGCGTTCTCGCTTGAGCGTGCCCTGAATCAGCGACAGAAACTGTCTGGAATCAGCGACGCCGAGGGCCGCCGGGGCGATTGCCGCCAGGACGGGGGCCCGTGGCGCCGGCATTGCGCTCGCGATAGGTGATGCGGCCGCGGGAGAGGTCGTAGGGGCTGATCTCCACCAGCACCTTGTCGCCCGCCAGGAGCTTGATGCGGAACTTGGTGAGCTTGCCTGCCGCCCGGCAGAGGCACTGGTGACCGGCCGGCTGCTCGAGGGTGACCAGGTAAAACCCGTTTCCCTGCTCCTTCTCGATCACTCCGGACGTTTCGATCATGCGCTCGGGCTGGGCTTGGCAATGGTTCAGCCCACTCTAGAGGCCGGCGGGACAGCGCCGGCCACAGGACCGCGGTAGGGTCTGCGCTCCCTGGCCTGCTCCCGTGATCCTGCCGCCGCTCTCGATGGACCTGGGTCTGCTGCTGATCTCGATCGGGGTGGTCAACCTGTGGCGGGCCCGCCAGACGGACTGACGGGAGGATATCCGAGGCGCACCTTGCGCCCCAGTCGAGCGCCATGCGCACCCTGCTCTTCCATAAGCCCTACGGGGTGCTCAGCCAGTTCACACCCGAACCGGGCAGCCCGTGGGATTGCCTGGCCTCCTGGATCACCATCCCCGGGGTCTATGCCGCCGGCCGGCTGGATGCCGATAGCGAAGGCCTCTTGCTGCTGACGAGCGATGGCCGCCTGCAGCAGAGGCTCACCAATCCACGCCAAGGGCATTGGCGCCGCTACTTGGTGCAGGTGGAAGGGGTGATCGGGGCCGGGGCCCTCGACCGGTTGTGCGAAGGGGTGGTGATTCAGGGGCGCCGCACCCTACCGGCGCGGGCCATGGCCATCGAGCCGCCAACGCTGCCGGAACGGCAACCTCCGATTCGCCATCGCCTTTCGGTGCCCACAGCGTGGCTCAGCCTGGAGCTGCGGGAAGGCCGCAACCGCCAGGTGCGCCGCATGACCGCCGCCGTGGGGCTGCCAACCCTGCGCCTAGTGCGCACGGCGATCGACCTCATGGACGGAGACCCCCCTCTCAGCCTCGAAGGACTCGCAGCGGGGGAGTGGCGGGAGGTGAGCGCCAGGGAAACGGCTCGGCTCAGGCGGCTGCGGGACCGTTGCGCGGAAACCCGACTCAGCCGAGGACGTCCTTGAGCTCCCGGGCGGTCTGCAATTGGCCGTAGTAGTAGTTGGCGCGGGCACGGCGGTCGGGATCCTCCAGGCTGTCGAGGGCATTGAATCCCAGGGAATTCCAGAGCTCATGGCCGCAGGCGCGGGTGACCTCGGCCGCAGCCTCCTCCTCCAGGTGGGCCAGACGGCGCTGGAGGTTTTTGATCTGGGCGATGGCCATGGCCGGCGAAACCGAGCGACAACCACCCCATAGTACAGCCGTACGCCCCGTGGGCTAGAACGGCAGCTTCTTCTTGGCGTCCTTATCGAGGTCCGCCTCCATCACCCGCAGGCGCTTGAGGATGGTGTCGTAGTACTCCTTGAGGTAAGACTCCAATCCGGTCGTGTCCTGCGGATCCAGGCCAAAGGCCGCGTAGCTCTCCTCCATGGGGGCATCAAAGGCCACGCCGGCGCTCACCACCTCGGCGAATGCCAGCCGCTCCGCCACATTCAGGCTGGCGGCGAAGAAGCTGGTGATTCCCTGCATCAACGAGAGCAAAACAGGCGGCACCCGCACCAACCGCGCCTCCTTGCCGCTGTAGCGCTCACAGAGCTGGGTGATCTCACCCGTGGTCCAGGCCTTCGGCCCCACCACCGCAAAGGCCTGCCGCACGGTCTCCGGATGGTCCAGGGCCGCAACGGCGAAGCGGGCAATGTCCTGGGTGTTCATGTAGGCGATCGGGGTTGGCGTACCGCTCACCCACACCGTTTGGCTCTCCAGCACCGGGATGGCGAACTGACTGATCAGGCCCTGCATGAAGCCCACACAGCGCAGGATTGTGTAATCCAGATCGGAGGCGGCCAGCCAGGCTTCGGTGCAGGCCTTGATGTCCATCAAGGGCACGGATCGATGGTTGGCTGCCGCGAGCAAGGAGGTGAACACCAGACGTTTGACACCGGCGCGGCTGCAGGCAGCAAAAAGATTTTGTTTGCCGGTCCAGTCCACGTCGTAGGCGCTGACGGCATCACCGGCCCGGGCGGTGGCGGCATCAATCAGCGCTTCCCGGCCCTCCAGGGCGTAATCCAGGCTGTCCGGCTCCAGCAGATCGCCCCGGGTGAGCTCGCAGCCCCACTCCTGGAGGAAGGCCGCCTTGCGCGGAGAGCGCACCATGCAGCGAACGTCATGGCCGGCATCGAGGGCGCGGCGGGCGATCTGACGTCCGAGGGTCCCCGTGGCGCCGACGACCAGTACCTGCATGAAGGGGAGAACCAGAACCGGCAGAGCCTAAGGGTGCGGCCGGACCGGGCGCGACGGCTCAATCCTTGAGCAGCTTCAGCAGGAGGGCACCACCGGCCAGCCCCACGGGGATCAGCACCCAGAACAGGGCAGCGGTGCCGAAGATTTCAGAGGCCATGGCGCGCAGGAGCGGGCGGGAACGGGTCCCTATTTAGCAGGGTCCTCCCCACCTGCGGCGGCGGCGGTCGCAAGAATCAGCGGCCAGGGGGCGTCGCTGCGCAGCTGACCGGCCATCACGCCGCTGGCGCCCGCCCGCCAGCCGGCGGCCCGTAGACCGGCCACCAGAGGCTCCAGGGGGGGCGGTCCCTGGCCGAGGGCGCGGCCGATCCAGGCCGTGGGCCAGCAGCGGGCCGGCTCGCCCGAATCGGCCGCCAGGCGCTCCAGCAGGCGTCGGCTCTCGGGAGCCAGGCTGAGGGGGCTGCGGCCGGCTTCCGCCTCCATCGCCGCCAGGGTCGCCGGATCCTGCAACGGCCCCAGCCAGAGCGGGCCGCTCACCGCCAGGGGAGGCGCGGACCCCTCGCAGCAGCAGGCCCCCCAGCGCCCTAGACGCAGCAGGCTCTGCGTCTGCTGGTCGCCGCAACCGTGGCAGTGGGCCAGCAGACCCAGGTGGCGCTCCTCCCCCGGAGCCGGCTGGCGCTGCACCCGCACCGCGGTGCGAAAGGTGCGCCCCTCACTGAAGCTGAGCACCGGCTCCAGCCCCCGGCCCAGGGCCCAGGCGGCGCGGGCCAGGCTGCCGAGTTGCAGGCGCAGGGCGAGCTCCCAGCTCGCGGGATGGGCCCGGGCGGCCGCCCCCAGCCGGCGCACGGCGGCAGGGCGGTCATGGCCGGTGGGGGAGCGGCCGTCGCTGCTGGCCACATAGAGGAGCCCCCCGAAGGCCACCGCCTCCAACGCCAGGGGCAGCAGGGCCGAGGGGGAGCCGAAGGCGTCGAGATCCACCAGCTCGAACCGCCGGCGCTCCTGCAGGCACTCCGCCAACAGGCGCTGGGCGGTGTGGGCGCTGAAGCGGCGCGTCACCCCGGCCGCAACCCCGGCGAGGTTGGCCTGCAGCAGGGGCAATCGGTCGGGATCGGCATCGTTGAGCCAGACGCTGGACGCCCCGCCCTCCACCGCCGCCCGCAGGGCGCGGATGCCGCAGCCCGCCATGGCATCGAGCAACCGCAGGGGCCCCGCGGCGGCGAGGGTGCGCGCGAGCAGCACGCCGAAGTCGCGGGCGGGCCGGGAATCCGCCCGGAAGAAGCCGGAGCCGGTGCGCAGCCGCACCGCCCCTTCGCAATAGTGAGCCTGGTTTTGCACCCCGCCCCTTGCCCCCGCCGCCAGCACCGGACGCCCCCCAGCCTGCCTGGGCGCCGCAGGAGAGCAGCGAGTGGGGACGCCACGGTCACTGGATCTGGCGCGGCCAAGGCTGCCACTGGCGGGTGCTCGGAGAACCCCAGCACCCGCCCCTGGTGCTGCTGCATGGGTTCGGGGCCGGGAGCGGCCACTGGCGCCGCAACGCCGGGGCCCTGGCGGCCGCCGGCTGGTGCGTCTACGGCCTCGATCTGATCGGCTTCGGGGCCTCCAGCCAGCCGGCCCTCCGTCTCGACAACCGCCTCTGGGCCCGCCAGCTCCAGGCGTTTCTGGAGCAGGTGGTGCAGGCGCCGGCGGTCCTGGTGGGGCATTCCCTGGGGGGGCTCGTGGCCCTGAGCTGCGGCGTCTTCTTCCCGCAGTGGGTGCGGGCGGTGGTGGCGGCCCCCCTCCCCGATCCGGCCCTGCTCACCGAGGCCGCTCCGGTGGGGCTGCGGGCTCCGCGTCAGCCCCCCTGGCGCCGGCGTCTGAAGCGCTGGCTGGTGACGCTGCTCTGCCGTCTGCTGCCCCTCGAACTGGTGGTGCCCCTGCTGGCCCACTCGCCGCTGCTGGATCTGGGCATCCAGTCGGCCTACCACCGGCCGGTGCTCGGCGATGGTGAACTGCACCGGGTGATCGCACGGCCGGCCCGGCGCCCAGGCGCGGTGCGAGCGCTGCGGGCGATGAGCATCGCGATGGCCCTGCGGCCCCATGGGGCGACGGCGCCGGCGTTGTTGCTCCGGATTCGGCAGCCGCTGCTGCTGGTATGGGGCCGCCAGGACCGCCTGGTTCCCCTGGAGGTGGCCGAGCAGGTGCGGCGGCTTCGCCACGACCTCCCCCTGACCGTCCTGGAGCACGCCGGCCACTGCCCCCACGATGAGGTGGCGGGTGCCTTCAACGACCTGCTGCTCGATTGGCTCGCCACCCTGGCGGCCCCCGGCGCCTGACGGGCCGGACACGTACCGTTGGACGGACACCCCCAGACCGCTCGCAGGACGGGCCCCAGGCATGAAGCACACCCTCTCGGTGCTCGTGGAGGACGAATCCGGCGCCCTGAGCCGCATTTCCGGCCTGTTCGCCCGGCGCGGTTTCAACATCGAGAGCCTGGCGGTGGGCCCGGCCGAGAACCGGGGGATCTCCCGTCTGACGATGGTGGTCGAAGGGGACGACCGCACGCTCGAGCAGATGACCAAGCAGCTCGACAAGCTGATCAACGTGCTGGGCGTTGTCGATCTCACCACCATTCCGGCGGTGGAGCGCGAACTGATGCTGCTCAAGGTGGCGGCTCCAGCCGAGAACCGCAGCGCCATCCTCGATCTGGTTCAGGTGTTCCGCGCCAAGGTGGTCGACGTGGCCGACGACGCCTTGACCCTTGAGGTGGTGGGAGATCCGGGCAAGCTGGTGGCCCTGGAGCGCCTTTTGGAGACCTACGGCATCCTGGAAATAGCCCGCACGGGCAAGGTGGCCCTGGAGCGGGCCTCCGGTGTCAACACCGAGTGGTTGAAGGCCACCAGCTCCCAGAAGCGCGTGCCGGCCTAGGGCTTGCCCTTCACCAGGGTGCCCCCCTCGATCAGGCGGGCCCGCACCAGCCGATCCCCCTGCTGGATCTGGTCCACCACCTCCATCCCCTTGGTGACCCGGCCGAAGACGGCATAGCGGCCATCGAGCTCGGGCAGGGCCTCGAGCGCCACGTAGAACTGGGCGCTGGCGGAATTGGGATCGTTGGAGCGGGCCATCGCCACGGCACCACGCTGGTGGCCCAGGCTCAACTGGCGGCTGATGCTCGGCGCCGTGATCTCCTGCCCGTAGCGCGGTTCCGCTTCGTCCTTCAGGGCGATCTCCAGGGGGATCAAGCGGGCCTCGCCGGAGCTTGGATCCACAAAGCTCCCCGTGCCGTACTGGCTGGCGGGAACCTTCGGATCGGCACTGGCTGGGTCGCCCCCCTGCACCACGAAGGGCACCGGCTCCCGCACAACCCGGTGGAACACGGTGCCGTCGTACACACCGCGGCGGACCAGATCGACGAAATTGCCAGCGGTCAGGGGTGCGGCCTTGCCGTCCAGGGTGATCTGCACCGGCCCCCGACTGGTTTCCAGGCTGACCACCGCGGTACCGCTCAGGCAGGGCACCGGGGAATTGGCGCAGCCCAGGGGGGCCGTGTCGCGATCGGCGGCACAGGCGGCGAGGGAGAGGCTGGAGGCCAGCAGCAGGGCAGCCAGAAGGGAACGGCCGGGCAGGCGCTGAAAGAAGGCGTGGGTCACGCGAGCGCGCGGGGACGGGTTGCGGCGCCATCCTCTCAGTCGGGACAGAGCCAGGTCAGCGGCTGGAAAGCGAGGGAAGCCGGGCCAGAGCCTGGCGGCTGCGGGCGGGCGGGCCAGCCGATGGTTCTGACTCAGAGACCCTCCAGGGGAACGCCGAGAAAGCGTGCCAGGCGAGCACCGGCCATCTCCAGTTCCGCCAGGGGGATGGGCTCACCGACGCGGCTGAGGGGCAGCTCCCGCCGGCCCCGGATCCGCAGGGCGAGGCGGCGACGCGGGCTGAGCCCCTCGCGGATCTCCACCTTCACCGCCTGGATATCGCCCAAGGGGACGGACACCTCGATCAGGCTCCGGAACGCGCGCCGAGAGATCAGGGCCTGGCCACTGGTGCGGTCGAAACGGTTGGTGCCAGAGCCCACATCCAGGGCGATCACGGTCCAGAGGTAGGTGGCCAGCAGCACGGCGGCCAGGCCATAGAGGCCCATCACCAGACCCTGGGGCACCCACACCAGCTCCGCGGGGTGGCCGATGGGAAGCAGGTCACGGCCGAAGCGGGAGGAGGCGCTGGTGAGCAGAAAGCCCACTCCACCCAGGCTGACCGCCGCCGCCACGAGCAGGTTGGAGAGGCGTCGGGAACCGAGCACGGGCTGCTCGAACACCGCGGAGGCGTCGGCTCCGGCGCCGGTGCTGGAAGGTCCGTCGGAGGAGGAGGCGGAAGCGGCGGAAGACGCCATGGAGGAAGGGGGAAAGACGCGGAGACCGCCCATCCTGGCCCGGAGGCGCCCGAGGCGGCGGCAGCAATCGGAAGAAATACCTAGAAGCCTGTTGTTAGAAGGCATGTCAGCGCATGTCAACCCCACGCGACGACCGGGAAGGGATTGTTACCATCGCCCGGTATCCCACAGCTCCGCGGGGATTCCCGCACCGCTTCCACTCATGACGATCGCTGCAGGGCGCTTGCCGCAGCGGGGATGGTTCGACGTCCTCGACGACTGGCTCAAGCGCGACCGCTTCGTTTTCGTTGGCTGGTCCGGTCTGCTTCTCTTCCCTTGCGCCTACCTGGCGCTCGGGGGCTGGCTCACCGGCACCACCTTCGTCACCTCCTGGTACACCCACGGCATTGCCTCCTCGTACCTCGAGGGTTGCAACTTCCTCACCGCCGCCGTCAGCACCCCCGCTGAC
>JBKDOZ010000115.1:0-5688 GCA_046342735.1 Synechococcaceae cyanobacterium
GTCGATGCGCTATACGGGCGAGCGCATCTGCCGCGCAGCCAATGGCGACCTGGATCTAGAGGAAGTGTTCTACCTACGCCCGGTGGGCGACTACAGCGACCGCCAAGGCAAGAAGTACCACTATTCCGCCGAGCAACGGGCCACCGACCTCAACCTCTGCCAAGCCGCCGCCGACCGCTACCGCGATCTTCTCGCCTCCGGCTATGCCGAGGAGCATGCCCGCGGCATCCTTCCCTTCGATTACCGCCAGCACTTTGTTGTGAGCTTCACCCTGCGCGCCCTGCTGCACTTCCTCGACCTGCGCGCCAAGCTCGACGCCCAACTGGAGATCCGCATCCTCTGCGATCTGATGTGGCCCCACCTGCAGACATGGGCCCCGCAGATCGCCGAGTGGTACGAGAAGAGCCGCCTGCACCGGGCGCGGCTGGCGCCCTGAGAGGAACCTCAAGGATTGAGACACGAAGGCAACATACCAAGCGACCAAGCCCCTTCTTTCAATACCACAGTCAACGCGTCGTCAAATCTCTTCTGCTCCACAAGCATTCCCTCTTACATTCTCCCCCCAGAAGCGCAAGAAACCGGATAAAGCTTTACTCCTCAATGCTGCCGATCACTTCGTGAAGGGGAAAAGGCAAGGAAGAACCTCGCAGTCCACACCGAGTTGGGCCTCCCCCTCCTGCCATAACCAGCCGATTTTCACCCACACCCCCCATGCGCCGCAGCGGCATCCTCAAAACCTGGAATGACGAACGTGGCTTCGGCTTCATCGAACCAACCGGTGGGGGCAACGATGTCTTCGTGCACATCAAAGCCTTTCCGCCGGGCATCGGCCGGCCGATCGTGGGCCAGAGCGTAACCTTCGCGATCGAGCCCGGCCCCAACGGCAAGACGCGGGCCCATTCGGTTCAGATCTCCCAAGCCAGGAGGGAACGCCTCAAGCTCCGCGCGGAACTGCCCGCCCGATGGACTTGGCCACGGCTTCTGGTGATCCCAGCCTTCGCCATCCTCTGGCTGGTGGTTGCCTTCCACAGGCCTGTGCATCCCGGGGTGTCTCTCCTCTACATCGGGCTCAGCGTCGTGACGTTCCATCGCTACGCCGTCGATAAGACGGCGGCAAAAAACAAACGCCGGCGCACCCCGGAGAACACCTTGCACATCCTCAGCCTCGCTGGTGGTTGGCCCGGTGCGCTGCTGGCCCAACAGCTGATGCGCCACAAGTGCGCCAAGTCGAGCTTCGTTCGGGTGTTCTGGATCACGGTGGCGGTGAATATCGCCGTCTTTGTCGCCGTCTTTGTCGCCTTGCATGCGGGCCCGCTCTCCCGCCCATGGCCAACCTAAGGGCAGCACCGAAAAGTCCAGCCGCCGCTCACACCCGCGCCAGCGTCACCCGCTCCGGCTGATCCTGATATTTACCGGCCCGGTCTTTGTAGGTGGTATCGCAGGGATCGCCTTCGAAGAACAGCAGCTGGCAGATGCCCTCCTCCGCATAAATACGGCAATCGGCACCGGAGGAATTGCTGAACTCCAACGTGAGATGTCCCTCCCAGCTCGCCTCCGCCGGGGTGGTGTTGACGATGATGCCGAGCCGGGCGTAGGTGCTCTTGCCCAGGCAGATCACGGTGATCGTGGGGGGCACCCGCAGCCGCTCCAGGGCCACCCCCAGGCCGTAGGAGTGGGCCGGCAGGATGAAGTACTGGCCGTCCTCATCGCGGTGCAAGGGAGCCGGCTCCAGATTCGCCGGATTGAACCGCTTCGGGTTCATCACCGTGCCGGGCACGTGGCGGAAGATCAGGAATTCGCGGGCCGACAGGCGCAGGTCGTAGCCGTAGGAGGAGCAGCCATAGCTGAGCACCGGCGCACTGGCGGTTTCCGGCTCCAGGTGGCGCACCAGGGTGGGCTGGAACGGCTCGATCATGCCGGAGGCGGCCTGCTCGTTGATCCAGCGGTCGTTCTTCAGCATCGGCGGACCCGCGACAGGGCGAGGTTACGGCGGCCCGTCTCAGAAGCCGCGTCGCAGCTCCGTGAGCTGGTCGGCCATCGCCAGGAAGGCGGGCGGCATCGCCGGGCCCGTGAGGATCACATCGAGGTGGGCGGGCCGCTGCTCCAGGGTGCGGCAGACCTCCTCGGCATCGAGCCAGCCGAGCTCCACCGCCAGCCCCAGCTCATCGAGCACCATCAGGTCCACATCGCCGGCCAGCAGGGAGTCGCGGCTGTACTCCCACACCTCGCGAACGGCCGCCCGGGGATCGGGGCCGGCGGCGGCCGGGTTGGCGGTGGCGTCGGCGCTGGCGGCCGGCGGGGGACCCTCCAGGCACAGGGGGGTAGCGGGCCGCAGCCACTGCAGGCGCCCGCACAGCCAGAGGCTGCCGGCAAGACCCTGGTCGACTCCGCCCTTGAGGAACTGGCTCACCAGGACGCGGCTGCCCAGCCCGGCGCTGCGCAGGGCCTGGCTGTAGACCGCCGCGAAGCTGCCCCGGTAGGGGGCGGTATGGATCTGCAGCAGGCCCTCGGGGCGCGGCACCAGCCGCAGGGGAGCCTCCGGGGCCGGGGCGGGCGCCGGCGATCCCGGCGCGGGGGCGTGGGGGGCGAGCACGCGCAGCGGCTGGCCGGCACCGTTCCGCTTCGGCGGGCGATGGTCGGCGAGGCTGGCGGCCATGGCAAACGGGGACAGGACCCCGAATGTAGCGGCATCCGCCGGCGTCGCACACCAGCCATGGGGCACGGAAGGGACAGACGGTCGTTCGTACGCTGCGGCCAACCCCGTGCGCCAGGCCCCCTTGAGCCCTGATCCCGCCTCCGATGCCAGCCCCGAATCCGCCACCACCCCGCCCCTACGCGGCGATGGACGCCAGGCGACGGACCTGCGCCCGGTGCGCTTCCTGTGGGATCCGATGGGCTTCGCCCTCGCCTCGGTGACGATCGAGGCGGGCCGCACCCGCGTGCTCTGCAGCGTCTGCGTCGAGGAGCAGGTGCCGGCATGGCGGCGGGGCTCCGGCCAGGGCTGGCTCAGCGCCGAGTACCGGCTGCTGCCGGCCTCCACCCCCAGCCGCCAGCGGCGGGAGCTGCTCAAACTCTCGGGCCGCACCCAGGAGATCCAGCGGCTGATCGGCCGCAGCCTGCGGGCCGCCCTCGACCTGGAGGCCCTCGGCGAGCGCACCCTGCTGGTCGACTGCGACGTGATTCAGGCCGATGCCGGCACCCGCACCGCCGCGGTCAGCGGCAGCTGGGTCGCCCTGGCCCTCGCCCTGCGGCGCCTGCGCGAGCGGGGCCTCCTGGCGAGCGACCCCCTGCGCCACCAGGTGGCGGCGGTGTCGGTGGGGTTGGTGGGCGGCCAGGCCCTGCTCGATCTGGCCTACGCGGAAGACAGCCGCGCCGAGGTGGACCTGAACGTGGTGGGCAACGAGCGCGGCCATCTGCTGGAAATCCAGGGCACCGCCGAGGGGGCCCCCTTCTCCCGTGCCGAGCTCGACACCTTGCTCACCCTGGCGGAGGGTGGCATCGTCAGCCTGCAGGAGCAGCAGCGGCAGGCCCTGGAGGGGGCCCCCTTCCTGCCCGCCGAAGAAACGGTGTGAATGGCTACACGCAGGACCCCGCACGATCCGTAACTTCCAGCCATCCGCCACCCCGTCATGGTCGGCGCCAGCCGCGGCTTCAGCCGACTCACCAGCACGCCCAGCACGGGTGCCCCGGGCAGCCTCAGCCCTGGCGCTACGGGCACCTCGCCCATGCCCACCTTGCTGGAGGTGATTCGCGGCCTGGCGGGCAGCAGCAGCGAAACGATTGAGCGAGGCAAGACGATCTTCTTCCCCGGCGATCCGGCCGAGCGGGTGTATCTGCTGCGTCGCGGTGCCGTGCGGCTGTCGCGGGTGTACGAATCCGGCGAGGAGATCACCGTGGCCCTGCTGCGGGAGAACAGCCTGTTCGGCGTGCTGTCCCTGCTCACCGGCCAACGTTCCGACCGCTTCTATCACGCCATCGCCTTCACCCGCGTGGAGATGATCACCGCGCCGGCCACCTCGGTGCGCCGGGCGATCGAGCAGGACGCCAGCGTGGGGCTGTTGCTGCTGCAGGGCCTCTCCTCCCGCATCCTGCAGACCGAAACGATGATCGAAACCCTCACCCACCGCGACATGAGTTCGCGGCTGGTGAGTTTTTTGCTGGTGCTCTGCCGGGATTTCGGCGTGCCCAGCAGCGAGGGCATCACGATCGATCTGCGCCTCTCCCACCAGGCGATCGCCGAGGCCATCGGCTCCACCCGCGTCACGATCACCCGGCTGCTGGGCGACCTGCGCAACGAGGGGCTGCTGCAGATCGACCGCAAGAAGATCACGGTCTTCGATCCGATCGCCCTCTCCAAGCGCTTCAGCTGAGCGCCCCCACCGCCCACTTCATCGCCCCCTCCACCGCCACCGCTCGGCCGTGGATACTGGAGCCACCCCGGAGCGCTCTGTGTCGGGCTGGCTGCTGATCCTGGCGCTGCTCCTGCTGGGCGGGGTGCTCTCCACCCTGGGCGACCGGCTCGGCACCAAGGTGGGGAAGGCCCGCCTCAGCCTCTTCAACCTGCGGCCCCGCAAGACCGCCGTGGTGATCACGGCCCTCACCGGCGCCCTGATCAGCGCGATGTCGCTGGGGTTGATGCTGCTGGTGAGCGAGCGGCTGCGGGTGGGGCTGTTTGAACTCGACCAACTGCAGGAGCGCCTTCAGAACAGCCGCACCGCCCTGGAGCGCAGCCAGGCGGAGCTGCGCACGCGCCGGGCCGAGCTGGAGAGCAGCCGGGCCGAGGTGGGGCGGGCGGAGCGGGGGCGGCGTCAGGCGGTGCAGGGACGCACCCAGGCCCAGGCGGCCCAGCGCCAGGCGGAGGCCGCCAGCGGCCGCGCGTCCCGCCAGCTGCGCACCGCGGAGGATCGGTTGGGCCAGCTGCGCCAAAGCCTGCAACCCCTGCAAAACCAGCGCGACCGCCTGGAGAAACAACAGGCACGGCTGCGGCGGGAGGTGAGCGGCCGCGACGCCGAGATCCGCCGCACCGAGGCCGAGCTCCGCCAGGTGCGGGAGCGGATCGCCGCCGGGGCGCGGGAGCTCAAGGATCTGGAGACGAACGTGATCGCCCTGCGCCGCGGCGATGTGGTGATCGCCAGCGGCGAACCCCTGGCCTCCGCCAAGGTGCGGCTGCAGAGCCCGGCCCAGGCCCGCGCCGCCATCGATGGCTTGCTGCAGCAGGCGAATCTCACCGCCTTCCAGCGGCTGCTGCCGGGCCAGAAGGTCGACCGCCAGGTGCTGCTGGTGCCCCGCACCGACATCCAGCGACTGGAGGCGATGATCCGCAAGCCCGGCACCTGGGTGGTGTCGGTGCGCTCGGCCGCCAACGTGCTGCGGGGCGAGGGCCGGGTGGTGGCCTTCCCGGACGTGCGCCCGAACAAGCGGGTGGTGCGGCGCGGCGAATTGCTGGCCCGCACCGGCCTGGAGGCGGAGGAGCGCAACCCGGAAGTGGTGCGCGGTCGCCTCAACCTGCTGCTGGCGGCCGCCTTCGCCCGCGCCCAACGCCAGGGCACCCTCGCGGATGGGGTGCAGTTTGAGGCGGCCGCCTTCAACACCATCGGCCGGGAGCTGGGGGAGCGTCCCGTGGGGCAGGACGCCAGCCTGGAGGCCTTCGCCGCCCTCGACGCCGACACGCCCGACCCGATCGTGGTG
>JBKDOZ010000116.1:0-13235 GCA_046342735.1 Synechococcaceae cyanobacterium
TGGCGGGCTCCCCCCTGGCTGAGGTGAATGCCTTGTTCGGCTACCCCTGAGGTTCCCGAACGGCCGGATTGACGCAGGGGCCCCCTGTGGTCCATTCTTGCGAAGCCGGTGACGCCGGCGCTTCAGACCATCCCATGGCGCTCTTTCGCCCGGATGCTGATGCGGATGTAGCTCAGTGGTAGAGCATCTCCTTGCCAAGGAGAGGGTCGAGAGTTCGAATCTCTTCATCCGCTTGATTGTTCCTTCACCATGAGGAACTGGCTTTCCTTCGAACGGAACCCCAGCCGCTCGTAGAACCCGGCGCTGTTGGTGGTCATCAGGTACACCCTCTCCGCGGCCGCCACGGTTGGCGCGGCCAACAGAGCCTCCACCAGTTGGCGACCGAGCCCCTGGCCCTCCTCGTCCTTCGCCACCACCACGTCCCAAAGCACCGCCCGGTAGCAACCATCGCTGGTGGCGCGCCCGAAGCCCACCAGCCGCCCCCCTCGCCAGGCGCTCACCGCGGCTTGGCTGCCCCGCAACATCCGACGCAGGTCGCGGGCGCTGCGGCCGGAGGCCCAGAAGCTGTTGTTGGCAAAGAGAGCCTGCAGCTGCTCGAGGGCCCGCCTTGGCCTGCGCCCTGGACCCAGCCCAAGCCGCAGGCCAAGCGCGCCGGGGCGATGGCGCAGCAGCTGAATCGGGATGCCCAATCGACTGGCGGGTACAGCCACAACCACGCTACGGCCTGGTGGAGCGCCCGCCCCATGGTGTCGTCAGATCCCTTGCCACGGCTCGTTTCTGCCGCCACGGCACCGAGTCGGCGGTGGTAAGATGCTCCTTCCCGGTCGGTCGTTCCCGATGCTCAAGCTGTTGCTGGGTGATCCCAATGCCCGCAAGCTGAAGCGCTATCAACCGCTGGTTTCCGACATCAATCTGCTCGAGGAGGAGCTCAGCCCCCTCTCCGACGATGAGCTGCGAGGCCTGACGGGCGAATTCCGGCAAAAGTTGGCCACCGCCCGCGAGCTTGGCGGCAGCCCCGAAGTGGTGCGAACCCGGGAACGCAAGCTTCTCGATGAGCTGCTGCCCCAAGCCTTTGCCGTCGTCCGCGAGGCGGGCAAACGCGTTCTGGGCATGCGCCATTTCGATGTTCAGCTGATCGGCGGCATGGTGCTGCATGACGGCCAGATCGCCGAAATGAAAACGGGGGAGGGCAAAACGCTTGTGGCCACCCTGCCCTCCTACCTCAACGCCCTCACGGGTCGGGGTGTTCACGTCGTCACCGTGAACGATTATCTGGCCCGCCGCGATGCCGAGTGGATGGGGCAGATCCATCGCTTTCTGGGCCTTTCCGTAGGCTTGATCCAGAATGATATGGCGCCCTTCGAGCGCCAGCGGAACTACGCCTGCGATATCACCTATGCCACCAACTCCGAGCTGGGTTTTGACTACCTTCGCGACAACATGGCGAACGACATCGCCGATGTTGTTCAGCGGGACTTTCACTATTGCCTGATTGACGAAGTTGACTCCATCCTGGTGGACGAAGCCCGCACGCCTTTGATCATCTCGGGTCAGGTCGAGCGACCTCAAGAGAAATATCAGCGCGCTTCCGAAGTGGCTGCCCAGTTGGATCGTGCCGAGGAGATGGGGCGTGATGGCGTTGATCCCGAGGGTGACTATGAGGTTGATGAGAAGCAGCGAAATCTCACTCTCACCGATGAGGGCTACGCCAAGGCCGAGCGTATCCTCGGGGTTGGTGACCTCTACGACCCCGCCGATCCCTGGGCCCACTTCGTCTTGAATGCTCTTAAGGCAAAGGAGCTCTTCATCCGCGATGTGAACTACATCGTTCGCGACAGCGATGTGGTCATCGTTGATGAGTTTACGGGGCGGGTGATGCCCGGTCGGCGCTGGAGCGATGGTCTTCACCAGGCTGTCGAGTCGAAGGAAGGTCTGCCGATTCAGCCCGAGACCCAGACACTCGCCAGCATCACCTATCAGAACTTTTTCCTTCTTTACCCGCGTCTGGCCGGCATGACCGGCACCGCCAAAACCGAGGAGGTCGAGTTTGAGAAGACCTACAAACTCGAGGTGACGGTGGTGCCGACCAACCGCGTCCGCTCGCGGGCTGATTGGGCGGATCAGGTGTACCGCAACGAATCCGGAAAGTGGCGCGCCGTTGCGGCGGAAACCGCCGAAATCCATAGGGATGGTCGGCCGGTGCTTGTGGGCACCACCAGCGTGGAGAAATCCGAGCTTCTTTCGGCTCTCCTCGCCGAGGAGCAGGTGCCCCACAACCTGCTCAACGCCAAGCCCGAGAATGTGGAGCGGGAGGCCGAGATCATTGCTCAGGCTGGCCGTTCTGGCGCTGTCACGATCGCCACCAACATGGCCGGCCGCGGAACCGACATCATCCTCGGCGGCAACAGCGACTACATGGCGCGACTGAAGCTGCGGGAGGTGCTGCTCCCTCGGCTTGTGCGACCGGAGGAAGGCCATCGTCCTCCAGTGCCGTTGCAGCGGTCTGGTGATGGAGGCAACGGTTTTGGCGCCGGTTCCTCGTCTTCCTCACGCCCACCGAGCGAAGCCCGTGCCATCGGCAGTCTCTACCCCTGCTCCCTCAGCGAGGCCACAGACCAGGCGCTGGGGACGTTGGCCCGCGATCTGGTCCAGGCCTGGGGCGACCGGGCCCTCACCGTGCTGGAGCTTGAGGATCGCATCGCCCAGGCTGCTGAACGAGCCCCCTCCGACGATCCCCAGATCATGGCCCTGCGCGACCTGATCTCCAGGGTGCGAGCTGAGTACGACGTGGTGGTCAAGCGTGAGGAAGAACAGGTGCGCAGCGCCGGTGGCCTTCACGTGATCGGCACCGAGCGGCACGAGTCGCGCCGCATCGACAACCAACTCCGGGGTCGCGCCGGCCGCCAGGGCGATCCCGGCAGCACCCGCTTCTTCCTGTCATTGGAGGACAACCTTCTGCGCATTTTTGGCGGCGATCGGATGGCCGGTTTGATGAATGCCTTCCGGGTTGAGGAGGATATGCCAATTGAATCCGGCATGCTTACGCGCTCGCTGGAAGGGGCCCAGAAGAAGGTGGAAACCTACTACTACGACCAGCGCAAGCAGGTCTTCGAGTATGACGAAGTGATGAATAACCAGCGCAAGGCTGTCTATCGGATACGCCGCCGTGTTCTGGAAGGTTCGGAGCTCAAGCAGCAGGTCATCGAGTTTGGCGAACGCACCATCGAAGACATCGTTGAGGCCTACGTCAACCCCGATCTGCCCCCGGAGGAGTGGGATTTGGTGCGCCTCACCGACAAGGTCAAGGAGTTTATCTACCTGCTTGAAGACCTCAGCCCCGACCAGGTGCAGGGTCTGTCTATGGAGGAGCTCAAGGCATTCCTGCAGGAGCAGATGCGCAATGCCTACGACATCAAGGAGTCCCAGGTGCAGCAGATGCAGCCTGGGCTGATGCGCCAGGCCGAGAGGTTCTTCACCCTCCAGCAGATTGATACCCTCTGGCGGGAGCATCTTCAGTCCATGGAGGCCTTGCGTGAGTCTGTGGGTTTGCGCGGCTACGGCCAGAAGGACCCCTTGATTGAATACAAAAATGAAGGCTATGAAATGTTTATGGAAATGATGACACAGGTGCGTCGCAATGTCATTTACTCCATGTTTATGTTCCAGCCGCAGCCGTCGCCGCCACCCCAGGTCACCGTCTGAAGCCGCCTGCAGCCGTCTGAAGTCGTCCGAATCCTGCCGTCTGTGACGGGCGCTCAGATGCCGTCGCCTTCGCCCAGCCAGTCGGGGAAGGCCTCGGAGCCGCTGTCCCCATTCGGCTGGGGCCCATCGCCGAGGTATTCGAGGATCTCGCGGTCGCGGAGGCTCTGGGCCACCCCCAGGATTGCGCCTCCCCCGGTCCGGTCCCCTGTCTGGACATCGCGCAATTCCCGCAGGCTGCCCTGCGCCCGCGCCAGTTCCCCCTCCAGGCTGTCGATCCGCTCCATCAGGTTGCGGATCACCCGGGCTTCCGCATCGGGTAGGGCTGAGTGGGCGAGGGGATCAATGCGCACCCCGGACTGGTGGATCACCCTCCCCGGGATCCCCACCACCGTGCTGTCGGGTCCGACATCGCGCAGCAGCACCGATCCGGCCCCGATCCGCGTGTTGGAGCCCACGGTGATCGCCCCGAGCACCTTGGCCCCCGCCCCCACCACCACGTTGTCCAGCAAGGTGGGGTGCCGTTTGCCGTGCTGCTTGCCCGTCCCCCCCAGGGTGACCCCCTGGTACAGCAGGCACTGATCGCCGATCACCGCCGTTTCGCCGATCACCACCCCCATCCCGTGGTCGATGAACACGCCACGGCCGATGCGGGCCCCTGGGTGGATTTCCACGCCCGTGAGCAACCGCCCCAGCTGGCTCAGAAGGCGAGACGGCAGCTTCAGACGCCAACCCCAGAGCCGATGGCTGACGCGGTGCAGCACCAGGGCGTGGAAGCCGGGATAGCAGAGCAGGATTTCCAGCGTGCCGCGGCAGGCGGGATCCCGCTCCTTGATGATGGCCAGATCGGCTCGGATGGCGTCGAGCATCGAAGGGTTCAGTCGGCCAGAAGGCCGATCTCCTTGCGCAGTTGATCGATCGTGGCCGTGCCCAGATAGCTCTGGGCGCAGTGCACCACCGGCAGACGCATCAGCTGGGAGCGGTTCTGGCGAAGGGTCTGCTCCACCAGGGGCAGGCTGGGGCGATCGCAGAGCACGTGGCTGGCGGCCCGCAGCAGTGCCAGGAGCCGGCTGCCAGTGTCGGGGTGGGCCGTCATCACCAGCAGTTCGTTGCCGCGCATGCTGTGCAGGATCACCTCAGCCGCGCGCAGGATGCCTGGGCTGATGCTCACCAGGCCCACGCAGCTCCCCTGGCGCAGCTCCTTGAGCAGGTCGAGTTCGTGGCGGAAGTCGTTGAGGTCGACCGCCACGGCCCGTACGCCGTGCTTCTTGGCGATGTCCTCCACCGGCTGCAGGAAGTAGCGGCTGGTGACCACCGTGCCCTGGCTGGAGCTCTCCAGCACCGATTCCAGCTCCTCCATCGGCACCACCTCCACGGGCACGTCGAGGTTGGGGGTGAGCTCCTCGGCGATCAGCATCGAGGCGCCGATGTCCTCCCGCGGGGTGGAGACGAGCACGCGGGCGCCGCAGCGCAGGCGCCAATCGATCTCCCGGGTGAGCAGCTCGCGGGCCTGCTGCAGGGTGCAGCCGGCGTTGAGCAGGCCGTCAACGCTTTGGCGCACCTCCCGGTCGATGTCCGGCATGGCCTTGCTGCGCAGGCCCGGCGGCGGCTTGATCTCGCGCGGCTTCTGCTGATCCCGCACGTAAATGCCGGAGCCGGCCATGGCTTCCACCACGCCGTCCGTTTCCAGCTGGCGGTACACCTTGCTGATCGTGTTGCGGTGCAGGCCGGTCTGCATCGCCAGCTGGCGGGTGCTCGGGAGGCGGTGCCCCGGCGGGTAGTGCCGGGCCGCGATGGCGAAGCAGATCTGGTTGTAGAGCTGGGTGGACGCCGGAATGTCGCTTTCCTGCTGGATGTGGAATCGCACGCCGGAGTGGCCGGATCAACTGCCGGCCACCCTACGGAGCTTTTGCCCCCGTGACAATTCCCCCGTTGTCCCAAGAGCGTGTGCCGGGGTGTGACAGCGGCGCGTGAGGATTTCCCCATTCGCTCCGCCTGGTCCCGCCCGTGCCCGCCTCTCCCTCCGCCCCGCCCGTGCCTGGCGTTCCCCCCTGGCCCGATCCGGAGATCGGCCACTGGGTCACAGTGCCGCCCCGAGGGGCGGAGGAACCGCCGCTGGAGAGCTGGCTGTCCCTGCCGCCTGCGGGGCCTCCCAGGGCCGCTGTGCTCGTGCTGCCTGAGATCTTCGGCATCAACCCCTGGGTGCGCAGTGTGGCGGGGCGCCTGGCCCTGGCGGGTTACGCGGCCCTGGCGGTGCCCCTGTTCAGCCGCAGCGCCCCGGGACTGGCCCTGGGGTACGACGCCGCTGCCGTGCAAGAGGGGCGCTCCCACAAGGACCGCACCACCGCCCCCGCGTTGCTCGCTGACCTGGCCCGGGCGGCGGACTGGCTCGCCGGGGCCCAGCCGGGGCTGCCGGTCGGCCTGGGCTGTGTGGGTTTCTGCTTCGGCGGCCACGTGGCCATGCTGGCCGCCTCCCTGCCCCAGCTACGCGCCAGTTGCGATTTCTACGGGGCCGGGGTGGTCACCGGCCGGCCCGGGGGTGGTGCCCCCAGCCTGGAGGGGGTGGCCGCCAGCTCCGCGCGGCTGCTGTGCGTCTGCGGCAGCGAGGATCCCCTGATCCCGCCCGGGGAGGTGGCGGCGATTGCGGAAGCCCTGACGGCCGCCAATGCCCATCGGCCAGCCGGCGAGGGCCATCGGCTGCTCACCTTGCCAGCCGGGCATGGCTTTCTCTGTGAAGCGCGCGCCGATTTCCAGCCGCAGGCGGCGGCGGAAGGCTGGGGGGCCCTACTGGCGTTTTTCGCCGAGACCCTTGGCTAAGGGCTCTGCATCGGGGCTTGGTTTTAGCCGGGCTGGCCTGCGGCTTCAGATTCGGCGCTGGCCCGCGATGCACTGCTGTCGGGGCTGGGGATGATCCGGCGGGGGGCCGGAGACGGGGCGCTTGCGGCAGCCGCGGTGGGCTTGCCACTGCTTGCCTTGCGGGGGGAGAGGAACATGATCATGTTCCGGCCTTCCCGTTTGGGCGGCTGCTGGATCTCGGCATTTTCCTCGAGATCCTTGGCCATGCGCATCAGCAGCTGCTCGGCCAGGGCGGTGTGTTGGATCTCCCGGCCGCGGAAGATGACCGTGCACTTCACCTTGTCGCCCGACTTGAGGAAGCGAACCGCCTGGCCGATTCGCACCTGATAGTCGTGTGAGTCGATTTTGTAGCGCATCTTCACTTCCTTGACCTCGGTCTGGTGCGCCTTCTTCTTGGCCTCCTTGGCCTTCTTCTCCTGCTCAAACTTGTATTTGCCGTAATCCATGATCCGGCAGACCGGCGGATCGGCCTTCTCGCTGACCAGGACCAGGTCGAGTTCCCGGTCCCGGGCTACCTCCAGGGCCTGCTCCCGGCTGATCACGCCTAGCTGACTGCCATCGGCATCGACCACCCGCAGATTCGGATAGCTGATGCGGTCGTTGATGTTGGGCAGCTCCCGCACGGGAGCGCGGCGATCAAAACGGGGACGGGGAGGCATTCACAAGGGCAATGAGACCTCCACCCTAGACCGTGCCGGTCCCGGAGGGTGCGCTTCGCAGCACTTCCCCATCCTCCAGCCACAGGGCCCGGTGCTGGCGCCGGAACCAGGTGCGCTGTCGCTTGGCGAATTGACGGGTGCGGCGCTCGGTGAGCGCGATCGCCTCCTTTTCGGCCAGCTCCCCCCGCAGCAGCCGGCCGGCCTCGCCGTAGCCGATCGTTTCCAGCAGGGGGCAGGCGGCCCCGAAGCGCTCGATCAGCCCCGCGGTTTCGGCCACCAGGCCCCCGGCGTAGAGCGCCTGGGTGCGGCGGCCGATGCGCGCCGCCAGATCGGGGGGCGCCAGGCCCAGCTCGAGCGCCTGCCAGGGCGGGGGGGTGCGTCCGCCCTGGCTCGAAGGCAGGCGACCGCTGCCGTAGAGAACCTCCAGGGCCCGTTGGGTGCGCACCGCGTCCGCCGGGGCGATCCGGGTGGCGGCCTGTGGGTCGGCCGCCCCCAGCAGGGCATGGCAGCGCTCCTGCCCCAAAACCCCGAACTGGGCCCGCAGGGCCGGCTGGGGGGGCACCGCAGGCGGCTGGAGCCCTGCCAGCAACGCCTGGAGATAGAGGCCGCTGCCGCCCACCAGGAAGGCGATGCCCCGCCGCCGGTGTTCGGCGGCGATGGCCTGCCGCGCCAGGGCCGTGAACTCCTGCAAGGTGATCGGCTCGTCCGGGTCGCGCAGGTCGAGCAGCTCGTGGCGCACCCGCTGGCGCTGGGCTGGGGTGGGCTTGGCGGTGCCCACATCCATGTGGCGGTAGAGCTGGCGGGAGTCGACCGACAGCACGGCCAGGTCGAGTTCCTCGGCCAGGTCGATCGCCAGATCCGTCTTGCCGCTGGCGGTGGGCCCCATCAGGGCGATCACCAGGGGCGGGCCGCCCGCCTCCCGCTCCGCGAGGGCGCGGCGCAAGGCGTCGCGGGCCAGGGGCGCCGCCGCCGGGTCGGCCATCGGGGTGGGCGCGGTGGGCACGGGAGCGGGTGCGGGAAGCCACTCTCGCGTGGCGGGACCCCCTGGCCGGACCTGGCTGCGGTGGTAAAGTCGCCGATGCGGAGAGCCTTTTCAGACCTTCCGTCTCCCCGGGTCCATGCCCGTTTTCACGCCCGCGCTCTTCCCCGGGTCCATGCGGATGGCCCTCCCCGGAAACTTTTCCACCGGAGGCATCCCCACCGGAGGCCTCTCCGGTAAGTTTCGCCCGGTTTTTCCCGCGGGCGGCACCGGGATCCTGCCGGGCCCCACCGCCGACCCCCGGGCCGGCGTCGACTCGCGAACCCCCTGGGGACCCCTGCCCGAATGAGCGAAGCCAGCAAGATTCAGTCTGCTTACGGAGCTGAGCAGATCCAGGTTCTGGAGGGCCTGGAGCCGGTGCGTAAGCGCCCCGGCATGTACATCGGCACCACCGGCCCGCGTGGTCTGCACCATCTGGTGTACGAGGTGGTCGACAACTCGGTCGATGAGGCCCTTGCCGGCCACTGCGACGCCATCGTGGTGGTGCTCCACGCCGACGGTTCCGCCAGCGTCAGCGACAATGGCCGCGGCATCCCCACGGATATCCATCCGCGCACCGGCAAGAGCGCCCTGGAAACGGTGCTGACCGTGCTGCACGCCGGCGGCAAGTTCGGCGCCGGCGGTTACAAGGTGTCGGGGGGCCTGCACGGGGTGGGGATCTCGGTGGTCAACGCCCTGAGCGCCTGGGTGGAGGTCACCATGCACCGCCAGGGCCAGGAGCATCGCCAGCGCTTCGAGCGGGGCGTGCCCATCGGTTCGCTGGCCTCGACGCCCGCCGCTGATCCGGAGCAGACCGGCACCTTGGTGCGCTTCCTGCCCGACCTGGAGATCTTCTCCACCGGGATTGAGTTCGATTACCACACCCTCTCCGCCCGACTGAGGGAGCTCGCCTACCTCAATGGGGGCGTACGCATCGTCTTCCGCGACGAGCGCCCCGCCGCCCTCTCTTCGGCTGGGGAAGCCCACGAGGAGGTGTACTTCTACGAAGGTGGTATTCGGGAATACGTGGCGTACATGAATGCCGAGAAGGAGCCCCTGCATCCAGAGATCATTCACGTCAACGCCGAGAAGGATGGGGTGCAGGTGGAGGCTGCCCTGCAATGGTGTGCCGACGCCTACTCCGACAGCATCCTCGGCTTCGCCAACAACATCCGCACCGTGGATGGAGGCACCCACATTGAGGGTCTGAAAACGGTGCTCACCCGCACCCTCAACACCTTCGCCAAGAAGCGTGGCAAGCGCAAAGACAACGACGCCAACCTCGCCGGTGAAAACATTCGCGAAGGGCTGACCGCCGTGCTGTCGGTGAAGGTGCCCGAGCCGGAGTTCGAGGGGCAGACCAAGACCAAGCTCGGCAACACCGAAGTGCGCGGCATCGTCGATTCGGTGGTGGGCGAATCCCTGGCCGAGTACCTCGAGTTCCACCCCTCGGTGATCGACCTGATCCTTGAAAAGGCGATCCAGGCGTTCAATGCCGCCGAGGCCGCCCGCCGCGCCCGCGAGCTGGTGCGCCGCAAATCGGTGCTCGAAAGCTCCACCCTGCCGGGCAAACTGGCCGATTGCAGCTCCCGGGATCCCTCCGAATCGGAGATCTACATCGTCGAGGGTGATTCCGCTGGTGGCTCCGCCAAGCAGGGTCGTGACCGCCGCTTCCAGGCCATCCTGCCCCTGCGCGGCAAGATCCTCAACATCGAGAAAACCGATGACGCCAAGATCTACAAGAACAGTGAGATTCAGGCGCTGATCACGGCCCTGGGCCTTGGCATCAAGGGGGAAGACTTCGAAGAGAAGAATCTCCGCTACCACCGGATCGTGATCATGACGGACGCCGATGTGGACGGCGCCCACATCCGCACCTTGCTGCTGACGTTCTTCTACCGCTACCAGAAGATGCTGGTGGAAGGAGGTTATATCTACATCGCCTGCCCCCCTCTGTATAAAGTTGAGCGAGGCAAAAATCATGCCTATTGCTACAACGAAGCCGAACTGCGTAAGACGCTCGATGGCTACGGTGAGAAAGCCAATTACACCATCCAGCGCTTCAAGGGTCTCGGCGAAATGATGCCCAAGCAGCTGTGGGAAACCACCATGGACCCCGGCACCCGCATGATGAAGCGCGTCGAGATCGAAGACGCCGCCGAGGCTGATCGCATCTTCACGATCCTGATGGGCGACAAGGTGGCGCCGCGTCGCGAGTTCATCGAAGCCCACAGCGCCGAGCTCGACCTCACCCAGCTCGACATCTGATGCCGGCCTCCCCCTTGGCCGTTGCCGGCCGCCGTGGCTTCCCTGCCCTGGCGGGCTGGCAGGCCCTCGCTCTCCTGGGGTTCGCCCTGATCACCCCCGCAGCCCTGCCCGCCGGTGGCGCCGACCGCCGGCTGCCGGAGGTGCGCCGGCGCCAAAACGCCTCAGAGCCCCTGCTGAGCCACGCCGGCCTGCCCCTGAGGTGTGCGCCTGAGCGGCGCGCCCCGGTGCTTACCGAGCTGGAGTCCGGCGCGTCGCTGCGGGTTCTGCAGCAGTGGTTCTGTCCGCAGGGGCGCCGCTGGTTGCGGGTGGAGGCCAGCGATCGGGACGGGCGCTCCAGCCGCGGTTGGCTGCCCAGCTGACGGCATTCCCGCTCGCTGGGCCCCTGCGCTGCCCCCTTCAGCCCGCCAGGGCCGCCTCGATCGCCGCCTTGAGCTCCGGCGATTCCGGTGCCACGCCGCTCTTGAAGCGTCCCAGCACCGTGCCGTCGCGGCCGATCAGGAATTTCTCGAAGTTCCAGGCCACATCCCCGGCCGGTTCGCTTTGGGTGAGGGTGAGGTAAGGCTCGCTCTTCTCGCCGCTGGCATGCACCTTGTCGAACAGCTCGAAGCTGGCGCCGTAGGTGCTGGAGCAGAAGGTCTGGATCTCGCTGAGGCTGCCGGGCTCCTGGGCGCCGAAGTCGTTGCAGGGGAAGCCAAGCACCGCAAAGCCCTGGTCTCCGTAGGTGTCCTGCAACCCCTGCAGGCCGGCGTACTGCGGGGTGAAGCCGCAGCGGCTGGCCACGTTGACGATCAGCAGCACCGTGCCCTCCCAGTCGCCGAGCCGGCGTTCGCCGCCGTCGGCGGTGCGGACGACGACATCGCGGACGTTGATCGCCATGGGGAGGAGAGGTGCGGGAGGTGGCACGGACCTTAGCGGTCTCCCCCATACACTCGGAAGCGCTGCCGATGCCCAGCGCATGAAAGAGGCGTCTGCCGTAGCTGAAGTGGTGGCCCTCCAGCTGGAGAACCTGCTGGAGGCCACCAACTACGACGGCGCCAAGCTGTTGCTCCGCCCCGTGCAGCCGGTGGACGCCGCCGAGGCGATTGGCACCCTGCCCCGCACGCTCCAGGCCCTTGCCTTCCGGCTCCTGCCCAAGGATGAGGCGATCGAGGTCTACGAATACCTGGAGCCCGCCGTCCAGCAGAGCCTGCTGGAGCGGTTGCGCTCCGGGGAGGTGCTCGAGCTGGTGGAGGAGATGTCCCCGGACGACCGGGTGCGGCTCTTTGATGAGTTGCCCGCCAAGGTGGTGCGGCGCCTGCTGGCCGAGCTGAGCCCGACGGAGCGGCGGGTGACGGCCCAGATGCTCGGATACGCGGCGGAGACCGCGGGTCGTCTGATGACGACCGAATTCATCGATCTCAAGGAGTTCCACAGCGCCGCCCAGGCCCTGGAGATCGTGCGCCGCCGTGCCCGCGATACCGAAACGATCTACAGCCTTTACGTCACCGACGCCTCGCGCCACCTCACCGGCATGCTCTCCCTGCGGGATCTGGTGACCGCCGACCCCGAGCAGCGCCTCGGCGACGTGATGACCCGCGAGGTGGTGAAGGTGAATACGGATGCTGAGCAGGAGGAGGTGGCCCGGGTGATCCAGCGCTACGACTTCCTGGCCGTGCCGGTGGTGGATCGGGAGGATCGCCTGGTGGGCATCGTCACGGTGGACGACGTGATCGATGTGATCCAGCAGGAGGCCACCCGCGATCTCTACGCGGCGGGCGCCCTGCAGGCTGGCGATGAGGACGACTATTTCCAGAGCAACCTGTTCACCATCGCCCGGCGCCGGGTGGTGTGGCTGTTGGTGCTGCTCCTGGCCAACAGCGGCACCGCCGCCGTGATCGCCTCCATGGACGGGGTGCTCAAGCAGGTGGTGATGCTCGCCGCCTTCATCCCTTTGCTGATCGGCACGGGCGGCAACGTGGGCGCCCAGAGCTCCACGGTGGTGATCCGGGGCCTGAGTACGCAGCGGATCCAGGGGCTGGGGCCCACGCTGGCGGTGGGGCGGGAGGCGCTGGCGGGGGCCCTGCTGGGTCTGTTGATGGTCGTGGTCGTGGTGCCGTGGGCGGCTTACGTGTCGCACAGCTGGTTGGTGGCCGCTGCGGCGGGGGTGAGCCTGGTGGCGATCACCACCCTGGCGGCCACCGCCGGGGCGGCGTTGCCCCTGCTGTTCGATCGGATCGGTCTGGATCCGGCGCTGATGTCGGCCCCCTTCATCGCCACCGCCACCGACGTGGCGGGGGTGTTCATCTACCTGCGCACCGCCTCCTGGCTGGTGGCCTGGATGGGGCCTGGGGGGTGAGGAGCCGGGGGCACGGACCTGCCGGGGCTTCGTAAGAAAGATTTCCGTTTTCCCCCAGGGCTTTCTGAGAGGTGTTCACACTTCTTCAGGTTAGGCTTCACACACCGTTATGAACTCGGTCGTGGTCCTCGCCCTCTCTTCCACCACCGCCCTCGCCGATCCCGATGCCGCCGCCAGGGATCAGCCTGTGTCGCTCGCTCCGACCGTTGCCGGGGTTACTCCTCTGCGCCAGCTCCCTGCCATCGATGGCGATCTGGTGCGCTCCTACCTGCGCGACATCGGCCGGGTGCCGCTGCTTTCGCACGAGCAGGAGATCACCCTGGGCCGGCAGGTGCAGGAGCTGATGCAGCTCGAAGAGCTGCGGGAGGAGCTGAAGATGCGCGCCGGCGGCGAGGAGCCC
>JBKDOZ010000117.1:0-18339 GCA_046342735.1 Synechococcaceae cyanobacterium
GAAGTAGATGGGGGTGCATCTGCCCGGTCTCCCCATGCTGCAGTAGGTTTGATTGGCCGTGGTGGCGAGGAAGAACAACAGGGGCGAAAGAAGGGGCGGGACTGGTGACTGTCCGCCGATTGTGGGGAGCTTCAGCGCGAATGCTGTCGCGGTACCGACCGTCTGCTGATGGTTCGCAGAGAATCGCTCGACCGTTCGCTCCCTCCCCCTCCAGATGCCAGCGCCGGCGGCTCTGGCATCACAAATCGGCTGCGCTCGTATCCCCTTGGAGCGGCACTACGGCGGAGCCGCCATGGGGTCGGTACCACCCCAATCCCTCAGTCGCTCTGGCGCACCTTCTTGACGGCCAGTCCAGCCTCAGTGGCGGTCACAGCAGCCAACGCCAGCAATCCGATCAGCCCCACGAGCTGGTTCTGGGCCTCCGCAGCGGCATCCGCCTCTCTGGCCAAGAGGGCGCCGGCCAGGAACCAGGCGGTGGCGAGAGCCGAGGTGATCCAGTAGGCCTTCCAACGGCGCTGGTAGAGGTAGCCCGTCCCCAGGCCTGGGATCACGTTGAGCACCACCGCCACCCAGCCGGCGGAGACGGCAAGGATCTGCTCACGGGTCGGTGTCATGGCCGAGGATTCAGGGCCTGCACTCTGGCGGGCCATGGCGGCGATCGGTGGAACCCCGTGATCGGGCCGCAGGTCGTCGCTTGTGATCTCCGACCCTTGGCTGAGCCATGGACTTAGCCATGGACTGGGCCATGGACTGGACCGGTGAACTCGTGCGCTATTGCGGTTTCTTCTGATGGCCAAGTGGACAAGAAAGCGCTACCGAAGCGGCACTGTCAGCAGCTCGACATTCCAGTGTTCAGATTCTCGCAGCCATCTCTGAGCCTAGGCGGCATCGTCATGAATGAAGGCCGGCAAGCCTCGATTCAAGGATAATTGCCGAGACCTCATGTCCCACATTTTGATGCGCCATGTCATCCCCTTTCTCACCACCACTCTTCGGTACATCCGCAGAGATCACCCTCACAGAGCTGCAGCAGATTGCGGGCGGATTCAAACGTCAGAGGGAACCGCGACAGCCCCTCATTCAGAGGGAACCGCGAGAGCTCATCATCAGGACGCGCAAGGCCCCGGCGGCAGACAACGAAATCCAGACCATAGGGCGATTCCGTCCGCTCCCTTTCTTTGACTGGTAATACTCATATTGCGCCGCTCTGCCTCTGGGAGAGAACGTGCTGGGCGGTGATCTGCTGGTTGGTCGCCGCCTGGCCCCGAGGCCCTACGGGGCTTCCTCGCTGCCGTTACTCGATCGGGAACCAACGATCGATGCGGCCCGGGGCGCCGGAGGGATGGCCCTCGCGGGTGATCACGGCGTAGCCGCGGCCCTGGGGGGAGCGCCACTCGAAGCGGCACAAGCCCAGTCCGGTGGGGGCGCAGGCGGCCAGCTCGGGAAAGCGGGCACAGCGGCGGTCGTCGGCCAACAGCGAGCAGGCCTCCCCCGGGGGATGGCCCACCGCCGGGCGCCAGCCCTGGGCCAGCAGGCGGCTGCGGGCCTGCTGGTAGTCCTCCCCGAGCTTGAGCGGCTCCCCTGCCTGCGCTCTGGGGCTGCCGCTGAGCACCAGAAACGGCAGCAGGAGCCCGAGCGGACGCAGGCGCGCGGGCGCCATCAGCGGCGCTGGGCCAACAGGGTGCGCACCATCAGCCGCAGCGTTTCGCGGTTGCCGCCGGCGGCCCGCCAGCGCTCCAGCCACTGCAGGAGCGGAGCCGGCGGCTCGGCGGCCTGCTCGGGGCCGGCCTCAGGCGGCGGCTGGATGCCAAGGCGGGCCAGAAAGGCGCAGGCATCGTCGAGGCACGAGCCGCCATCGCCAAAGCCGTCGAGCAGGGGATCGAGGGCCGCCAGCAGGGTTTCCAACTCCTCGACAGCCAACTCCGGCAGCGGCTCCGTGCCCGGCTCGGCCGCAGGATCAACGAGCGGTTCTGTGGACAGGGGCCTGGGGCAACACGTCCCAGCATGGCGCGCTTTGCCTTGCCTAGCCTGGGCATCGCCTGTGCAGGGCCAGCCATGCTCCATCTCTGCCTGCAGCTGCTGGTGTGCCTCAGCCTGGCCGTGCGGCTTCTGGCCCTCGCCCGCCATCTGCGCCACGCCTGGCGCGGCACCCCCATCCCCGATGCCGCAGGCCGCCGCCTGGCCGCCGACTTCCGCGGGGAACTGCGCCGCCGCGGACTGCTCAGCGCTCCGCCCCTGGCCCAGCCCGACTGAGGCCACGGCGCGACGAAGGGGGCGAGAGCAGATGGTGCACGGCGTGCCGCACCACCCCCCAGAGCTCGATGTCCTCGCTGCCACCAGCCTCCGGATCGATCGGCAACGCAATCGGCGGGCTGACGCCATCGCTGGCCACCAGAACGAGGCGGCCACCGCGACGCTGCAGCCGCCGCAGCAGAAACTCGCCCTCATACACCGCCACCACCACCATGCCCGGGCGGGCCTCAACGCTGCGGTCGATCACCAGCAGATCGCCGTCAACGATGCCGTCGCCGCGCATCGCCTCCCCGCGGACACGCATGAAGAAGGTGGCCAGGGGCCGGGGGATCAGGGCCACATTCAGGTCGATGCGGCTCTCCACGTAATCGTCGGCGGGGCTGGGGAAGCCGGAGGCGCCGGCCTCGGCCACCAAGGGAACGGGCACCGCAGAGGCGAGGGCACGGGCCAGCCCATCGACAGGGTCCCAGAACGCACCAGACGAGGAAACAGGCGAGGAAACAGACGAGGACACGGAGGCAACACGACCTGCCGCAATAGTACAGGAGTATTATTGCGCTGAAGGGAGGCCGGCCCGGCGGGGGTCTGTCAGTGGCGGGGACGGCCATTGATCCTGCCAGCCTGGCCAAAAAAACGAAAGATTCACCTACCGGTAGATGCATGGATTCGGGGTGTCAATCCGCCACTCCAAGCGCCACTCCAAGCGCCACTGCAAGCAGCGCTTGCATCACCGATTCCACCTCAGCCATCGGTGACAAACGACAGGCTCAAACATCATTTCCCGCAGCAGCCGGCATCTCAACCAGCGGTGCTGAAACCAGGCAAAGAACGCAGGGGAGAGCCACGCACCAGAACAACGAACTTTCCTGCCAAATGAGCGCGCATCCGCCCGTCCCTGGCCCAAGCGCGTTCAGGCGCATTCAGGCGCATTCAGGCGATCATCGGCAGTGACAGACCCAAGGCAAATCCACCATGGTCGAGCACAAAGGAAGCGAACAGGGCTGCGAACAGGGCGTCGTAGACGCGCAAGCCCTGATCGAGCAGCTGGGGCTGGCACCCCATCCGGAGGGGGGCTGGTACCGCGAGCTGCACCGTTCCACGGTGGCGGTGTGCCGGGCCGGCGACGGTGAGCGCCGCTGCGGCCTCACCCTGATCGCCTTCCTCCTGGAGGCTGGATCCTGCAGCCGTTGGCACCGCGTGCGGGGCGCCGACGAGATCTGGCAGCACGTGGCGGGCGCGCCGCTACGCCTCTGGCGACTGCCGCCCGAGGGGGGCCGCAGCGAGGCGCTCACCCTGGGCCCGCTGGAACCGGCGTCGGGGGAGCTCCATGCCGTGCAGGTGGTCCCCGCCGACTGGTGGCAGGCCGCCCGCAGCCTCGGCGACTGGAGCCTGGTGACCTGCTCCGTGGGGCCGGGCTTTGATTTTGCCGATTTCGAGCTGCTGCGCGAGCGCAGCGATGGGGTGGATCTGCCGGGGGCTGATCCGTCGCTGCGCTGACGGCCGCCGATCGGCCAGCATGGCCGCCGCGAGCGTGAGGCAAGGGCGGCGATGGCCTGTCCCAACTGCGGCAGCTGGACAGCAAGGGCGGATCGCAGCCTCGCCGGCCGCATGGTCTGCGCCCGCTGCGGGCGGATGCTCGGAGTGGCGGCGCCGTCGCCAAAGCGCCGTCGCCCTTTCTGGCCCCTGCCAAGGCCGCAGCTGGCGCTGCGCTGGCGCGGCTGGCTTGGCCTCGGCCTGTTGTTGGCGGTGTCGGCCCTGCTCGCGGCCCAGGTGCCGGAAGGAAGACGCCAGCCGTTGGAGCCGGGCCCCAACCCCGAGCGGCAGGCACCACTCACCTGAAGTCGGGACCCGATGGTGCGCCCAGACGCCGCAATGTTGTGCCCATCCGCTGACAGGAGTGATCCCGAAGGCGTCGCATCCCGGAATATTGGCCCCATCGTTCGATTCCGACCGTACGGATGGCAAGCAACAACCCCGTGGCCAATCTTGCCTCCATGAGCATGCGGCAGCTGCGTGAGCTGGCCCGCACCCTCGGGATCAGCCGCTACAGCGCCGAAACGAAGGACGGTCTGGCGGAGGCGATTGCCACCAAGGCTTCCCTCACCGGCGAAGGCGAAATAGCGACCGTTGCGCCCGCCGAGACAGTCGCGGACCTTCCCAGCATCGAGGCCTCCCTGCCCCCGGCCCCGCGCCCCCGCCTCGAAACCCGGGTTGTGTTCCTGCCCCGCGACCCCCAATGGGCCTACGCGT
Source organism: Synechococcaceae cyanobacterium (assembly GCA_046342735.1). Lineage (GTDB taxonomy): Bacteria > Cyanobacteriota > Cyanobacteriia > PCC-6307 > Cyanobiaceae > Cyanobium. Next base: position 4,504 of record JBKDOZ010000117.1, read on the forward strand.
TCTGGGAGATCTCAGAGGCTGACCGCGAAGCCGCCGCCGCCGCCGGCGCGACCCAGCTCTGCCTACGGGTGGCCGATGTGACCGGCCTCAGCGGCGGTTCCGTCCATCCCCACACCCTGCAGGAGGTGGTGGTCGATAGCCACGCCACCGAGTGGTACCTGCCGGTGCCCCTGAGCGATCGCGATTACCGCGTGGAGCTGGGCTATCGCTGCGCTGGTGCCCGCTGGATCTCCCTGGCCTTCTCCTCGGTGGCCCGCGTGCCTGCTCTCCACCCCAGCGAGCAGATCCTCGACCAATTCATCCCCTTCTCCCTCGACATCCTCCCCAGCGAAAGCGAGCTGATCGCCCCGGCGAGCGGCGAAAGCGGCCTGCACGAGCGCCTGTACCAAACCGCGACCGCCCGCTGGCGACGGCTGGGTCGGGGTTCGGAGGCCTTCCATGAGCTCGAGGAGGGCGGCGACCAGGCGGCCGGCGGCCAACTCTCCGGGGTGGGCCAGTGGGCCAGCGGCCTCACCGAGAGCGGCGCCGGCGGCGTGCCGGTGCGCCAGCGGGCCTTCTGGCTGGTGGCCGATGCCGAACTGATCGTGTACGGCGCTACCGATCCCTCCGCCCGCCTCACGATTGGCGGCGAGGAAGTGCCCCTTACCGCTGAGGGCACCTTCCGCATCCAGGTGCCGTTCCGCGATGGTCAGCAGCTCTATCCGATCGAGGCGGTGGCCGCTGATGGCGAGCAGCGTCGCAACATCACCCTCGAATTCCGTCGCACCACCCCCGAAGCCCACGTCAACACCCTCGAAGAGGCCGTGCCCGAGTGGTTCTGAAGCCGATGGCGTCAGGGGAGGCCTAGGCCATCTCCTGGCGCCACATCTCCAGACGCTCGACCCCCAGCTCCGAGCCAGGACAGCACAGGGGAATCCGCCCCCGTTCGTCGTCATCGATGGCTTCCAGGCTGGCCAGCTGCCCTTCGATCACACAAGCGTCAGCATCCGAGGGATCCACCCCCTGCCGCCGCCGCCTGTCCACCCGCTCCCGAGCCAGGCCGGGCGAGCAGTGGCACTCCAAAACGGCGAAGTTCGCCCCGCTCAGCCGGGCCAGCTCAGCGAAGAACTGTCGATCTCTTCGTCGTAGGAAGGTGGCATCCACCACCACATCGAGCCCGGCCGCCAGGGCCGCAGCCGCACCGCCTGCAAGTCGCTCCTCGTACAGCCAAGCGCTGACCGGCTGAGCGTAGAGAACCGAGGCCGGCGGGACCTCCAGCGGTTCGGCACCCCCTGTCTCGCCCCAGAGCCCGAAGCGCCGCTTGCGTTCTCCGTCGGAGCGCAGATGGATCCACCCCACCCCCTGGGCGAGCCGAGAGGCCCAGTGGCTCTTGCCGCTGCCGGAGATCCCATGGGTGATCACCAGGGCGGGCCGCCGCGGCCGGATCACCGCCTGGGCCCAACCGAGGTAGGAGCGCAGCTCGCCCCGCCGCCGCTGCACCTCCTCCTCCGCCAGATCCGTCTGGGCCAGGCGCAGGGCCGTGACCTTGGCGCGCACCAGGGCGCGATACACCCGATACCAGGACCAGAGCCGCAGACCTTCGACATCGCCGCTGCGCTCCAGCCAGCGGGCCAGCAGGCGATGGGCTTCGATCGGGCGGCCGCCATGCTGCAGATCCATCGCGGCGAAGGCCAGGTCGCTGATGGCGTCGATCCAACGCAGCTCGGGACTGAACTCCAGGCAATCGAAGACCTCGATGCGCCCCTCCAGCAGGGCCATGTTGCCCAGATGCAGATCGCCATGGCCCTCGCGCACCCGTCCATCCGCCTTGCGCCGGCGGAAGAGGGGGGCCAGCCGCTGCGCCTCGGCCTCCGTCCAGCGCCGCAGCGGCGCCAGCACGGTGGGATCCACGCCGCCGCGTTCCAGCACCGCCAGGTTGGCCAGGGCTGGATCGCGCACATGGTGCGGAGCGCCCCAGGGATCGCTGGGGGCAGCCACCGCCGCGCGGGCATGGAAGGCCGCCAGCCGGTCGGCCAGCGCTTCGAAGGCGGCGGGGGGAACCGCATCGCGGGCCAGGGCCGCCGGCAGCAGGGCCTCCTGGGGGAAGCGGCGCATCTTCAGCGCCCTTTCGATCACCGGGCCGCCGCCATGGAAGCGGGCCCGCTGCCGCGGCCCATGGATCGGCACCACGGCGAGGTAGAGGTCGGGCGCCAAACGGCGGTTGAGGCGGAGCTCCTCCTCGCAGAACCAGGCGCGGCGCTTCTGGGTGCTGAAGTCAACGAAGCCCAGATCGACGGGCTTTTTGATCTTGTAGGCCACCGCTCCCACCAACAGGATCCAGGAGATGTGGGTCTCGAGCAGCTCGATCGGGGCGGGCGGTGGCGGCTGATGGGCCTCGGGCCGCAGCAGGGCGGCGATCAGCGGATCCATGGCTCGCCCGGGTGGGGGCTGCGTAGAGTCACCCATTGTTGTGGACCTGTGCGCGAGCTGCCGTTCCTGGCCCTGGGGGGCCCGGCCGCCGGGCTTGTGGTTGTCCTGGGCATCACCGCCGTCCACGGGCAGGGATCTCCCCCACCCATCGCCCCGCCGCTGCCACCGCCGCCCCTGCCGCCCCTGCCAGCCTCCCCGGCGAGGCCGGCCCCCAGCCCGGCACTGCAGCGGGTGCGGCCGGCCCGGGTGCTCTCGGTGCGCAACGGCCAGGAGCTGCGGGTGATGATCACCGGCACCGACCTGGCACGGCGGGTGCGGCTGGCCTGCCTCCAGGCCCCCCGCCCCGGCCAGGTGCCCTGGTCCCAGACGGCCCAGCGGCGGCTGCGGGCCCTGCTGCCGGTGGGCAGCGAGGTGAGCCTGGAGCTGCGTGGGCGCGATGTGTTCAACCGCGAGATAGCGCTGGTGCGCCGCAACGGCCGCGATGTGGCCGTGCCGCTGCTGGAGGAGGGGGCTGTCTTCCGCTTCGATGGGCTGCCCGGCGGTTGCGACGACCTGAATTACAAGGCGGTGGAAGGGTTGGCGCGACGGCGTGCGCTGGGGGTCTGGAGCGTGCCGGGCGGCATCGAGAGGCCGTGGACCTGGGTGGAGCGGGAAGGGGACCCCTCCGCCGAGCCCTGAGGGAACCGGGAGGCCGCCCCATGGCGCCACTCCGCCCGAGCCGTATCGAGCAGGCCGCTGTAGAGGTCGTTGAAGAGGCGAGCCAGGGGCGGATTGGTGGCCTCAGGACCGCTGATCGCCTCGGCGCCCAGGGCAGCTTCCAGGATGTCGAGCAGCAGGGCCACCTCCGCGCTCTCCAGATCGAGCAGGTGGTGGGTGCCGCGGTGGTCGACCTTCATAAGAGGAGCTCGGGGCTGCGCGTCTGCACCGTTGAGTCTCCTCCCTGGCCGGGCTCCTCCCAGGCACCCAGGCCCACCGACGGAGCCTGGCGAGGCCATCGCCCCTGGCCATGGCGCGCCAGAAAGAGGGCCAGCGGCAGAACCTCGCCGCACGGGCGCCACCCCGCCGCGGGGCCGCACCAGCACCAACCCACCACCCGCAGCCCAGGGCGGCGGCCCGGACCGCAGACAATGCGATAGCGATGGCTGCCCGAGCGGCAACCGGGCGGTAGAGGGCCCCAGGGCTCCCCCAAGGGCCGGCCATCGCCCTGCTGGCGCAGGAAGGCCGCCAGCAGCCCCCCTGGCGCCGCCCCTGGCCCTGCCGATATCCGGGCGCGGGCCAGCCGGCGGGCCAGGGCCTCCGGGTCCCCCCCCATCGCCAGCTGCAGATGGAGGGGGCCCCAGCCGGGAAATCCCAGGAAGCTCACAAGGGCGGGCGAGGGCATGGCGGCGGACACGTCTTCCTCTCCTCCAGTGCCACCCCCTGCCAAAGTGCCTGGATCAACCCCTGCGAGCCGAGGAGCCGCCGCGATGAACAGCCCCGGGAACGGCCGCCCCGCCTGGCTGAACTGGCTGATCCTGGCGGCCTTTCTCTGGTCTTCCTGGCAGCTGGCCGGCCTGTGGGCGGGCCGCCTGCACGGCTGATCCAGCCGGCGCCCCTCAGAGCATCGGGGGCGGCAGCCGACCCGAACCCTCCTCAGGCTCCCGCCAGGCCGGCCTGGCCGCAGGCGGAGGCGACGGGGGGGGCTCCCGGCCGGGGCTGGGCACCAGGGCTCTCCAGAGCCTCACGGCACTGCCGGCCAGCAGCAGCAGGGCCAGCAGGGCCAGGAGCACCACCGCCAGCACCGCCGCCAGTTGCAGCAGGCCGAGGCCCAGGCGGCTCAAGCCTCCGATCACATGGGCCAGGGCATGGCTGACGAGCAGCAGGGCATCGAGCCGCTCCGGCAGACGCACCAGACCCGCCAGGATCCCCAGGCCCAGGGCCCCAAGCAGCAGCCCCATGCCCGCTTGCCTCAGTCGCCGCACACGGCGTCGACGGCGGCCGCGGGAGCGGCGCAGGATCGGCCCCTCCGGCGGTGCGGACCCCTCTGTCCGGGGCAGGTGAAGCGAGACGGGCGGGCGGGACATCGGCGGATTCAGGGATCCAGCGAATAACCGGCGCTGCGCATCCAGCGCTCGAACTCAATCAGCACCAATTCGTTCGGGCAGTCGATCAGGGAGAGGGCCTCCACCGTGCAGTCGCCCTGGCCGCCGTGATGCAGGGAGATGTGAAACCGCTCACCGCTGAGGCCGCACACCTCCGGATCGCTGCGCACCACCACATCGAGGGCGGCCCCGAGGCGGGCGACCCGGCGGCGCAGTTCCGACCAGCTCAACGTCATCAGAACCGGAGCGCAACGCAGCCCAGAGTGGTCGCCGCGGGCCGTGACGTCAACCGCCGCGGGACGGGGAAGGCAGCGGCGGCACAGGGGCGCCGCCCGAGGCGGCCGGGGAGGGGGCAGCCGCGGGCCGGGGCGCCGGGGGCGGAGGGAGCAGCCAGGCGGTGGCGGCGGCCAGGGCCAGGGCCGCCGCCCCGCCCACCACACCGGCGAGGCGGCGGGGCAGGGGGGTGCGCCCCTGCACCTCCCGGGCCCGCAGCGGCCGGACGGGGGGCACCGGCAGCTCCACCTGTAGGCGTGGATCGAGGCGCAGCCGGTCGAGCCCCCGCACCAGATCCGCCAGTTCGGCGTCGTCAAGGACGAGCTTCAGGGGCTCCACATCCGGCTGGCTGCTACGCAGCACCAGGACGTGGTGGCCCTCGGCAGCCGGGGCAATCTCGGCAGGATCCTCGGAACCGCCCACCCGACGGGGAACGCCACTGAGCAGGTATCGGGCGTAGGGCAGGACCACCTGGAGGATCGCCTGCAGGTGCTCCCGACGGCCCTCCAGCTCCTCAGGGCGCCCCACCCAGGCCAGGGACCAGCCGGTGAGGATGCCCACCACATCGCCGGACTGGCCAGCGGAGAGGTCGGGGAGGCCCTCCAGCGTGAGGCGGCAACTCTGCTGGTCGTACTGGAGGCTTTTCTTCATGGCAGCGGGGGTGGAAAACATCAGGCGCTCAACCATCCGCGTCCATGAGGCTGGCCCGCAGCCGTTCGATCCCTCCGGAACCGGCCGCAAGCGCCAGGGACTGGATCAGCTGGCGCCGCTGCAAGGCGCCATCCTGGGGGTCCAGCAGGCGCTGCACCCCGCTGCGGCGTGGATTCATCCGTTCCGCCACCAGCTCGGAGAGCCGATGGGTCACAAGATCCCAGCGCTCGCGGGTGAGATCCTCGGGCTCGCTGCGGGAGAGCAGCTGGTGGAGCATCGGATACAACCGCTCCGCCATCACGCAAAGAATGCTGATGAGCGCATCGGTTTCGGCAGGCGAAAGAACGCCGCGACGGAAACTGCGACGCAGGGGGTTGTGGCAACGGCGTTTCCAGAGCTCCACCCGGTTGGGGAAAAGCTGGGCGTAGCCAAGCTGGTCGCTGATCCACACCATCGATTCGCCGCCGTTGTAATCGAGCGCCTCCACGGTGAGCAGCAACAGATCGAGCCGCTCGATCCCACGGCGGGAAAGCGGGCGGGACGGGGCTGCGGCGGCAGGGGCCTCGGCAGCGGGGGAAGCGGCGCTGGGCGCGACAGCGGTCATGACCATGGCTGCGATACTGCCAGCACTGACGGCCATCCGTCGACCGTCAGGCGGCACCCAAGCCTGCCCCCACCCCTGCACCCGGCCTGCGAGCAGGCGGGCATCCCCATGAGCGCCACAGCCGGATCCAGCTCCACCCCCCCCACGGGCCCCGCCCCCTCAGCGGATGAGCTGCGGGCCCTGGTGCGCGAAATTCCCGATTTCCCCAAGCCCGGCATCCTCTTCCGCGACATCAGCCCGCTGCTGCGCGAGCCCCAGGCCTGGGCAGAGGTGGTGAAGCGCCTGGGCGAGATCTGCGACCGGCTCCAACCCGAGCTGATCGTGGGCATCGAGAGCCGCGGCTTCATCGTCGGCGTGGCCCTGGCCACCGCCAAGGGCATCGGCTTCGTGAAGGCACGCAAACCAGGCAAACTCCCCCCGCCGGTGCTCTCGGTGGAATACGAGCTGGAGTACGGCAGCGACAAGCTGGAGATCCTCAGCCATGGCTACGACCATCGCCCGCGCGTGCTGATCGTTGACGACCTCCTGGCCACCGGCGGCACCGCCGCCGCCTGCGCGGAACTGGTGAAACAGGTGGGCGGTGAACTGTGCGGGTTCGCCCTCGTGATCGAGCTGGCGGCCCTGAACGGAAGGGATCGCCTACCGGCCGGGGTGCCGGTGGAATCGCTGATCGTCTACGAAGACTGATTGATAAAAAGCACGAAGACTTATCGATAAAAAGAGAGATCCGCCGGAGAGATCCGCGCGGGGGTACGGTTCAGGAAGCCGGGCCGCCGCCGAGGTTCTGGTCTTGCCAGGCCAGAACGGTGTCGAACTGCTCGAGGCTGATCAACCCAAAGCGCCAGAGCACCACCGGCAGGGGGGCCTGCTCCAGCTGGGCCTGCTTGAGCCCCAGCGCCAGGGCCCCCTCGCTCAATCCGATCGATCCGCGCAAATAGCGCAGCAACCCCTCCGGCGGGGGCGGCTGGGGGGAGGTGCTGATCACCATGGGCCAGAACCGAGAGCTCTCACGGTGCCGCTCCGGCCAGGGGCCGGCAAGGGCCGTGGGTCATCATCCCCAGGGCGAGGCGCCGCAGAGGCGCGCTGCCCGCCAGGGCGAAGAGGGCGAGGCGGCGCAGCGGTAGCAGCAACGGCTGGCGGTTCGAGAACACCCGCACCAGCAGGTCGGTGGCCAGCAGCGTGAGCAACAGATCGGGCCAGCGGCGACGCCCATAGGCGGCCGCGAGCCGAGACGGCCGCAACCGGCCCGCTGCCGCCCGGGCGGCGAGGCGATGGAGCACCGCCACATCACGCCAGCAGAGGTTGAGTCCCTGGCCGCCCACCGGATGGCAGCGATGGGCGCTCTCCCCCACCAGCACCACCCGACCCCGGTGCAGGCGATGCGCCAGCTCCAGAGCCACCGGGAAGGAGCGAGGGGCATCGAGCAGACCATCGGGCTGCAGGCGCTCGGGCAAGGCGCCGGCGAGCCGATCGAGGAAGGCGGCACCGCTGAGCTGCTCCAGCTGACGGCAGCGGTCGGCTGGGGCACTCCACACCAGCTGGGCCTGGTGACCCCCCAACGGCAGCACGGCGAATGGACCCTCCGGGCGCAGCAACTCCCAGGCCTCATCGGGGGCGCTGCCGCGCAGCTCCACCTGCACCGTCAGACAGGCCTGGCGGTAGGGCCAGCGCCACTGGCGGATGCCCAGGGCCGCGCGGGTGGGGGAGGCCGGACCATCGGCGGCCACCACCAGATCGGCGGATGGCTCACCGGCCAGGGAGACCCCCGGCGCCGGCGGCGGCGTACCGAGCGCGAGGCGCACCGCCGGTTCGCCATCCAGCCGCTGCAGCAAGACCTCCAGCAAGGGGCCGTGCCGGGCGATCCAGCCCAGGGCACCGCTGGCGGGGGCCGGTGGAGCACCGCCGAGATCGGCTCTGGTGAAGGCGGCATCACCACCACTGCCCAGATCGCGGAGCTGCAGCTGGCGAAAGGGCACCAACGCCGGCTCGATGGCCTCCCAGAGCTGCAATCGTCGCAACAGGCGGCGGCTGGAGTGGGTGAGGGCGTAGGCCCGGCTGCGGGCCAACAGGGCAGAACGCTCCTGGGGATCGTGGAGCACCACCCGCCAGCCGGCGTGAGCTAGGGCGAGGGCCGTGAGGGCACCGGTGGGGCCGGCGCCGTGTACCCGGGCAAACAGCGGGGCGGTCATGGCGACGGGGGGAGGGGCACCGGCAACAAAAAACCGCAGCAGAGTCTGCTGCGGTTGAAGCCGGCGGTGCCGGGATGGGGGCAAGGATCAGCCGAGGCCGAGCAGGCCGTGGGTGAAGGCTTCGCCGCCGAGGGCGAACTCGGTGGCGAGGAGGGCGATGAAGCCGAGCATGGCCATGCGGCCGTTGAGCTTCTCGGCGCGCTCATGGAAACCCCAGCCGTTGTCAGCGCTAACCACTTCCATGCGGGGCTCGGTGGCGAAGGCGTTGAGGCGACCGCCGTCTTCGGTGGTCACTTGGGCTCCGCGGATCGTGGGGGCCTGAGTCATGGGATGCTCCGTTGCGGTGTGTTGCAGGAACTGTAACGCAATGTTGCGAAAGGCAGGGACGGTTCTCCGCCTTCGTCTCCCCCTCGCTGGGCCAAGGCCCCTCAGCGCAACCGCCGCATCGCCAGTTCTTCAAACGCCGGCCGCAGCAGGTAGGGGTACTCGCCCACCCACAGCTTCAGCTGGGGCAGCCAAGCATCGCTGAGCGCAGCGATCCGCCCGAAGTCCCGCCGGTCGCTCAGCACCAGGCAGCGCACCACCATCCCGCGGCGGATCCGCTGGTGCGACTTCTCGAACTGAAAACGCACCTGACCCAGAACGCCGTCCTCGTCCTCCAGCTCCAGGCAAAGCCAGGTGCGACGGTTCTCCACCAGCTCCAGACGCCCGGCCCGATCCGCCTGCTCGCGCCGCTCCTCCACCACCTCGCGGGTAAAGAGGTCACCAACCCACCCCTCGAAAATCGCCGCGGCGGGGTATCGCCGCAGGGTGGCGTTGCGCTGGCCCGCCTCCACGATCGGCCCCCAGAGGATGTAGAGCGCCGTGATCACGCCGGCGACCAGCCAGACGGAGGAATAGCGGCTGTTGAAGGCGAGGGTCTGGCTCACCAGCAGCAACAGCACCCCACCGATCACCGACACCAGCACCCGTTGCAGCAGCTTGCGGGGATCACCACTGCAGGCGTTGAACTGGGGGCCGGTGGCCACCGCTGGGATCAGGCGCGTGAACTCGCTGGGGGAAACCGGTATCAGCATCAGCGACGAGCGTCTTGGGGGGGAGCGATACAGCCTCGAGGCTACGGGCCATGCTCAGAGCAGCCGTTCCAAGCCATACACCAATCCCTCCAGGCTGCGCACCCGCCGGATGACCAGCAGCACGCCGGGCATATAGGCACTGCGGTCGATCGTGTCGTGGCGCAAGGTGTACGTTTCGCCCGGAGCGCCAAACATCACCTCCTGGTGCGCCACCAGCCCCGGCAGCCGCACCGAGTGCAGCCGCAGGCCACTCTCCCGCAGGCCGCCCCGGCAGCCCGCCAGGCTCTCGTGTTCCTCCACCTGGGGCGGGTTGAAGCCCTTGCCGAGGTCCTCGATCAATTCGGCGGTCTTCAGGCAGGTGCCACTGGGGGCGTCGGCCTTGCGGTTGTGGTGGAGCTCGGTGAGCTCGCAGAAGTCGTAGAAACGGGCGGCGGCGGCGGCAGCCTGCTGGAGCAGCACCATCCCCACCGAGAAATTCGGGATCACGGCGGCGCCCACCCCCGCCTTGGCGGCGAAACCGGCCAGATCCTGGAGCTGCTCCGGGCTGAGGCCGGTGGTGCCGATCACCGGGTGGACGCCGTAGGCGATCGCGGCCCGGGTGTGCTCATAGACCACCGCAGGATGGGTGAAATCCACGAGCACGGCGCCGCCGCCCGGCCCGGCGTTCCGCACCGACTGACTCACCTGGCAGAGGGTTCCCTCGAGATCGGCGGTGATCGCCACCTCCAGCTCACCGAGCCCGAGCGCCAATCCCACGTCCTCCCCCTCACGGCCGGGGGTGGTGTCCACCGCGCCCGCCAGCGTGCAATCGGGCGAGGCCAGCACCGTGCGCACCACCTCGGCGCCCATGCGGCCCAGGGCGCCGGCCCCCCCCCCCGGAAGGGCTGCCGCCGGGGGCGACCCAAGGGGTGGGGCAGAGGGGGGTTGGGCGGAGGCGCTCATCGGGATGGCCAAGGCTGGGGGCGAGCCTATGAGGGGCCGGGGGTCGCGCCGCCAGACTCTCCTGCGTAGGCTTTGTGACATTGCGCACACAAGCTCCGCATGTTCACGCAGGTCCGCTCCGCCAACCGCCGGGTCGTTCCCGCCAGCTCCGGGGATCGGGCCGTGATGAAGGCGGTGTATGTGGTGCTGGAGCCCCAATATCAGAACGCACTTACCCAAGCCGCCACCAGCCTCAACGACCAGGGCGGCCCCCTGGCGATCGAACTCAGCGGCTATCTGATTGAGGAACTGCGGGATCCGCAGAACTACGCCGACTTCTGCGCCGATGTGGCGGCCGCCGATGTGTTCATCGCCTCGCTGATCTTCATCGAGGACCTGGCCCAGAAGGTGGTGGAAGCGGTGGCCCCCCACCGCGACAAGCTCAAGGCGGCGGTGATCTTCCCCTCGATGCCCGAGGTGATGCGCCTCAACAAGCTGGGCACCTTCTCCATGGCCCAGTTGGGCCAGAGCAAGAGCGCCATCGCCGGCTTCATGAAGAAGCGAAAGGAAGCCGGGGGCGCTGGTTTCCAGGACGCCATGCTCAAGCTGCTCAACACCCTGCCGACGGTGTTGAAGTATCTGCCGGTTGAAAAGGCTCAGGACGCCCGCTCCTTCATGCTCAGCTTCCAGTACTGGCTGGGGGGCACGCCGGACAACCTGCGCAACTTCTTGTTAATGCTGGCGGATAAATACGTCTTCCCCCGCGGTGAAGATGGGCGGCCAGCCCTTGAGGTGGCAGAACCCGTGGTGTTTCCGGATCTGGGGATCTGGCATCCACTGGCGCCCACGATGTTTGACGACATCAAGGAGTACCTCAACTGGACCGCCAGCCGCAGCGACCTCAGCGAGGCGGCGCGCCAGGGTCCGGTGATCGGCCTGGTGCTGCAGCGCAGCCACATCGTCACCGGCGATGAGGCCCACTACGTGGCGGTAATCCAGGAATTGGAATATCGGGGCGCCACGGTGATCCCGGTGTTCTGCGGCGGGCTCGACTTCACCAAGCCGGTGAACGCCTTCTTCTTCGACCCCCTCAACCCGGAGGTGCCGTTGGTGGATGGGGTGGTTTCGCTCACGGGCTTCGCCCTGGTGGGCGGTCCGGCCCGCCAGGACCATCCCAAGGCGATCGAGGTGCTGCGCAAACTCAATCGCCCCTACATGGTGGCCTTGCCCCTTGTGTTCCAGACCACCCAGGAATGGGAGGAGAGCGATCTGGGCCTCCACCCGGTGCAGGTGGCGTTGCAGATCGCCATCCCCGAGCTCGATGGCGCCATTGAGCCGATCGTGCTCAGCGGCCGCGACGATGCCACCGGCATGGCCCACACCCTGCAGGACCGGGTCGAGGCGATCGCGGAGCGCTCCATCCGCTGGGCCTCCCTGCGCCTGAAGGCCCGCAGCGAGAAGAAGCTGGCGATCACGGTGTTCAGCTTCCCGCCGGACAAGGGCAATGTGGGCACCGCCGCCTACCTCGATGTGTTCGGCTCGATCCATCGGGTGATGGAGGAGATGCGGGCCAAGGGATATGACGTCAGTGACCTGCCGCGCTCCCCCAAAGAACTGATGGAGGCGGTGCTCAAGGATCCCGAGGCCATGGAGGGGTCGCCGGAGCTGGCGATCGCCCATCGCATGAGCGTGGCTGAGTATGAGCGGCTGACGCCCTACTCGGTGCGGCTGGAGGAGAACTGGGGCAAGCCCCCCGGCAATCTCAACAGCGACGGCAGCAATCTGCTGATCTACGGCCGCCACTTCGGCAACGTGTTCGTGGGGGTGCAGCCCACCTTCGGCTACGAAGGTGACCCCATGCGGCTGCTCTACTCGCGCAGTGCCAGCCCCCACCACGGGTTCGCCGCTTACTACACCTATCTCGAAAAGGTGTGGGGCGCGGATGCGGTGCTCCACTTCGGCACCCACGGCTCGCTGGAGTTCATGCCGGGCAAACAGATGGGCATGAGCGAAACCTGCTACCCCGATTCTCTGATTGGTGCCCTGCCCAATCTCTATTACTACGCCGCCAACAACCCCAGCGAGGCCACGATCGCCAAGCGCCGGGGCTACGCCGAAACCATCAGCTATCTCACCCCGCCCGCCGAGAATGCTGGCCTCTACAAAGGGCTCAAAGAACTGGGCGAGCTGGTGGGCAGCTACCAGCAGCTGCGCGAGGGAAGCCGCGGCGTGCAGATCGTCAATGCGATCGTCGAAACCGCCCGTCAGTGCAACCTCGACAAAGACGTCACCCTGCCCGAGCTCGACGCCTCGGAGATCGACCTTGATGCCCGCGATGGGGTGGTGGGAGCGGTGTACCGACAGCTGATGGAGATCGAGAGCCGTCTGCTGCCCTGTGGATTGCACACCATCGGCAAGCCCCCGACCGCGGAGGAGGCGATCGCCACCCTGGTGAACATCGCCGCCATCGAACGGCAAGAGGAAGGCATCCGCTCCCTGCCCGGCCTGTTTGCCGAAGCGATCGGACGCACGATCGAAGAGGTATACCGCGGCAATGACGCTGGCGTGCTCGCGGATGTGGAGCTCAATCGGCTCATCACCGAAACCTGCCGGACCGCGGTGGGGGCGATGGTGCAGGAGGTCACCGGCAGCGACGGCCGGGTGACGATGCGGCGCAACTTCGGCTGGTTCTTCGAACTGCTGGAGCGCTTTGGTATCCGCTTCCCAAGCCCCTGGCTCGCCGCCTGCCGCAGCGCCGGCTTCGCGGAGGTGGACGTGGCCGAGCTGGACAAGCAATTCGCCTACCTGAGCTTCTGCCTGGAGCAAATATGCGCCGACCAGGAGATGGGCAGCCTGCTGCGCGCGTTGGATGGCGAATACGTGATCCCCGGCCCCGGCGGTGATCCGATCCGCAACCCGGGCGTACTGCCAAGCGGCAAAAATATCCACGCCCTCGATCCGCAGGCAATCCCCACCCGGGCGGCGATCGCCGCGGCCAAAGTGGTGGTGGATCGGTTGATCGAGCGCCAGAAGTCGGAGCAGGGCACCTGGCCGGACACGATTGCCTGCGTGCTCTGGCGCACCGACAATATCAAGACCTACGGCGAATCCCTGGCCCAGATCCTCTGGTTCATCGGCGTGCGGCCGCTGCCCGATTCCCTCGGCCGTGTGAACAAACTCGAGCTGATCCCCCTGGAGGAGCTGGGGAGGCCGCGCATCGATGTGGTGGTGAATTGCTCGGGGGTATTCCGCGATCTGTTCATCAACCAGATGGGCCTGATCGATCAGGGCGTGAAGATGGCCGCTGAAGCGGAAGAGCCCGAGGCGATGAATTTCGTTCGCAAGCATGCCCAAGAGCAGGCCAAAGCCCAAGGAATCTCCCTGCGCGATGCCGCCACACGTGTGTTTTCGAACGCCAGCGGTAGCTACTCCTCCAACGTCAACCTGGCGGTGGAGAACAGCAGCTGGGAAGAGGAGGGAGAGCTGCAGGACATGTATCTCTCCCGCAAGACCTTCGCCTTCAACGCCGACAACCCCGGCGAGATGAACCAGAAGCGCGAGGTGTTTGAGTCGGCCATGAAAACCGCCGATGTCACCTTCCAAAACCTGGATTCAGCGGAGATCTCCCTCAC
>JBKDOZ010000118.1:0-3706 GCA_046342735.1 Synechococcaceae cyanobacterium
ACTACATCCTCGGCTCGGTGGCCGGCCCCCACCCCTATCCGATGCTTGTGCGTGACTTCCACGCCTGCATCGGCCGGGAGGCCCGCCAGCAGTGCCAGGAGGCCTTCGGTCGCCTGCCGGATGTGCTGGTGGCCTGCGTGGGCGGAGGGTCCAACGCCATGGGCCTCTTCCATCCCTTCGTGCAAGACACCAGCGTGCGCCTGATTGGCGTGGAGGCAGCGGGAGAGGGGGTGGCCAGCGGCCGCCATGCCGCCACCATCACTGAGGGTCGCGTTGGCGTGCTGCACGGGGCCATGAGCCTGCTGCTACAGGACGGCGAGGGCCAGGTGCAGGAGGCCCACTCGATCAGCGCGGGCCTCGACTATCCCGGCGTCGGTCCTGAACACAGCTACCTGCGCCAGATCGGCCGCGCCGACTACCTCGCCGTCACCGACGACGACGCCCTGGCGGCCCTGCAGCGCCTCAGCCAGCTCGAAGGCATCATTCCGGCCCTGGAAACCGCCCACGCCTTCGCCGCCCTCGAAACCCTCTGCCCCCAGCTGCCGCCCGGCACCGAAGTGGTGCTCAACCTCTCCGGCCGCGGCGACAAGGACGTCAACACCGTGGCGGATCGGCTGGGCGGCGCGCTCGGGGGTGGACCGGCCGCCTGACCCTCAGAGCGGATCCTCTCCCCCGTCAGAGCGGATCCTCTTCCCAGGCGAAGCGCGGCAACCGCTGGATGGCATCGGTCATCGTTCGTGACCATGTGTCCATCGTGCGGTTGATCTCCGGCGCCTCCTTGCCCAGCTTCAGGCGCCGGCTCACCCGCAGCTCATCCCGCGGCACCATGGCGATCTCAAACGGTGGCCCCACGGTGAGGTTGGAGCGGCGGGTGATGATCTGCGACACCAGGCACAGGCGGCCGGCATCCTCCAGGCTCATGCCGGAGTGGCCGACGTAATCCAGCGGTGGCTTGCCATATTTGCTCTCGCCGATCTGCAGGAAGGGGGTATCGCTGGTGGCGGAGATCGCAGTGCCCAGCGGATAGATCAGGAACACTCCATGGGGCTCGCCTGCGATCTGGCCGCCGAGGATGAAGGTCACATCCGCGCTGGCGCCCGTCTGGCGCAGGTTCGCGCCCACCTTCTGCTGCACCGCCACACTCAGCCCGCCCACGTAATCGGCCGCCTCAAACAGGTGGCGGGCCGTCAGCAGCGTGGGCCCATCCGCCTCGCTGGCGCCTCCCCCCTCCGGAGCCTGGTGATCAGCGATATCTCGCCGGATGCGGTGCAACACCGCCTGCGCCGTGGCCAGGTTGCCGGCGGTGAGCAGCACGAACAGCCGATCGGGCGCCGGCTGAAATACATGCATTTTGCTGTAGCTGGAGATGTAATCCACCCCCGCGTTTGTGCGCGAGTCAGAGGCGAAGACCAACCCCGCTTCCAGCAGAAAACCGACGCAATAGGTCATGGGGGAGGGGCTCAGCTCAGCAGGCGCTGCAGGATCGTCGCCACCGATTGAACCGCGGCCTGGGCCGTGGCGTAGGCCATCCGCATCGGTCCGATCAGGGCCACCTCACCCTGCGCGCCATCCAGGGTGCGGTACGACGCCTGGACCACCGCGCATTCTTCCAGGGCGGGCTGGGGATGCTCCCGCCCGATCCAGATCGCCTCACTCAGGCGTGTGGCGGTTTCCACCTCGGCGGCACTGGGCCCCAGCAGTTGGCGCGGTCGCTGCTCCACCAGTTGCACCAGGGGCAGCAGGCTGGAGCTGCTGCGGAACTCCGGCTGGGCCAGCAGGCCCCCCAGGCCCGCCGCCACCATCGCCT
The DNA here is from genome assembly GCA_046342735.1 of Synechococcaceae cyanobacterium. Lineage (GTDB taxonomy): Bacteria > Cyanobacteriota > Cyanobacteriia > PCC-6307 > Cyanobiaceae > Cyanobium. Next base: position 1,808 of record JBKDOZ010000118.1, read on the forward strand.
CCGCCTCGCCGGCACGCTGCCGCTCGTGGCTGTCGAGGGCCTGGCGCAGCAACGCGCCCCCCTCCCCCAGCTCCGCCGGCAAACGGTGCCAGGGCAGGCCGCCCGCCTCCTCCAGCTGGGAATGGATCCAGCGCTCCAGGATCGGCACCTGGGGGCGGATCCGCTCGGGCAGCCGCAGGTTGAGGCTGGTGGTGAGGGCCGAGCCCTCCACCAGGAACACCAGCAGCCGCTCGCCACTGGGCACCAGCCGAATCGCCTGCAGCTGGGGCCGGGGCCGCAGGGGCCGGCTGATCAGGCTCAGCAGGCCGGTGAGATCGGCCAGGCGGCGGGCCAGCTGCAGCAGCAGGTCGTCGAACGCCGACCACTGCAGCGTCAGGCCCGAGAGTTCACGCTCCAGCTGCTGGGCCGCGGCGCCGGGGGCGGGCAGCAGCTGGTCCACATACAGCCGGTAGCCCTGCTGGCTCGGGATCCGGCCGGCGGAGGTGTGGGGTTGGGTCAGCAGGCCCCGTTGCTCCAGGGCGCCCATGGCGGAGCGCACCGTGGCGGGGCTGGCCGGCAGCCCGAAACGCCGCACCAGGGTGCGACTGCCCACCGGTTCCACCGTGTCCACGTAGTGCCGCACGGTGGCGCGAAGCACGTCCTGTTGTCGCCGTGGCAGGCAGTCCACGGGGGGCGGGGGTGCTGCGCAAGATGCGGGGATCGTAGGGAGAAACCCCGGACCTGCGGACCGGGCTCAGTAGCGCGGCACGGTCGCATCCACCTCCGCGCTCCAGGCGTCGATGCCGCCCTGCACGTTCCACACCTGCGGGAAATCGTGCTGCTCGATCAACCAGCAGCCGAAATGCCAGCTGCGCACGCCGGCGTGGCACAGCACCGCCACCGGCCGCTCCCGCTCCAGCCGCTCCGGCAGGTCGGCCATCCACTCCGCCGAGCGGCTCAGGGGCAGGTGCAGCACCGGCTGGGGCAGGCGCGCCAGCTCCAGTTCGGCGTCTTCCCGCACATCCACCAGCTGGATGGGCTCGCCCGCCGCCAGGCGCTCGGCGAGATCCTGTGGGCGGATCGTCTCAGGTTGGCGGGCGGGGTGGGCCACGGACAGGGAGGGCGTCAGGATGGACCCATCCTGCTCAGGACCCATGAAGGGCCGCCCGTTTCTGGCGGTGGTGTTGGCGCTCGCCCTGCTCGCCTCCGGTCTTGGCCTGGGCGGCTGGGCGTTGGTGTTGCGGCGCAGCCCGCTGGCGCTGCAGCACCAGGCCCTCGCCCTGCCCCGGGCGGCGCGGTTCGTGCCCAGCCAGGCGCCCCTGAGCCTGTTCCTCGGCGTTGATGGCGAGCAGCCGGTGGCCTACGCCCGGGCTGTCGCCCCCACCCGCGCCCGCCGCCAGGCCGCTGACGCGGTGGAGCGCCTGCGGGATGGGGCCTTCGCCGCCGCCGGCCTCAACTACCGCGATGAACTGGCCAGCTGGCTGGCGCCCGGCATCGCCCTGGCCCTCTTCGATGGCGGCGCCCCCGCGCCGGAGGCCGCCCCCGGCGGTTGGCTGCTGGCCCTGAGCAGCCGCGATGACGCCGGTGCCCGCCGCTTCCTGCAGCGCTTCTGGCAAACCCGCAGCCTCGCTGGCACCGATCTTCAGGTCAGCAGCTATCGGGGCATGGGCCTGATCAGCGGCCGTGGCGCCCGGGTGGGGTCCGAACCGGTGCCCCTGGCCACCGCCCTGGTCGACGACGACCTGGTGCTGATCGCCTCGGGCCGCGGCGTGCTCGAGCAGGCCCTGGATGTTGCCCAGATCGACGAGCTCAATCTTGCCGGCCAGCCGAGGCTCCAGCAGGGGTTGGCCAGCCTTGGGGAGGGGGTGGGGGTGCTGCTGGCCCGGCCCGCCGCCCTGCAGCCCTGGCTCGGTCTGGCGC
>JBKDOZ010000119.1:0-6888 GCA_046342735.1 Synechococcaceae cyanobacterium
TGGGCCGCCAGGGCCTGCCGGTGCCCCGCAGCCCCGGCATCGAGCTGGCACGGCGCCTGTTGGAGCACGGCGCTCGCCACGGCTGGCGGGTGGCGCTGGTGGGGGCCTCGCCCACCACCATGGAGCGACTGCGGGAACGGCTGACGGCGGAGATTCCCGGACTGCAGCTGGTCCTGGCCTGCCATGGCTACCAGAGCCCCGAAACCTGGCCGGGTCTTGAGCAAGAACTGCTGACCCTCCGCCCCGACCTGGTGCTGGTGGCCCTGGGGGTGCCGCGCCAGGAAACGTGGATCCGCGCCCTGCGCCCCCCTTCCGGCCTCTGGATGGGCGTGGGCGGCAGCTTCGATGTGTGGGCCGGCATGAAAAAAAGGGCCCCCGGTTGGATGGGGGCCCTGCAGATCGAGTGGTTGTACCGATTGGTGCAAGAACCGCACCGCTGGCGCCGCATGCTCGCCCTGCCGGAATTCGCCTGGGCGATTCTGCGGGGCGGCTGAGCCTCAGACCGAGGCGCGGATCCGCCCGCGCAGGCGGCGCGAGAAGGCAAAGCCCAGGCCGGCGCCCATGATCGGCAGCGGACCAGGAACCGTGTCTGACGGGAGGACGGCCTTCGTGAAGAAGTTGCCGGAGGAGGAGTTCAGCTGGGCCTGGTTGATGCTGCGGTACTGGATGCGGGCCTCCAGGGTGGCGCCTTCAGGGGCGAAGCCAGCCGGGATCTGCAAAGACAACTTGCTGTTAGCGAAGTTGAGGTTGCTGATGTTGGTGTCGAGGTCACCCCAACTCGAGTTGTTATCGTCGTAATCGTTGGTGGCGAAGTTGATGATATCGTCGGGGAGGCTCAGGCTGCCGGTGATGCCATCGCCCATCAGGCTCAACCCGCTCAGGGTGAAGGGAACGGTCCAGGCGCCCGTGAACTTGAACTGGATCCGCACCTGGTTGTAGGCGTTCAGGGGATCCGAGTTGATGTTCGGATTGAAGATGCCTGTGAATCCCTTGCGTTCGTCCACATTGGAGACGCTGAGGGGATCAAAGGTCAGGCAGGTGGCGGAAGGATCGCTCGGCTTGCAGGCGGCCTGGGAGGGCGCCACATCAGCTCCGAGCACAATTCCAGTTCCGAGCAGGAAGCTCAGCGCAAAACCGCGAAGAAAGCGCGTACGCATTTTCATCCGTGTGGGGTCTTCCAAGAGTATGGCGACTGGCGAAAGATGTGTCACCCTCAAAAGCAACGAATGTGGCCTCAAATAGCGCGAATCTTGTTACCCATCATCCTGATTGAAGCCATTGCACTTCTTTCGCAAGTCGCAGCTGCAAACAAGGCGGGCACTCGCTTCTCCTCCCCTGGCTCCAGTCTCCGGGCTCCCCATCGGCCGCGGTTGCGAAAAAAATGGGCAAAAAAAAGGTGCCCGAAGGCACCGGCTCAAGGGATGGAATCGGATCTCCCTGCTGAGCGGAAACGCCCGGCTCAGCGGAATCCCACCGAGGCCTGCCACACGAACGCCAGCAGCAGAAAGAACAGAGGGATGATCGGCAGGATGTCGACCAGCGGACCGAACGCCTGATAAGCCTCAGGCAGCTGGGCGAGGGGGGCCTGGAGATGGGAACCGGCCAGCAGCGAGAGAACCATGGGCGTCATGGGGGATAGATGAGGGGGAGTGGGCCCAGGGGGCCATCCCAGCAAGGCTCGGACGCTACCACGTGTGCGCAGCCTCAGAGGCGGGCTCCCAGGGAGCGAAATCCTCTGAAAAACAACCCTCCGCGATCGCTTGGGCCATGGCCGTGGTGAAGCGCAGCAGGGCGGTGAGGTTGTGGAGGCTCAGCAGGGTGCGGCCCAGCATCTCCTCGGCCCGGATCAGGTGGTGCAGATAGGCGCGGCTGTGGAGGCGGCAGGCCAGGCAGGGGCAGGAGGCATCGAGCGGTGTGGGGTCGTGGCGGAAGCGGGCGTTGCGCAGGTTCCAGCGCTCGCCCCCCACCAGCGCCGTGCCATGCCGCCCCAGGCGGGTGGGCAGCACGCAATCGAACAGATCGAACCCCTGGGCCACGGCCACCGCCATCTCCCGGAAGCTGCCCACCCCCATCAGATAGCGCGGCCGGTCCTCCGGCAGCAGCGGCGCCACCAGGCGCACGATCCTGTGCATCTCCTCCGGCGGCTCCCCCACGCTCACACCGCCCACGGCGATGCCGGGCAGGTCCATCCCAGCCACGATCCGCGCCGACTCCAGCCGCAGATGGGGGTAGCAGCCCCCCTGCACGATGCCGAACAGGGCCTGCTCCGGCCGCTGGTGGGCGGCCTGGCAGCGCTCCAGCCAGGTGTGGGTGCGGCGGCAGGCGGCGGCCACGTCAGCCTCGCTGGCGGGATAGGGGGGGCACTGGTCGAAGGCCATCGCCACGTCGGCGCCGAGGGTCATCTGGATGCGCATCGACGCCTCGGGGGTGAGGGTGATGCGACGGCCATCGCGGGGGGAGCGGAAGATCACCCCCTCGTCATCAATGCGGTTGATGTCCGCCAGGCTGAACACCTGGAAGCCCCCCGAATCGGTGAGGATCGGCCCCGACCAGCCCATAAAACGGTGCAGCCCACCGACTTCGGCGACGATCTCCTCGCCCGGCTGCAGATGCAGATGAAAGGTGTTGGCCAGCACCATGCGGGCGCCGGTGTCGGCCAGCTGCGGCGCCGTGACCCCCTTCACCGTGGCCAGGGTGCCCACCGGCATGAACCGGGGCGTGGGCACCGGGCCGTGGGGGGTCTCCAGGCAACCGCAGCGGGCGCGGGTGCGCGGGCAGCGGGCGTGGATCCGGAAGGCAAAGTGGGAGGCGATCGCCGCGTGCCGTCGCTGGAGCGACGCTACGCGGCGCCGCACCCCTGCCGCCTCGGATGCGTCCTCCGCCCCCCCTCTCCTGGCTGCGGGACCTAAGCGGGGCCTGGATCTTCTATTCGGTGCTGCCCGCCTGGCCGGGGATCGAGCCGCGGTTCACCCGCATCGCCCGCTTTGCCCCCTGGATCGGCGCCGTGCTGGGCGGCCTCCAGGGGGCCCTGTGGGCGGCGCTGGAGGGTCGGGTGCCGGCCCTGGCCCAGGTGGGGCTCACCCTGGCCCTGGCCCTCTGGCTCAGCGGCGGCCTGCATATGGATGGGGCCATGGACACCGCCGATGGCCTGGCGGCCGGCGATCGGCTGCTCGAGGCGATGGACGACAGCCGGGTGGGCGCTGCCGGCGCCCAGACCCTGGCCCTGCTCCTGCTGCTGCGGGCTGCCGCCCTGGCCTGCCTGGGGGCGGCGGCGCCGGCGGCCCTGCTGTGGGCGGCGGTCTGGGGACGGGTGGCGCCCCTGCTGGCGATGGCCCACTTCCCCTACCTGCGCCCCGGCGGCACGGCCGCCTTCCACCGGCAGCACTGGGCCGGCCTGGCGGTGGAACTGCGCCCGACGCTGCTGCTTCTGGCCGCGCTCACCGCGTCGACCGTGGCGCTGGTGCACCCTCCGGGGCTGGTGCTGGGTCTGCTCGCCGGCGTCTTGCCCGCGTTGCTGGTGCCGCACCGGCTCGGCCGCCGCCTGGGGGGCCACAGCGGCGACAGCTACGGCGCCTGTGTGGAGTGGGGCGAGGCTGGCGCCCTGCTGCTCAGCGCCCTGGCGGTGACGCTGACGCGGGCAGGCTGAGGCAAAAGGCGTTGCCCGCGCTCGGGAGAGAGGGGTTGGCCGCCGCAGGGGAGGGAAGCAGCTCCAGGGTGCCCCCCAAGGCCAGGGCAAGATCGCGGGCCAGGGCCAGCCCCAGGCCGGTGCCAGGCCGCTGGGCGCCGGAGCGCCCGCGTACACCCCGCTCAAAGATCGCCAGCCGCTCGTCAGCGTCGATCGGCGGGCCGCCCTCCCACACCGTCCGATCGAGTCGGTCCTGCCCCTGGCGCGCCTCCAAGCCCACCGCCACCCCCTGGGGGCTGTAGCGGAACGCGTTCTCCAACAAGTTGGCGAGGATCTCCGCCACCGCACCACTGTCACCGCGCCAGGGGGGCAGGCGGGGCGGGGCCTGCCAAGGCCGACCCTGCAGGGCGGCGGTGGCCGCCGCGCGCTGCAGCAGGGGTTCGAGCAGCTCCGCCAGGGGCTGCCCCTCCGGACCACTGAGCAGCGGCGGCAGCAACAGTGGCTGGGGAGCTGCTGCACCGGGAAGCAGGGAATCCGGCCGGACCAGGGTGCTGAGGGCATCCACATAGCGGTTGAGCTGCCGCTCCTCCGCGAGCAGGCCCTCCACCAGCGAACGGTTGTCGTTGTCTTGATCGAGGCGACGCAGCAGCAACTGGCCGAAGGTGCGCAGGGCGGTGAGGGGGTTGCGCAGCTGGTGCACCAGCACCCGCAGCTGCTCCTCCTGGACGGCCAGCCGCTGCTCGAGTCGCCGCTGCTCCAGGTCGAGGGCAAGGGCCTCGGTGAGGCTGAGGGCCACGGCCTGCAGGCGCTGGGCCAGCGGCTCGGGCCAGACGCTCGCCTCGCTCTCGACCTGCATGGCGCCGAGCAGCACCTGCTGGTGACGCAGGGGCAACCAGCGGCGCTCCTCGGCGGGCAGTCGCAAGCGGCTGGCGCTGTCCACCGCCGGCAGAGCCCGGCCATCGAGGGGCCAATGCCCAACGGGCACCAGGCTGGGCTGCCCCTCCGGCCCCTGGTGGGCTACGTAGACCACCAGGGAGCGGATGGCGGCGCAGTCAACGAATTGGGCGAGCTGGTGTTGCAGCAGGCTCAAAAACCGCTCCGAGACGGGCATCACCACGGAGGAACGGGGCAGGGAGCGAGGGAAACCGGCAGGCCCGCCAGGTGTTCACAAAACTTTTTGGTCGGCCGCGGGGGGAATCCGAAAAAAAGCTTTAGGGTGGATGTATCGATCACTACCTTGCGGCCCGGCTGAGGGCGGCAGGTCTGGGTACCGACAGCCGGGGTTGCACTAACCACGCAACCAAGGCTACAGCAGGGTGAGCAGCGTCCCTGCTGCCGTCGCACTCCCTCCGGGGGGTGCGACGACCCTGATCTGCCCCCGATCCTGCCGGGCTGCCGAAGTAGGGACGATGGCTCCGCGTCCGGGCGGAGCCACTCCGGGCTGCCACGGCGGCCCGTCTTCTCCCGCCCCCCCCCAGTCCCTCCAGCCTCCCGTCCGGGAGCTCCACCATGTCCAAGAAGCGCAAGCGGATCAGCCGCCGACGTCTCGCCGGTCAGCGTGTTCTCGCCCACGTCCCCACCTTCAACCTTGAGACCGGCTCCCACAAACCGGTCACCGCGGCCCGCCGCTACATCGCCGAAGCCGACCTGGTGGCCCCGGCGATCCTCAACGTGCGCCGAAACGAGCACACCACCGATCGCTTCTTCTGGGGGGAGAAGGGTCTGTTCAGCGCCCAGTACGCCGAGGAGAACCATTTCCTGTTCCCCTCCCTGCGCTTGATTGTCGAGCGCATAGGGGAAGAGGTGCTCTTCGAAGGCTTGGAGGCGCTCGCCGCCGACGACTGGGAAGAGATGGAAGAGTACGAATACGCCTTCGTCTGAGTCCAAACGCGCGGATCCCGGAGACGCTGTTCGGAGCGCCTCCGGAGGCCCGGCTCATCCGGCCTGGCCCTCGCCGCTCCAGCCGGCCTTCAGAAACTCCCGCATCACCGGAAACAGTTCCGGAGCGATGCCATGCCCGCCGGGGAACTCCACCCGGCTCACGGCCCCACCGGCCGAGCGCAGACGCCGTTCGATCTCCTCGCTGGCGGCCGGCGGCACCACCCCGTCCTGGCTGCCATGGGTGAGCAGCACAGGGGTGCGCGGCTGGGGCTGCCAGTCGGGGTGGGGGTAGCCGCTGCAGGCGATCAAGGCCGCCAGCGGCAGGTCGGCGGCCGCATCCACAGCCATCGCCGCACCCTGGGAGAAGCCCAGCAGGGCGGTTCGTGGCAACGGCACCCCCTGCGCCAGCCGCTCCAGCCGCTGGCGCAGGGCGAGGCGGGCCTGGGGCAGCTGCAGCCAGTCCGGCGCCGGGCTGAGCGGGTACCACTGCCGGCCCAGGCCCCCGGGGTGCTGCTGAGGGGCCCGCAGAGCGACCACGCTCACCGTGGCATCCACCAGCTCCTGGCCCAGATCCAGCAGGTCATCGGCGTCCGCCCCCCAGCCGTGGAGCAGCACCAGGCGCCGCGTCGCGTTCTCCGGACCGATCGCCAGGACATCGGGATCGGTGCTGGCGCCAGGGGCGCTCAGGGGGGCATCAGGGGCCATGGCGGGGCGGGTGGCGGTTGCTGCGTAGGTTGGCCCCTGCGTCATCCCCTTTGCCGCCATGGCTCCGACGGCCCTCCTGAGCGTGTCTGACAAGCAGGGGCTGGTGCCCCTGGCCCAGGGGCTGCTGGCGCATGGCTACCGGCTTCTCTCCAGTGGCGGCACCGCCTCCACCCTGGCGGAGGCCGGCCTGGAGGTCACCCGCGTGGCCGAGCACACCGGAGCGCCGGAGATCCTGGGCGGCCGCGTCAAGACCCTGCACCCGCGCATCCATGGCGGGATCCTGGCTCGGCGCGAGGATCCGGCCCACCGCGCCGATCTGGAGGCCCAGGGGATCGATCCCATCGACGTGGTCGTGGTGAACCTGTACCCCTTCGTGCGCACGGTCGCCGATCCGGCCGTCACCTGGGAGACCGCGATCGAGACGATCGACATCGGCGGGCCGGCCATGGTGCGCGCCGCCGCCAAGAACCACAGCGACGTGGCGGTGCTCACCGATCCGGCCCAGTACGGCCCCTTCCTCGAGGCCCTGGCCCGCGGCACTCTCGACCTCGACCTGCGGCGCCGCCTGGCCCTGGCGGCCTTTCAGCACACAGCGGCGTACGACGCAGCGATCGCCGGCTGGCTGGGCGAGCGGCTGGGCGGCGCGGATGAAGCTGAGGGAGTGGACGGTGCGGCTG
>JBKDOZ010000120.1:0-7580 GCA_046342735.1 Synechococcaceae cyanobacterium
GGCGCATGGGAACGGACACCTCAGCCAGGGTCCCAGAACCTTGAGAGCCTCACGGTAACCAGGGGGCTTCGGAAAAGTCGGGCTGGCGTTTCTCCAGAAAGGCATCGCGGCCTTCCTGGCCTTCGCTGGTTCGATAGAACAAATGGGTGGCTTGGCCCGCCAATTCCTGAATACCCGCCAAGCCGTCCGTTTCGGCGTTAAATGCCGCCTTCAGACAACGAATCGCCGTAGGGCTGTTGCGCAGCACCTCCCGCGCCCAGGCCACCCCCTCGCTCTCCAGCGCCTCCAGCGGCACCACCTGGTTCACCAGCCCCATCGCCAGCGCTTCGCTGGCGTTGTACTTGCGGCAGAGGAACCAGATCTCCCGCGCCTTGCGCTGCCCCACCAGCCGCGCCAGGTAGCTGGCGCCAAACCCCCCATCGAAGCTGCCCACCCGGGGGCCCGTCTGGCCGAACACGGCATTCTCTGCCGCCAGGCTCAGGTCACAGAGCAGGTGCAGCACCTGGCCACCACCGATCGCGTAGCCCGCCACAAGAGCGATCACCACCTTCGGCAGGCTGCGGATCAGGCGCTGCAGGTCGAGCACGTTCAGCCGCGGCAGGCCGGCCTCATCCACGTAGCCGCCCTCCCCCCGCACGCTCTGATCACCGCCGGCGCAGAAGGCCCAGCCCCCATCCGCCGCCGGTCCCGCCCCGGTGAACAGCACCACGCCGATGGCCGGGTCGTCGCGCATGCGGCTGAAAGCATCGCAGAGCTCCTGCACCGTGCGGGGCCGGAAGGCGTTGCGCTTCTCCGGGCGATTGATCGTGATGCGGGCGATGCCCTCATCGCTGTGCTCCAGCAGCACATCCTGGTACTGGCCGATCGAACGCCAGTGCACCGGCTTGGGGGGGGTCATGGCGGGGGAAGGGGTCGGCCCGCCATTGTGCGCAGCCGTCGCCGGAGGGCGGCATCGGCGCGGCGGTCGGTGAGGAGCTGCACCAGGGCCAGCGGCTGCTCCAGAGCCCAGGCCAGCGCTTCGGGCAGCTCCGATCGCCGCTGCACCCGCCGGCCCGGCACCCCGCAGGCGGCCGCCAGGGCCAGAGGATCCACCGCCTGGGGCATGGCGAACAGGCGCTCGAAATCCAGGGGCTCCCCCTCGGGGCAGCGGATCGGCAGCTGCTCGAAGATGCCGCCGCCGCCGTTGTCGATCAGCAGAACGGTCAGGCGGCCGCGCAGCTGGGGGCGCCACAGCCAGCCGTTGGCGTCGTGCTGCAGGGCCAGATCGCCGCTCAGCAGCACCGCCTGTCCGAGGGCCTCCGCCAGGCCGCAGGCGATCGAGAGGGTGCCATCGATGCCCGAGGCCCCGCGGAAGCCGAACACCGGGCGGGGCGGGGCACAAGGGTCGGCAAAGCTGGCCCAGTCGCGCACCGGGCTGCTGTTGGCCAGCAGCAGTGGCAGATCTGCGGGCAGCAACTGGCTCAGCTGCCGCGCCAGCCAGGGTTCGCTCAGGCCCGGAGCCTCCAGCTCCAGCTCAGCCCCCAACCGCTCCTGCAGGGACCGCTCGGCGGCCTGCCATCGCTCCGCCAGGCCGCGACTCGCGGCCGCGGGCTCCCCCTCCAGCGCCCCCGGGGGCAGGGCCGCCACCCAGGCGGCCAGGCCCTCGGAGCTCTGTCCGGCCACCGTGCCCAGCGGATCGAGGGGACGGGGATCGTCCTGGCTCACCAGCCACTGGCGCCCGGCGCCCTCCTGAAGCCACTGCTCCAGCCGCCGGCTGGCGGGCAGGCTGCCGAGGCGCAGCACCTGGGGCCGCTCCTCGGGAAGGGCCGACGGGAGCTCCTCGGAGAGCGCCGAGGGGAGCTCCAGCAGCAGGTCGTAGGGGCCGAGGCAGGGCAGCTCCGGGTCACCCCGCAGACCCGAGAGTGGATCGGCGAGCACCGGCCAACCCGTGCGGCGCTGCCAGGCCCGCAGGGCGTCGCGATGGGCCGGCCATTGCTGGGGCCGGCCGCGCCATGGGCCGGCCACCACCAGCCCGGGGCGATCGGGATCCAGGGGCAGCACCGCTGTGCCCGGCGGGGCGCCAGGGGCTGACGGAGCGGCGGGCAGCTCCAGGAGCCCGGCAGCCGCCAGATCCGCGGCCAGGGCCACCAACGCCTGCAACGCCTCCACCCCCACATGCAACGGTTCTTCGAACGGCAGGTTCAGGTGCACCGGCCCCGCCGGCCGCCCCCCCTCCCCCAGACAGTGCCCGATCGCCCGGCGGGCCAGGACGCGCAGATCCTCCGGGACCATCCGCGCCAGCCCCTCCCCGGGCCCCTCCCCCAGCCAGCGACAGCTGGCGCTCAGGAACGCCTCCTGATTCACGCTCTGGTTGGCGCCACAACCCTTCAGGCGCTGGGGCCGGTCCGCACTCAGCAGCAACAGGGGCACGGTGCCGTGGTCCGCCTCGACCGCAGCGGGCAGCAGGTGGGCCACGGCGCTGCCGGAGGTGGTGATCACCGCCGCGGGCCTTCCCTCCGCACGCCCCAGGCCAAGGGCAAAGAAGGCGGCGGAGCGCTCATCGATCGCCGTGTGCAGCCGCAGGCCGGCCGGCTCCAGCAGGGCGGCGGCCACCGCCAGCGGTGCCGAGCGGCTGCCGGGGCAGAGCACCAGATGCCGCACGCCGCCCCGTCCCAGGGTCGCCAGCAGCTCCAGAGCGGCCCGACCGTTGGCGAAGGCCGAGGCCCGACCGTTGGCAAAGGCCGAGGCACGACCGTTGGCGGGCTTGGGAGCGGGCAGCAACCGGGGCATCCCCCTGCAGGATGGATCGACCATCCTCCCCAATGCCCGTGACCGCCGGCTCGCCGCCCCCCTCCCCGGCCCCCGGCGGCCGAACCGCCGCCCTGTGGGACCAACTGCGCTCGCTGCTGCTTTGGGCTCTGGTGGCCCTGCTGCTGCGCTGGGCGGTGATCGAACCCCGCTGGATTCCCTCGGGCTCAATGCTGCCCACCCTGCAGCTCCAGGACCGGATCCTGGTGGAGAAGCTGCGCCCGCGCCTGCACCGATCGCTGGCGCCGGGCACGATCGTGGTGTTCCACCCCCCCGCCGCGCTACTGGAGGCCGGCTACGACCCCGACGCCGCTCTGATCAAGCGGGTGGTGGCCGTCGGCGGGGATGAGGTGGAGGTGCGCCAGGGGCGTCTCTGGCGCAACGGCAGCCCCCTCAGCGACGACTGGAACGCCGAGCCCATGGCCTACGGCCTCGGGCCGCTCACGGTGCCGCCGGCCCATCTGCTGGTGCTCGGCGACAACCGCAACGCCAGCCTGGATTCCCACCTCTGGGGGCCCCTGCCGGAGCAGGAGGTGATCGGCACGGCCGTCTGGCGGTACTGGCCGCTGGGGCGCTTCGGCCCAATCCGCACACCAGTGGCGCCATCGACCGCCCCGGCCTGAGAGCGAGGCTGGCCTGGCGGTTGCGTTAAGGTTCCCAGCACGCGTTAGGGCGCGGCTTCGGTCCGGCCGGCAACGGCGGCCCACTCCCCAGGAACCGATCCATGTTCAACCCGGACTTCCTGACCACCGACAACGAGGCCATCCACGGCAACGCACTGATCCAATACCTCCAGGAACAATCCCCCGAGGTGTTGCAACGGGTGGCGCGCTCCGCCAGCGGCGACATCCAGGACATCATTCGCCACAACGTCCAGGGCCTGCTGGGGATGCTCCCGGCCGAGCAGTTCGAAGTGAAGATCCAGGCCAGCCGCGAGAGCCTGGCCGGCCTGCTCGCTTCGGCGATGATGACCGGCTATTTCCTGCGCCAGATGGAGCAGCGCATGGAGCTGGAAACCTCCCTGATCGGTAGCGGCGATCTCGATGATGCCGACGATCCGGGCGAACTACGCCTGTAACTCCTGCCACTCCCCCTGATCCCCTGGCACCACGCCTAATCCCCTGGCACCACGCCTAATCCCCCGGCACCACGCCGAAACGCACCAGGGCCCTGTCGATCCCCGCTAGGAAAGCCCACGAGCCCCGATCCACGGCCCATTCGCGCTTTTCCAGCACCTCGGCCAACTCCCCTAGCTCCGCCGCCGTAATCGGCACGGGCGCTGCGTAATGGGCCGGCACCAGCCAGCGGCTCTCCCCCAAGCCCGCCAACGAGCGCAACCAAGCCACCAGGGCTTCCCGCTGCCGGGGGAACACCAGTCGCTCCAGCACTGCCGCCACCTGGGGGCGCCCCGCCTCGCCCAGCAGCGCCTCCGCCTCCCGTTGCCAGCCGGGACGCCAGCGGAAGGGGAAAATCCCGAAATGGCTGCGGGCATCGCGGCAGCCCGGCGCCAACGCCTCCCCCAGCACCTCCCCCAGCGGCGGCACATCGAGGGGGGCCGGCCGCAGGTAGTTGGCGAAGAGCACCAGCCGGGCCCAGCCACGGCGGCGCGCCTGCGGGTCATCGCGCAGGGGCTCGCTGCCGCGCTCGCGGGCGTGGAACAGCAGGGGCGTGGGGTCGAGCGAGAAGATCGGCGGCGGCTCCGCCGGGATCGACACCAGGGCGTCGGTGAGCAGCAGAGCGCCGCTGGATCGGTCGAGGCAGGCCACCTCAAGAAAGGTGCCCAGCCCCAGATCCAGGGGCCCCAGCGCCTGCCACGCCAGCTGCTCCGGATAGGGCACCCCATCCTCCAGCAGCACCCGGGTGCGGCCCCGGGGGAAGCCCAGCCAGGCCGGGGGCAGGTTGAGGGGAAAACTCCACTGCCGCTGCGTCACCCACACCGTGGCGGCGGGGAAGGCCCGCGCCATCGCCGGCACCGGCAGCTTGTGCTCCAGACCGGAGGCGGTGGGGAGCACGATCGCCCGCACCGGCCCCCAGCGGCGCTCGAGGGCCTGCAGCTGCTCCAGCACCTCGGCGGTGGGGGCCACCGGCGCATAAAGAAGCAGCCCGTCGGCCACCCGCAGCACGCTCATGCGAATCGGCACCGCCACATACCAGACGCCCTGCAACTGCTCAAAGGCCCAGAGGTGCTCCGGGATGAGCTCGCGCACCAGGGTGCGGCGGCGGCCATAGGGATAGAGGGGTAACAGGGGCCACCAGGGCCAGTGTTGCTGGCGGGGATCGGCGGCGGCCGGGGGGGCGGAATCCGTCACGGGGGTACGGGGAAGGACCGATCAGGGGGGAGGGGGGCCGGGTTGGGCGCGGAGGCGGCGGCGGGCCAGGAGCCCGTGGCGGGGCGCCAGCAGCAAGGCGGCAACGAACAGGGCGGTCTGCACCAGAACGATGCAGCCCGCCGTGGAGGCATCGAGCCAGTAGCTCCCCAGGATGCCCAGGGCCGTGGCCAGCATCGCCGAGGCCACCGCCAGCAGGTTCATCCGGGCAAAGCGGTCGGTGAGCAGGAAGGCCGTCGCCCCGGGGGTGACGAGCATCGCCACCACCAGGATGATGCCCACCGCCTGCAGGGCCGCCACCGCCGCCAGGCTCACCAGGGTGAGCAGCAGGTAGTGGAGCACCCCGGTGCGCAGCCCGATCGAACGGGCGTGGCCAGGGTCGAAACAGAACAGCAGCAGATCGCGCCGCCGCACCGCGAGCACCGCCAGCACCACCACGCCGATCAGCAGGGTCTGGACGATGTCGCCGTCGCTGAGTCCGAGCAGGTTGCCGAAGAGGATGTGGCTGAGGTCCACCCCGCTCCGCAATTTGGAGATCAGCACCAGGCCCAGGGCAAAAAACGCCGTGAACACCAGGCCGATCAGGGCATCCTCCCGCAGGCGCGTGTGCCGCCGCAGCCAGCCGATCACCGTCACCGACCCCACCCCGAAGACGAAGGCGCCGGCCGCATAGGGCAGCCCCACCACATGGGCGAGCACCACGCCGGGCAGCACCGCGTGGGAGATGGCATCCCCCATCAACGCCCAGCCCTTGAGGGTCATGTAGCAGGAGAGCAGGGCGCAGACGGCCGCCACCACCAACCCCAGCCCGAGGGCCCGCTGGATGAACAGCTGCTGGAGGGGTTCCTGCAGGGCCAGGGCCACCGTCTCCCCGATCGCCGCCACGGCCTGCATCGGATGCATGGGGATCATGGAGTTCGCTCCGGGCTGGCGCCGAAGGTGCGAAGCAGGTTGGCCTGGGTGAACACCTCCGCGGTGGGCCCGCTGGCGAGCACGCGGCGATTCAGCAACAACACCCGGTCGCAGAAGGTGGGGATCGCCTCCAGATCGTGGGTGGCGATCAGGGCGCTGCCTCCTTCGCTGCGGAAGCGGCGCAACTGCTCGATGATCAGGCCTTCGGTGCGGCGGTCGACCCCGGTGAAGGGTTCATCCAGCAGGAGCAGCCGAGCCTGTTGGGCGATCGCACGCGCCAGCAGCGTGCGCTTGCGCTGTCCGCCCGAGAGGGTGGCCACCGGCATCGGGGCCAGGTCGGTGAGTTCCACACGGCCGAGGGCCTCGCCCACGGCCCGGCGATCCTCCGGAGCGGGCCAACGCAGGAGATTCATGCGCCCATAGCGGCCCATCATCACCACGTCCCACACCCGCAGCGGGAAGTCCCACGGCACCTGCTCGTCCTGGGGCACGTAGGCCACCAACTGGCGGCGCTGGGCCTCCGCCACCGGCAGCCCCTCGATCCGCATCGAACCGGCACGGGGCGGCAGGAAGCCCATCAGGGCCCGGAACAGGGTGGACTTACCGGCCCCGTTGAGGCCCACCAGCGCGCAGATGCTGCCGGCCTCCACCCGCAGGTCCACCGACTGGAGGATCGATTCGGCGCCGTAGCCCACACAGAGGCCCTCCACCGCCAGGCGCGGGCTGGGGGCAGCGGCACCGGAGGGGGGGCCGGAGGTGGAGGGGATGGAGGCAGCAACCATGGCCCTATTCAACGGGGCCGGCTCATGGCGGCGCGAGCCCCTGCAGCAGGGTGGTCACGTTGTGGCGCAGTAACGCCAGGTAGCTCGGGGCCGGCCCCCCGGGGGGCGAGAGCGAATCGACATGCAACAGGCCCGCCAGGGGTGCGCCGCTCTCAGCGGACACCCGCTCCATGGCGCGGCGATCCACGGTGCTCTCGCAGAAGACCGCCGGCACCTGGCGCTGGCGCACCGTCTCGATCAGCCGCCGCATGCGCTGGGGGGTTACCTCCCGCTCTCCGTTCACAGGCCACAGCCACCCCTCCTCCAGTCCTTGGTCGCGGGCCAGGTAGGAGAAAGCGCCCTCACAGGTCACCAGCAGGCGCCGCTGCGGCGGCAGGGCCGCGAGCCGATGGCTCAGCTCTGCGTCGAGGCGCTCCAGCTCGACCTGGTAGGCGCTGGCGCACCGGCGGTAGGTGGCGGCACCGGCGGGGTCAAGGCGCTCAAAGGCCCGTCGCAGGTTGGCCACCATCACGCGGGCATGGCGCGGCGACATCCAGATGTGGGGGTTGGGGGTGCCATGGGGATCACCGGGGATCGGGATCGTGGCCACCCCTTCGCTGACGCGCACCCGCGGGATCGGCCCCAGGCTGGCGGCAAAGCGGTCCATCCAGCGCTCCAGGCCCAGGCCGTTCTCCAGCAGCAGCTGGGCGCCGCGGGCGCGGCGCAGATCCGCTGGAGTCACCTCATAGCCATGGATCTCCGTTCCCACGCGGGTGACGGAAGCCACCTGCAG
>JBKDOZ010000121.1:0-2553 GCA_046342735.1 Synechococcaceae cyanobacterium
CCCTGCCGGTGCTGGCGGTGCTTCTGTGGCAGTCGCTGGTCCATCTGCCGGCGCTGGTGCGTCCCTTTCTGGGGTCCTGAGGGTTCCGCCGCCCGGTTCTTTCTCGCTCTCTCCCCGTTCCCCATGCTCTGGTTGCGCCGCTGGAACTTCATCGAACGGGCGCGGCTCGAGCGAGAGCTGTGGGATGCCTTTGAACGGGGCGAGGATCTTGAGGTCCGTCTTGCTGAGTGCCGCACCGAGGCGGCGGCCGGTGATCCCGCGGCTGCCTTCCGCCTGGAGGTGTGGCAGACCACGCAGACCCGCATCCGCCGCATCGAAGCGCTGATGAAGGATCGGCAGCCCCCACCGCCCGCCTGACCCTTTCCCTAAGTCACCCCCCAGATTTGCCGTAGCACCGGCATCGTCAGCGCCACCGCCACGCTCACCGCCAGCCCCAGGGCGGCTCGGGCGATGTCACCACCCAGCAGGCTCGCCACCGCCGCCACGGACCGCTCAGGTTCCTGCCCCCGCTGCCGCCACCGCAGCTGGAGGGTCAGCTCCCGACCGGCCAGCAGCCCGAGGAATACCCAGGTGGTGCTCAACGGCCGCCGGCTCACGGCCGCGAAGCCGGCGAGGATCAGCCCGTAGAGCCCTGTGAGCAGGGCGGCCGAGCGCGGGTCGTCCATCTGGCTTTTGTTGGTGAGCCGTTGCTGGATCGCCCCGCCCCCCCTGGCCAGCAGCAGGCACACCGCGCCGCAGAGTGCCGCCAGCGAGAGGGCCATCGGCCGCGCCGCCAGCTGGCGCGGCAAGTACACGTAGACATTGGCTAGGTCCTGGATCAACCACTGGCTCCACAGCCAACCGGCCGCTAGCCATTGCACCGCCAGCCAGCCCCAGGCCTGCGGCGACCCCTCCGCCGGACCCGGAGGCACCCCCTCCGCCGGACCCGGAGGCACCCCTTCCTGCTCCCCCTCCGGACGCTCCAGCCACCAAGCCACCAGGCCGACCCCCAGGCCGTACACCAGGGCGCCGCCCAGCAGCCCCCCGCCGTAGCCCAGCAGCGATTGGCGCAACAGCGTGGGCAGATTCGCCGGCTGGAAGGCGGTGAGCAGCAGGAAGGTGGTGCTCACCGGTGCCCCCAGCCGGGTGAGGGCCAAAACCGCCAAGGGCGGCAGCAGATCCACCCACAGGAACCGCTCGGGCAGGGGGAAGCTCGCCAGTCGCCCCCAGGAGGCTTCCCCGCCGCCGCGGCTCCAACCCAGCAGCAGCACGGCGCAGAGAAGGACGCAGAGATACAGCGCCTGCAGAGGGCGGGGGATGCGGCCGCGATTGGCCGCCAGGAAGGTGCCCAGGGTCTGCAGGGCGTCGTTGCCGATCACGGCGGCGCCGGCCAGCAGGAAGCCGGCGGCCTGGAGGGCGCTCAGGGTTGGCTCCAGCGGCGGCTCCATCGCCGGGGGGCGGCCTCAGGCCGGCGGGGCCCCGTTGCCCTGCGGTTCCAGCGTCACGGTGATCGAGCCCACCAGGGGGCCGCCGCTGGCGGTGGTAACCCCAGCCCCCTTATCGAACAGCTCCACCCCCTGGGCCAGGAGCTCCTGCCGCAGGCGGTCGGCGGTGGGGAAATCGCGGGCTCGCTTGGCCTGCAGCCGTTCGAGCAGCAGCGCCCGCAGCCGCCCCTCCTCGGCCTGCGCCAGCTCGGCGGTGGCCCCTGCGGCCAGCTCGGCGGAGGCCCCTTCGGCCGGCGCGGCGCTCAGCCCCAGCACGCCGGCGAGCTCCACGAGCTGGTGCCAACGCGGTGCCAGGTCCCGGTCGGCCGGGCCCGGGGCATCGCCGCTGCGCAGCCGGTTGGCGAGGGCCCGCAGCGGCCGGGCCAGCTCGAACAATTCCCCCACGGCCGCCGCGGTGTTGAGGTCGTCGTCCATGGCGGCGACGAAGCGATCGCGAACGCCCTCGCCCTTGTCTGTGGCCTCGTCATGGGCCGCTGGATCGGCGCCCCAGGCCAGGGCGGGGTCGTGGCCCACGGCCAGCGCAGCCCGCAGGCCCCCCCAGCCGCTGGCGGCCGCCTCCAGGCCGGCGGCTGTGAAGTCGAGCGGTTTGCGGTAGTGGGCCTGCAGCACGAACAGGCGCAGGGTCATGGGCTCGATGCCCCCCTCCAGCAGCGCACGGATCGTGGTGAAGTTGCCGAGGGATTTCGACATCTTCTCGCCGCCCACATTGACCATGCCGTTGTGCAGCCAATAGCGGGCCAGGGGTTGGCCGGTGGCCGTTTCCGACTGGGCGATCTCGTTCTCGTGGTGGGGAAAGATCAGGTCGGCTCCCCCCAGGTGGATGTCGATGCTTTCGCCCAGTTCCTGGCGCACCATTGCCGAGCATTCGATGTGCCAGCCCGGTCGGCCCGGCCCCCAGGGCGAGGGGAAGGAGGGCTCGTCGGGCCGAGCCCCCTTCCAGAGGGCGAAATCGAAGGGATGGCGCTTGCGCCCCTCCTCCGCCTCGCTGGTGCGGCCGCTTGCCCCGTCCAGCTGCTGCTCGAGGCAGCGGCCTCTGAGCTTGCCGTAGTCGGCCCGGCTCAGCACCGAG
>JBKDOZ010000122.1:0-3333 GCA_046342735.1 Synechococcaceae cyanobacterium
GTTTCGCACGGCCGCCGGCAACGTGGTGCCCCTGCGGGCGGTGATGCCCGATCCCCGCTGGCTGGAGCGCTGGCCCTGGTTGCGGCGTCGCGCGGTGGGGGATGGCTTCCAGCGCTGGCTGCTGCCGCTGCTCATCACCCGGGCCCCGCAAGCGCGGCTGCGGATGGTGGAGCACCGGGGCGTGGCCACGGCGGCGATGCTCTACGACCGCCTACCGATCGTGGATGTGTTCCGCCGGCTCGATGCCACCACCCTTCTCGGGCTGATGGATGCGCGCGGCATCCCCCAGCCCTTCTTCTTTCGCCTGCATCGGCAGCTGGAGGGGAAGCGGGCAGAGAACGAAAGGCCCGGATAGACGCGGCCTTCCTTCGGGGGCCGCCCGCGCTCAACAGATGCGAGGCAACAGCTCGCCGCTGGGGGGCAACAGCAGCCGCTCGCTGCCGAAGGGCGTGCGCAGCACCACCCGCGCCGATCCTTCGGCCACCGTGCCGATCGAGGCGCCGCCGCCCGGGGCCAGCACCGCCTCGGCCCGCTGGCGATCGGCGGCGGCCACCACCGCCACCAGCCGCCCCTCGTTCGCCAGGTGCAGGGGATCGAAACCGAGCAGGGCACAGCCGCTGGCCACCGCCTTCGCCACCGGGATCGCCGCCTCCTCCAGCCGCAGCTCCACCCCACGGGCCACCGCCAGCTCGTGCAGGGCACTGGCCAGGCCGCCGCGGGTGAGATCGCGCAGGCAGTGCACGGCGACGCCGGCCGCCAGCAGCTGCTCCACCAGGGGCCAGAGGGGGGCGCAATCGCTGGCCAGGGGCGGCTGCAGCTGGAGGTCATGGCGGGCCGCCAGGATCGTGAGGCCATGGCGGCCCAGATCTCCGCTCACCAGCACGGCATCGCCGGGCTCGATCCGGCCCGGATCGATCGGCTGCGGCGCCTCCACCAGGCCGATGCCGCTGGTGGTCACGAAGATCCCATCGCCCTTGCCCCGCTCCACCACCTTGGTGTCGCCGGTGACGATCGCCAGACCCTGCTCCCGTACCGCAGCGATCATCGAGGCGACCACCCGCCGCAGCACCGCCAGCTCCAATCCCTCCTCCAGGATCAGGCCCACGCTCAGGTGCAGGGGCCGGGCGCCGGCCATCGCCAGGTCGTTGGCGGTGCCGGTGATCGCCAGCGAGCCGATGGTGCCGCCGGGAAACTCCAGCGGACGCACCACGTAGCCATCGGTGCTGAAGGCCAGTCGGCCATGGGGCAGATCGAGGCGGGCCGCGTCGTGCAGCACCGGCGGCGTCTCGCCGTAGAGGGGCAGCAGTTCCCGCTCGATCAGCTGCTGCATCAAGGTGCCACCGCCGCCGTGGGCCAGCCGGATGCGCTCCTCACTCACGAACCAACCCCAGACGAACCCCATTGTTTCCGCCGGCGGCCACAACAAAGCCCGGAGCGTGGGCCCCGGGCGTTTGTCTGCTCAGCCGCAGCCCCCGCTGATGGGGAACAACGCTGTGCGATGGGTGGGCGTGGCAATCGCCGTGATCGTGAGATCAGATTGTTTTTGGTTGTGGGGCGGAGCTGCTGGCGCTGGCACCTGGGGCCAGGTGTCTATCGGGACGTTCCGTATACTCCGGGGCACCTAAAGACCGTGAGGGTGGGACGGTGCAATGGAGGGCGTTTGGACTGCTGGAACAAGCAGCGATCACACGCCAGGAACATCAGGGATCCGTTGAGAGTGTTGGAGCAGGGGCCGGATCGTCAGCGCGCTCCTGGCCGGTGCTCAGGGGGGCTTTCTTCCATCCGTGGAGCCTCCGAATCGATGCCCACACGATCGGACGGCCGGCGGTTGGTGACAACCCCTAGGCGCCACTTGGACATCGCTCTTCATGGGAGGCCATAGGACTTCATGAAGGAGCCTTCACGGATGCGACGACTCCGCCAGGGCCACCCCCAAGGGGAACTCCCTTGTTCTGATCCCAACGGCAGCGAATGGGCCTTCGCCTACGGCGGGGCATCCCATTCCGCCTCCGCGAGGGCCGCTGCGGGATCGCCGCTGAGGTCGGCGTGGAGAAAGGCAGGTGTTTCCGGTAGCACGAGCTGCAGATGGTTTTCCACATGCAACTCCACCTGCAGGCGGGAGGCCTTCAGCTCCAGCACATGGCCGCCGTGTTGACGGTCATCACTGAGCAGGTGCAGGTGATAGCCGGGCACGTTGATGGTGCGCGCATAAGTTGGCGTCCAAAACCCAACCAACGTGCCTGAAATCTGCTCTAGATCAAAGGTGGCTTGTGCTGCGGTGGCATGCACCAGGTCCACACCGGTATCGGTTTTGCAGGCCACCCGATAGCGGATGTGATCAAAAACGCCACGAATGCGAATGGCCACAAACAGATTGGCCGTGTCGCGGAGGCAATCGAGCCGGGCGGTGAGATCGGCCCAAGAGTTGACCCCATCAAGCCCCTGGCTGAGATCGCTGCGAAAGTGCGTGACCACCCAGAAGGGCGTGAGGGCATCGGCGGGCGCCGCCAGCACGCGGCCATCGGAGCGGGCCTGCCAACAACAGCCATCGAGCAGGATGCCCTCCCCATCGAGCCCGTCGAAGGTGCCGAGGCCAAAGTCTCCGTGCTGCAACAGATCCGCCAGCCGCACACAGCCGCTGTACACCCCTTGCACCAGGGCCCCGGAGGTGGATACCTGGTAGATGGTGTGGTGATCGAGATCCAAGGCCTCGGCCAGGGCGGAATTGATCACATGGTCCACACTTTCACCGGTGCGCTGACAACGCTCCTGCAAGGCCCTCCATATGCCGCCGGTCAGGCGCAGCGAGTGGCGATGGGTGGCATGGGGGTGGTTCACGATGACGGGAATCAGTAGGCGGGGAAGGGAGGCATCTCAGCCCAACGGTGCCGTGGGCCGGTAGCGATACCAGGCGGCGCAGGCCCCCTCGCTCGACACCATCGGCGCCCCCAGCGGGTGCTCCGGCGTGCAGGCGTTGCCGAACGCGGGGCACTGGTCAGGGCGGGCGCGGCCCTGCAGGATCGCCCCGGCGATGCAGGGTCCTTCGTCGGCGCAGGCGCAGGGCTCTGCGCCATCGCCCGCGCCGACGGGATCCGGGACCTCAAATCGCCGCGCCGCGTCGAGATCCGCCCAGTCGGGCGCCAGGGCCAGCCCGCCGCGGGGGATCACCCCCAGGCCCCGCCACGGCCGATCCACCACCGTGAACACCTCCGCCAGCAGCGCCTGGGCCGCCGGGTTGCCCTCCTCGCGCACGACACGCCCGTAGGCGTTCTCCAGCCCCGGCCGGCCGGCCTCCAGGCGCCGCACGCAGGCCATCAGGCCCCGCAACAGCTC
>JBKDOZ010000123.1:0-3376 GCA_046342735.1 Synechococcaceae cyanobacterium
TCCGGGAAGCGGCCGATCAGGAAGGCGCCCGTGACCGCCACGCTCATCAGCGCATTGATGTTGAGCCGGCCCTGGCGCAGGGCCGCGAGGCCCTTGCGAAACACGGAGAAGCCCGCCAGGGCGATGGCGGCGATGGCGATCCCGATCTCAAGCAGCTCATGACCCGGGAAGGCGGGAACGACCAGATGCAGCAGCTCCGCTGTGATCGCCAGCGCCAGGGAGCCCGCCAGGCGGAGCCGTTCAAGGCGCCGTTCGGCGCGGGTCTGGGCGGCGGACGGCCGCTGATCGGGGCTGATCGGCTCCGGGGTGAATCCCAGCCGGCGGATTGCGGCAAGGGCGGAGTTGAGCGCTGCTGCTTCGGCATCGATCGCCAGAACGCGCTCGGCCAGCAGGAACCGCAGGCTGCGGATGCCGTCAACACCTGAGAGGGCATGCCGGATCTCGCCTTCCTCCGTGGCGCAATCCATCGCGCTGATCCGAAACAGCGCTTCTCTGCCGCTTGCCGGCTCCGGCTGCGGCGCCGTGGTGGCTCCGGCCTTCTGCCCGCTGGTTCTACTGCTGCAGCAATGTTCCGCCATGGTCCTGTCATCCAGACCCCAGCAAACAGCCTGTAGTCACTTCAGGGTCAAGGGTCTTGGCGGCACCTAGTGCCCGCAGGCTGTTGATCAACGCAGCTGGGGACACTCCTGATCCTGCATCTGCTGCATCAGCCCATCGGCTTGCCGGGCCAGCTTGGCTCCAGCCGCCGTGTAGAACCTGAACTGCTGGATGTTGACGTAGAAAACCCGCCGGCTGCGCAGCAGCTGTTCTTCCGCCTTGCGGCGGCACTCGATCAGGGCCTGGTAGTCGATGGTCGTCTCGTTGTGGTCGTTGGCATTGGCCCCATCGGCCTGCTGGCTGAGGACAGGGCAGATCCGTTCGCGGGTGGTGCGAACCAGGGCGATTTCGGCCTTCATGGCCTGCTCGGCCAGGGCATTGCGTTGCTCCAGCAGGTTCCGGCACGCCTCCACTTCAGCCGCCATCACCGGAGCTGTCAGCCAGCAGCAGGCCAGCGAGAGGGTCAGGACGTGGCGCATTCACGGATCAATTCGAGTCCTGTGTCTTTGGCGGCTATGGGCGTGATCATCATGGGCAGCGTCAGACCATCCACTACTCGATCTGCAGCACCCCCATCAGCCCCAGATCCTCGTGGTCGAGGTTGTGACAGTGATAGACGGTGCGCCCCGGGAAATCCCTGAATGTGACGCGGATCCGCACCTCTTCGCCCGCTTTCACCAGCACGGTGTCTTTCCAGCGTCGCTGAGATTCAGGACGACCCGCGCGGCTGATCACCTGGAAGGGATTGACGTGCAAGTGGAAGGGGTGATCCATCACGTCGTCGTTGACGATCAGCCAGTCTTCCGTGCTCCCGAGGGCAACCCGAGTGTCGATGCGATCGGGTTCGAAGGCCTGGCCATTGATCTGAAATCCCATGCCCATGCCGCCCATGGCCATGCCGCCTCCGCCCATGGCGCCCATGTCGTGCTTCATCCCACCCATGCCCGTTCCCATGGCATGGGCCATGACGAAACGGCGGGTGCGCTCCGGCTTCGGCAGGGCCGGCACAGGGATCAGGGCCTTCGGCAGAGGTAGTGGTGGCACCGTTCCGGCGTAGCTGAGGGTGGCCAGGGTCCGGGGAGCGTCCTCAGCGGCGGCCATCCCCATGTGGCCACTGCGCTGGTAGGGCAGGTTGAGCAGCCTGTAGCTGCCTGGGGTCTGGTTGCCTTGCACCAGCACATCGGCCCGCTCGCCGGGGGCCAGAAGCAGCTCATCGAGAGGCTCTGGGGTGGCGATCGCGCCGCCATCGGTGGCGATCAGAACCAGTGAGTGGCCCTCGAGGGCCAGGCGGTACATCCGTGCATTGGAGGCATTGAGCAGGCGCAGCCGCAGCAGGCCGCCGCTGGGAATTGCCAGGCCTGGGTTGATCGCCCCGTTGACCGTCAGCAGGGGGCCTTCCCGGCCGAGCATGCGCCCCACGCCCATGGCGGCTTCCTGACCGGAGGCGCTGGCGAAATCCTTGAGCACCAGCACGGTTTCTTTGGCGGCCGCCACTTCCGGAATCCTGTCCAGATCGCCGCGTACCACCAGGGCGCTGCTGAGGCCGCCAAACACCTGATCGGCCGAGAGTCCGTGCTGGTGGGGGTGGACGTAGAACAGGCCGGCCGGGTGGTCTTTGGCGAGCGTGAACTCATAGTCGAAGGAGCCACCGGGCGGCACGCTCAAGAAGACGTTGTCGGCCGTGCCGGTGGGGGGGATGTGGAGCCCGTGGAAGTGGAGATTGGTGGGTTGCTTGAGTTCATTGCGCAGTCGCAGCCGCACCCGATCGCCGGCGTTCACCTCCAGCAGCGGACCGGGTGAGCGGCCGTTGTAGGTGAGCAGCTCGGCGGGGCCACCCGGAAGGCTTCCCCGCGTGGCCTGGGCCACCAGCTCCAGATCGGCCACGCCGCCACGGGAGGCCAGCCGCGCCGCACCGGCCGGCTGGGCCCGGGCGGCGGAGCGCTGCAGCCGGTCCCAGAGAAGTGGGCCGACCACGGCCGTGCCGAGGCCGGCGAGCCCAAGTCCGAGTACCTGCCGTCGCCGAAGTGGAGTGGTCATGGTTGGGTTCTCATTTGGCGTGCTGGGAGAAGCTGCTGATGGCTCCGGTCCGCGTGAAGGCCATCACCGTGAACGCCTCTTTGCCGTAGGCCGATTCCATGCCTGGGGAGCCCAGGGGCATCCCCGGAAGGGCGAGGCCCGCCAGGGGCGGCCGTTTCTGCAGCAGCCGTTTCACATCAGCAGCAGGGACGTGACCCTCAAGGGCAAAACCGGCCACTTCGGCGGTGTGGCACGAGGCCAGGCGGGCGGGGACCCCCAGGCGTCGCTTGATCACGGCGACATCGGCCACCACGACATCGCGCACGGCGAAGCCATTGGCGCGCATGTGCTGCACCCAGCCCTTGCAGCACCCGCAGCTGGCGGATCGATAGGAGGTGACCGGCATCAGGGCTGGAGCACTGGCGCGTGCCGCGAGCGACCCGCCCCCTGAGACAACGGCAGCAATAGCGCCGACCCCCAGCAGCAGGTCCAGGAACCGCGAATGACCGCGGCTTGATGTCGAGTTCATGGCCTCTGATGCGGGGATGTCTCAACCGTAGAGCCTCCACTCAGGTGGAGAGTCAAGCCCGTGATGACCGGCATCAACCGGCATCGACCGGCTCAGATTTGCTGCGCCCTTGGCCCTTGACTCTCCTGTCAAGGGGAGACCATACCGTTAGGAGGTCTCACCTTGCCGCCATGTACCCATTCCGCTTCACCGCCACCCTGATCGGTCTGGCCTCTGCCCTCACCGTTGCGGCTC
>JBKDOZ010000124.1:0-4309 GCA_046342735.1 Synechococcaceae cyanobacterium
CACCCCGATGGCACCAGCGGCCTGGTGATGCCATGGGTCGACCCCGGTTTTCGCACGCTGGCCGGTCCGCCCGATCTGGCGTCATGCACAAGAGACATCTATCCAGACGGTCTGCGTTTTTCCCTGCCCATGGTGCTCGACCTGGCGAAGGGCCTCGCCGCAGTGGGCGCCCACCTGCATGGCCAAGGACTGATGCACGGTGATTTTTATGCGCACAACGTGCTGCATCGCCCCGAAGGCGGCTGCTACCTGGGCGACTTCGGGGCCGCATCCTTTTACCCAACCCAGCCCTTTGTCCCAGCCCAGCCAGAAGGGGGCACCAATCCATTCGAGGCGTTGGAGGTGCGCGCCTTTGGCTGTTTGCTGGGCGAAGTGCTGGAACGTTGTGACGCCGACGCGGACGAATACCTTCCAACACTCAAAGCGCTGCAGCGCCGCTGCATGGAGCCGGTGGCGGCGAGCCGGCCGTGCTTCGCCGACGTGGTCGCCATCTTGCAGTCCCTACAACCCATCCCTTTCGATCCTGTGCAGACAGATCGCAGGCGCGATCTCTCCTAGCAACAGGAGCCTTCTCGAGGACGGGTCGCCCTCTCCACCAGATCCGCCGCCGTCGCCACACCCCCAGCCGCCTGGTTCGCCGCCTGCAGCCGCTGGGCCTGCTCACGGTAGGTGGGGCTCAGAAGCATCTCCTGCACCATGGCCCGCAACGGCTCCACAGCAAGCCGCTGGACAGGCATCACCCTGCCTGCCCCGCAGGCGAGCAAGCGGGCCGCAATGCCGGGCTGTTCATTCGTGATAGGAATCGCCAGCACCGGCACTCCGCAGCCCAGGGCGGTAAGTGTGGTGTTCAGACCTGCATGGCTGATCGCCAACCTGGCGCGCTCGATCAACTGTTGGTGGGGCGCGTAGGCCACCACAATGGGGTTTCCAGGTAGATCCAGTGGCACGCTGGAGGGATTGCCCAGAGAGATCACCACCTGGACCTCCAACGGCGCACAGGCCTCGGCAATCTCTGCAAACACCTCCGGGCGGCCATTCTGCAGCGTGCCCAGGGAGGCGTAGATCAAGGGCCGCCCATCCAGCCGCTCCCAGGGGAAGGGCACGGCATCCCGCAGCAGGGGCTCCCGTCCAGAAGGATCCGCCAGCCGGCCCACGTAGTGAAAGTGGGGCGGCAGGCGCTCGCGGGGGAAATCAAACGCGCGGGGCAATTGGGCCAGCTGCAGCAGAGGCGAGAGGGCCCCATCCTTTCGCCGGTGGGGTGGCAGTCCCGCGCGCAGGCGCTGGTCCTGCAGATCGCGCCAGAGGGGCGCCGTGAGCCGATCCAGCAACGCATTGCCGAGCTGGTTGCGCCAACGGGCCCAAGGCGCCCGCCTGGGCTGCCAATCGGTGAAGTAAGGAGGCACCGCTGCTTCCCGGTTCACCGGCAACGCATTGCAGATCGTGATAAACGGAAGACCAAGGAGTTCGGCCACCGTGCCCGCCGCCGGAGACAGCTGATCGACCAGCAACCCATCGACGGCCGCGCCCGCTAAGGCCTCTGGCAGTTCCGCATGCAGCATGGCCTGCTCCCGCCGGAAATAGTCCACCGAAAAGCGCAGCCCCGCTCCCCCGCTCAAGCGCCCCAGAACGGCATAGGCCTCCTCCACAGCACCCGGCGGAAAGGGCCCCGCGCCGATGGTGACCACCTCCAGCGACACCCCCTCCAGCTGGCGAGCCCCATCCGCCACCGTGAACACCACCACGCTGTGGCCCCGCCGCTGGAGCTCCAGGCCCAAGGCCACCATCGGATTGAGATGGCCGATCGCCGGGGGCGACACGATGCCATAGCGCTGGGGCATGGGACGTCTCCGCTCAGGGAACCTATCGGCTGGTCGCAAGTTCCTGCTCCACCGCAAGCTACCGCGGGTGGAACCGGAAGGACCCCAACAAAACTCCCGCCGGCACTGGGCCCATTGGCGCTCTTCGCCGCCTCGGCGGCCGTGCGGTTCCGCTCGCCCCTTGCGCTGCCTCCCTGGCGCAGTGCGGAGGCGTCAGACTTTTTGGATGGTCACGTAAAAGTCTTTGGCGGCACTGAGATCCGCACGACGCTCCACATGAAAGAGAACGTTGGGCTCGCTATCAACACGCACATCGTTGCTTTCATCCTCGTAGAAGTGATGGCTCTGGCCGCCAACGCTGGTCCATGGGTAGCCAATTTTGGGATTGACCGCCTCAATCAGCACAGAATCGCGCGCAAACAAGCCGGAGGAAATTGATGAGTGTGAGCCTGGTGTTGAGCATCGATTCAAAAACAGAACACTGCCATCTCGACCCTCCAAGCCACAGGCCGGCAAAGGGGCAGCCAAGTCGTTTCATTCCTTCACGCCCAGGCCAACTTCTTAAGCCTTTCGGAGTCAGAAACAACAGACCATGTAAGCCTGGATAGTGTCGCGGTAAAGTCCGCACCTCGCCATGGCTAGCACCCTCCCCACCGCCGCCCCCCTCGCCCTTCTGGCGGGCCTGCTGATCAGCGCCACCGTGGGGCCGGCAGCCATCGCCAGGGACGTCCGCCCCACGTCGCTCAGCGGCACCAGGGCGGAGGCGGCCGTAGGGGCCTGGCTGGATGCGAACCGCGACCGGCCCAACGCGGTGCGCGCCTTCGTGCAGCGCCTGCCCAAGGGGGCCGATCTCCACTCCCACCTCAGCGGCGCCGTGTATGCGGAGCACTACCTGCAGTGGGCCGCCGCCGATGGTTTCTGCATTGACCCGGCCACACCCAGCCTGGTAGCCCCGAGCGCCTGTGGACAGGACGCCAAATTCTTCCCCGCCGCCGCCCTGCCGGAGAAGGTGGCGATCTACGACAAGCTGGTCAATCTCTGGTCCACCCGCAATCTGTCTTTCGCTGGGCGCTCGGGCCACGACCAATTTTTCGAGGCCTTCGCCGGCTTCGATGCGATCTCCTCCTCCCTGGCCCGGCAGGACGACATGGTGGCCGAGGTGGCCAACCGCGCCGCCTCCCAGCACATCCACCACCTGGAGCTGATGCTCACGATGAAGGGCAGCGATGTGCGCAAACTCGGCCGCAGCGCCGGCTGGAACGGCGACTTCAGCCAGACGCGCCAGCGGCTGGAAGCCCTGGGGCTGGCGGATCTCGTGGCCCAAGGCAGCCAGAACATCGACACCCTCAACCGCGAGGTGGCCACCACCCTCGGCTGCGGCACGGCCCAGGCCCAACCGGGTTGCGCGGTGACGGTGCGCTACCTGCAGCAGACGGTACGCACCAAATCACCGGCGGAGGTGTTCGCCCAGTTGCTCTACGCCTTCGAGCTCGCCAAGGCCAACCCCAGCGTGGTGGGCCTCAACCTGGTGGCCCCGGAGGATCATCCGGTGGCCCTGCGCGATTACTCCCTGCAGATGCGCATGCTGCAGTACCTCAAGGCCCAGTTCCCGGATGTGCGGGTGGCGCTGCATGCCGGTGAGCTCACCCTGGGGCTGGTGCCGCCGGAGGCCCTGCGCTTTCACATCCGCCAGGCGGTGGAGTTGGCGGGCGCCAGCCGCATCGGCCATGGCGTGGCTGTGCTCTACGAAGATGCCCCTTTTCAGCTGCTGGAGGAGATGCGGCGCCGGGGGGTGTTGGTGGAGATCTGCCTCACCAGCAACGAAGTGATCCTCAATGTGGCCAACGAAAACCACCCCTTCCTGGAATACAAACGCTCCGGCGTACCGATGGCCCTCGCCTCCGACGACGAAGGCATCTCCCGCATCGACCTCAGCAACGAATTCCAGCTGGCTGCGCAGCGCTACAACCTCAGCTATCGGGATCTGAAAACCCTGGCGCGCAACAGCCTGGAGTACAGCTTCCTGCCCGGGGCCAGCCTCTGGCAAACACCCACCTACCAGGCCAAACACCCCAGCTGCGCCGCCGACAACCCGGCCGCCCAAGGGCTTTCCGCCCCCTGCTCCGCCTACCTGGCCGGCAGCGAACGGGCCCAGGCGCAATGGAAACTCGAGGGCAACTTCGCCTCCTTCGAGGCCCTGCCCACCTTCCAACACCGCGGCGATGGGGGCACCCCGCCAGCGCCTCAGCCGCGGCCGGGCGGCTGATCGGCGCTCTCCCGCAACCGCGGCAGCAGCTGGGCCAGGTTGCAGGGGCGGGTGTCGGCGTCGAGCTGGGCGCCGATGAGGCGGTCCCAGGCGGTCTGCACCGCATCGAGCGACCCCGGCAGCACGAAGATCACTGGGCCATTGGCCACCCCCGCCAGGGCCCGGCTCTGCAACGTGCTCGTGCCGATCGTTTCAAACGACAGCACGCGGAACAGCTCCCCGAACC
>JBKDOZ010000125.1:0-3895 GCA_046342735.1 Synechococcaceae cyanobacterium
GCCAGAGATCGCCGCCCTCGATCCAGAGGAGCAACCTGTGGCCATCGAGGCGGAGCAGCTGGCCGGATTCGGGGTCGACCCCCTGCTGCCGCGCCCGTTGCAGCGGCAGACGGCGCACTTCCGTTTGCGGGGGCGCCACCGCCAGGGCGGCGGCCAGGGCCTCCGGGGGGGCGGGCAGCGCGTCGCCCGCCTCCGCCCCCTGCCAGAGGAGCCGCCAGGGTGCCGCAGCCTCGGCCGGGGGGGAGGAAGCGGTGGGAGTGGGGAAAGCGATGGGATCCTTGGGGGAAGCGGTGGGCAGCGGTGATCGCTGGGGAGCGCGCGAAGCGGGGCGACGAGCCGAAGCGGGGCCGCGGGCGATCGCCGGGCGGCCCGCGCGCACCTTCGACAGAGGGCGGCTGCCGCTGGCGCGGCTGGCGGCGGGGGCCTGCGGCTGACCGCGCAGGCGGGCAGGACGGGCGGGCAACGGCGGCGGTGGCGGAGCTGGCAGCACCTCCGGGGGGGGCAGGGGCACGTCGCTGGTGGGAAGAGGTTCGGGCGGCAGACGGCTGAACACCAGCAGCTCGGGGGTGTCATCGGGCCGGAGCGGGGGCGTGGCCGCGGTGCGCGGGGACCGCAAGGAGGCCGCCGCCAGCAGCAGGCCATGGAGCAGAACCGCCGCCAGCAGGGGCACCGCCAGGGCCTGGAGCCG
The DNA here is from genome assembly GCA_046342735.1 of Synechococcaceae cyanobacterium. GTDB lineage: Bacteria > Cyanobacteriota > Cyanobacteriia > PCC-6307 > Cyanobiaceae > Cyanobium. The sequence goes on from JBKDOZ010000125.1 coordinate 689, forward strand.
ACGGCCCCACCGATGCCGCCACCAGCTCATGGCAGCTGCAACTCCAGGGACAGGCCGACGCGCTCCAGCTGCTCCAGCCGCTCGCGCACCACGCCCCAGGGCAACGAGGGGTGGGGGATCAGGCGCAGGCGGGGCTGGGGGCCTGCCCGGCCCTCGGCAGCGCGCAGCAGGGCCGCCAGATCCGCCTCCCCCAGCCGGCGGTTCCAGGCGCGCAGGCCGCCATCGCTCAGCAGGTGCAGCGTCAGAACACCGGCGGCAGCAGGGCGCTGGGCGCGCCGCTGGGGCACGGTCACCAGGGCCAGCAGGGCCACCGCCAGGGCGGTTCCCAGCAGGGAAGGGGCCAGAAGTTCGAGGAGGCCTGCGGCGCGGCTCATCACGGAGGGGGCAGCTCCAACGAAACCGGCCCCAGCGTTCGTTGCCGCAGCCACCGCAGTGACGATGCCACCGTCGCCATCGGCAGGGCCGCAGAGGGGAGGAAGCGCACCTGCCGCGCGGGGGAGCGGCGACCCAATCGTTCAGCCAATGCCGCCCGGGGGATCGGCGAACCATTGAGATACCAACGGTCCCCCGGCGCCTGCACAACGCGCAGGGTCTCCGCGTCGGCCGGCACCGAGGGAAGGGGGCGCTGGCGGGGCAGCCGCTCCACCACCACCGCGGGCACGGCTGCCACGGCTCCAGCCACCACCAGGGTGAGGGCCACCAGCGAGGGAAGGGCCTGGCTCATGGGGCCCGCCCGGAGCGGCGGGACCAGGCCTCAGAGGTGGGATCGGAGAACAGGGAGAGCCCTGCCAACCGCCCGAGCCTCCCCAGCTGCCAACGACGCAACCCTTGGTTGAGGAGCAACATCGCACTCGCCAGCAGGCTCACCAGGAGCCCCACGAACGTGCTCATCAGCACCTGGCCGTACCCCTGGAGCGAGACCCCAGGGGGCAGGGTGAGATCGGGACCCAGGGAAGCAAGCACCTCCATCAGGGCCAGCACCGTGCCCGTGAGGCCCAACAGCGGGGCCAGCACCATGGCGGCCTGCAGCAGGGCTTCGCCGGAGCGCATCTGCCAGTCCCAGCTGGCCAGCTGGCGGGCCAGGGACTCAGGAGGCCGGCCCCCTCGCCAGCGACGGCCGCGCCGCGCCCCCCGCCGCCGCCACCAGCCAAACCACCAGCGGCTGCGTTCGAAGAGCACGGTGAGCACCGCGATCGAGAGCAGCAGCAGGGGCACGCCGGTGAGCGGCGGCATCGCGGCGATGGTTCCGTTCACGCCGTGGGGGAGGGCGCACCTGGTGGGCTGGAGCGTAAGCAGGGGTGGCGGCAGGACCACGTGCTCCTGTTGCTTGACAAGCACGGTGAAGCGGGCATGCTCCAGGGAGGTTGGTTATGCCCGGACCACGTTGGCTACCAGGCAGGCCCCCAAGACCCACAGCGGCGCCAGCTCCCTAGGGTTCGGCCGCATTCCCCCCATTGTTTCCCAGCCGTGAGCCCCATCTACGCCGACAACAGTCTCAGCATCGGCCGCACTCCGCTTGTGCAGCTCAACCGCGTCACCGAAGGTTGTGACGCCCGGGTGCTGGCCAAGATTGAGGGCCGCAACCCTGCCTATTCCGTGAAGTGCCGCATCGGGGCGGCGATGATCTGGCAGGCCGAGAAGGATGGGCTGCTGGGTGAGGGCAAGGAGATCGTGGAGCCCACCAGCGGCAACACCGGCATCGCCCTGGCATTCGTGGCCGCCGCCCGCGGCATCCCGGTGACCCTCACCATGCCGGAGACGATGAGCCTGGAGCGGCGCAAGCTGCTCACCGCCTACGGCGCCAACCTTGTGCTGACCGAGGGGCGCCTCGGCATGAAGGGCGCCATTCAGGCGGCCAAGGAGCTGGCCGACTCCGATCCGGATCGCTATGTGCTGCTGCAGCAGTTCATGAACCCGGCGAACCCGCAGATTCACCACGACACCACGGGCCCGGAAATCTGGGAGGACAGCGAAGGCGCCGTGAACGTGCTGGTGGCCGGCGTGGGCACGGGCGGCACGATTACCGGGGTCAGCCGCTACATCAAGACCACCTTGGGCAAGCCGCTCACCTCCGTGGCGGTGGAGCCCATCAGCAGCCCGGTGATCTCCCAAACCATCGCGGGCGACACCGTGCAACCGGGTCCCCACAAGATCCAGGGGATTGGGGCCGGTTTCGTGCCGGACAACCTGGATCTCTCCCTGGTGGACCGGGTGGAGCAGGTGAGCGACGAGGAGGCGGTGGCCATGGCCCGCCGGCTGATGCGGGAGGAGGGGATCCTCGCGGGCATCTCCTGCGGCGCCGCCGCCACCGCCGCCCTGCGCTTGGCCCGCGATCCCGCCTTTGCTGGCCAGACGATCGTGGTGGTACTACCCGATTCCGGCGAGCGCTACCTCAGCTCCGTGCTTTTTGAGGGGGTGTTCAACGAGCGCGGTCTCGCGGCTGTGTGAACCAAGCGGGGCTCAGGGGCCCTGTACCCCATCGAGGGGGTAGCCGTCGCTGGCCCACCGGCTCAGGCCGCCCCGCAGGTTGGCCACCTCGGGGCGGCCTGCACGCAGCAATTGCTGGGTAGCCAGGGCAGAGCGGCTGCCGGAGTGGCAGACAACCACCACGGGCTTATCCATGGGGATCTCGCCGGCGCGGGCCTCGAGCTCGGGCAAGGGGATCAGCAGGCTGTCGGCCAGATGGCCGTCAGGCCCGGCGAACTCCTCCGGCGATCGCACATCCAGCAGGGTGACGGCCCGCCGATGCTCGGCCACCCAGGCGGGCAGCAGTTCCGGAAGGCCGGCGTAGCTGCGCTGCACCGGCGCCCAGGCGGCCGTTTCGGGCTCCAGCCGCGGCTGCCCCGAGCGGAGGTTGGCCGGCAGCGCCTCGGCGATGCGGCCCGGATGGGGCAGCTTCATGTTCTGCATGTGGCCGACGAAATCCCGCTCACGGGCCGCACCCCCGAGCCGAGCGTTGAACGCCTTCTCTTCGGCCACCGACGTAACACCGCGGCCGTTGTAATCGTGGCCGGGATAGAGCAGGCACCCCTCGGGCAGGGTGAGGATCCGCTCGGTGATGGAGCGATAGAGGGTGTGGGGGTTGCCCTGCTGGAAGTCGCAGCGACCGCAGCCGCGCACCAGGAGGGCGTCGCCGGTGAAGGCGAGGCTGTGGTCATCGAGCACGAAGGTGAGGCAGCCATCGGTGTGGCCGGGGGTGCTGCGCAC
>JBKDOZ010000126.1:0-23052 GCA_046342735.1 Synechococcaceae cyanobacterium
GCGTTGGTGAATGGGGCATGCCGGTTCTATCGCATCGGGGGCCTCATCCTTGAAGTCCTCACAGGCCACGCAGTACCAACCCTGCTGACGACCCTCCAGCACGTCGCCACTGGCTTCCACCCGCGCAAAGAATTCCGCCACCAAGGTGCGGTGGCGCGGCTCGGTGGTGCGCACAAAGCGATCGAGGCTGATGCCCCAACGCCCCCAGAGATCGCGGAAGCGTTCACTGACCGCATCACAGTGGGCCTGGGGGCTGAGGCCAGCGGCCTCGGCGGTGCGCTGAATCTTCAGGCCGTGCTCATCGCAGCCGGTGATGAAGACAACCTGCTCGCCCCGCAGGCGCTGGAAGCGGGCGATCGTGTCGCAGGCCAGCGTGGTGTAAGTGCTGCCGAGATGCGGGCGGTCGGTGACGTAATAAAGCGGGGTCGTGAGGGTGTAGGACATCGCACCTGATTCCGGGGGGCACCGCCCTGGGCCGGCAGGCGGCAAGCCCTGCCCGTGGGCCGGATCCTACCGGGGGTGCGAAGGCTGGCCCGACGGGCGGGAGACTGGGCGGCCAGTGCGCAGGTGGACGGCCATGGGCCACAGCGGGGCGGATCCGGAGGTTCTGGTGTGGGGAGGGGGCAGTGGCGGCGTGGCGGCAGCGCTGCAGGCCGCCCGAAGCGGTGCCTCCACCCTGCTGCTCACCCCCGGGCCCTGGCTGGGGGGCATGGTGAGCGCGGCGGGGGTGTGCTGCCCGGATGGCAACGAGCTCAGCCCGTGGCAAACGGGGCTGTGGGGGGCGTTGCTGCGGGCGCTGGCGGCGGAAACCCCGGGGGGCCTGGACAAGAACTGGGTGAGCTGCTTCGGCTATCGGCCCGAAACCGCGGAGGGGATCCTGCGGCGCTGGGTGGCTGCCGAGCCGCGGCTGCGCTGGTGGCCCCGCGCCCGCGTGCGCGCGCTGGAGTGCCGGCAAGGCCGGATCGTTGCCGCCACGGTGGAGCGGCCGCAGCAGGGGGAAGCCAGGGCTGCGGTGGAGCATCTGGCGCCGGCCGTGGTGATCGACGGCAGCGACCGGGGCGACCTGTTCCCCCTGGCGGGGGCGGCGTTCCGCTTCGGCTGGGAGGCGCGAGAGCGGTGGGGGGAACCCAGTGCCCCTCCCGAGGCGGCGCTGGCGAGCGATCCGTTTTTCCAGCAGCAGCCGGTCCAGTCCCCCACCTGGGTGGTGATGGGGCAACTCGCAGGCGGCGAAGGCCCCGGGGCCCTGCGACCGCGGCTGCCGGCGCCGTTTGCGGGGGCCTGTGAGCGTTTCGGGCTGGAGGCCACCCTCACCTACGGACGCTTGCCGGGCGGGCTGGTGATGCTCAACTGGCCCCTGGGGGGGAACGACTGGCACGGGGATCTTGCGGCCGCCTTCCCAGCCGATGGGGCGGCGGCGGCCGATGAGGTGCACCCGGACCTGGCGGCGGCGATGGCCGCCCACAGCCGCACCTTCGCGGCGGCGCTGCGGGAGGCCAGTGGCGGCTGGCTGCAGGCAGGGGCGGCCTTCCCGTCGGCGGAGGCGGCGGCCGCGGGCTCCCTGGAGGGGGAGCAGGATCTGGCCCTGATGCCCTACTGGCGGGAGGGGCGGCGATTGCTGGCCCGCGAGCTGGTGCTGGAGCAGCATCTGCTGCCCGGCGGGCCCGGGGAGCGGATCGCCGCCCTGCCGGGCACCGCCGAAGGGACGACAGCCATCGCCGTGGGCAACTACGCCAACGACCACCACTATCCCGGGCCCGACTGGCCGCTGGCCGCGAAAAGCTGCCGCTGGGGCGGGCGTTGGAGCGGCACCCCCTTCACGATCCCCTGGGGGGCGTTGATCAGCCAAGAGGTGGTCAATCTGCTGGCCGCCGACAAGTGCTTCGGGGTGAGTCACATGGCCAACGGCGCCACCCGGCTGCAGCCGCTGGTGATCAACCTTGGCCAGGCGGCCGGCCTGGCGGCGGCCCTCTGCGTGCGGGCGGGGATCGATCCGCCGCAGCTGCCGGTGCGGCAGCTGCAGGAGGCCCTGATCGACGAGCCCACGGCACCTGCGGGTCCGTTGCCCCTTTGGGACACCCCCTGGCACCATCCCCACTGGCGGGATCGCCAGCTCCTGGCCCTGGCCGAACCGGAACGGCTGGATGGGGCGGGGCGGCTGCGGGGGATGGCCCGTGATTTTCCCATCGCCCCGGCCGAGCCAGGGGAGCAGCTCTGGCGGGGAACGGTGGTGAGCGATGGGGAGGGGGGCTACCGGCTAATGGGCAGCCTCGGCCCCGATGGGGAGCCGTGGCGCCTGATCACCCTGGAGCCGGCCCTGCACGATTGGCTGTCCGCCGGCCCCCCCAGCGGGCCGGTGGCGTTGATCGGCTGCGCCAATCCCTGGGGCCCCTGGCTGCGGGTCTCGCGGCTAGCCCCGTAGGGGCGGAGGCGGGCATGCCCCGAAGGAGCGGCGGCGGGCTGGCCGGCGAGGACGGCCGAGTTTTCTAGGCGCGGGCCTCCAGGCGCAGTTGGTCACGCAGGGAATCCACCACCTTCACCTGCAGCAGCAGGGCGTCGCCAGGGTCGGTGCCGGCGGGGCAACGGGCGGGCAGCTCCAGGGCCAGATCCTCCAGCCACACCAGGGCCAGCTGGTCCTGGGGACGGAGCCAGCGCAGAAACACGGCCGGCCATTCCGGCTGGGGGTGGGTCTCGAACCACACCGGCTGCCAGTGCCGCTGGTCATCGCGGCTGATGGCGATCGCCTCGCGCAACGGCGCCTCGATCTCCGCCAGCCGCTCCGCCAGTTCGGCCTCCACCAGCGGCGCCTGGCCGGCCGCTTGGGCGGCGAGCTGACGCTGCACCAGCAGGTCGCTGTAGCGACGGATCGGCGACGTGGCCTGCACGTAGGCCTCCAGGCCAAGGCTGAAATGCGGGGCCGCCCGGGTGCCGAGGCTCCCCCGGCTGAGGCAACGCTTCAGCGCCGCGTGGCGCACCGGACCCGGGGCCAGGGCCGCCAACTCCGCCGCCGACGGCAGGGCGGAGGGCAACTGGCTGCGGAAGGGAAGCGGCAGATCGCTGCGCTGGCCGTGGGCCGCCACCGCCGCACCGGCCAGGATCATCGCCTCCGCCACCAGCAACCGGGCCGGCCCCGGCTCGATGATCTCCAGCTCGGCTCGGCCCCCGCGACAGCGCACCCGGCCCTCCGGCTGGTCGAGCAGCAGGGCGCCGCGGGCCACCCGCCAGCGGCGCCGGCGCTGCAGCAGCTCGTGCAGCATCAGCAGGTCGCGCTCCTGGGGCGGGGCCAGCTCCAGCAATTCATCGGCATCGGCGTAGCTGAGGCGGTAAGCCGGCCGCACCCAGCTGCGATGGAGGCTCTGGTCGGCGATCGCCCCTTCGCCATCGAGTTCAACGGCCAGGCTCCAGGCGGCACAGCGCTGGCCGCTGCGCAGGCTCAAGGGGCCGGTGGCCAGCTGCGGCGGGAACATCGGCAGCGCGTCGCGCGCCAGATAGAGGCTGGTGCCGCGGCGCCGCGCCTCCCGATCGAGAAGGCTATCGGCGGGGATCAATCGGCCAGGATCGGCCACATGGATCCACAGGCGGGGCCGATCTCCTCGCCACTCCAGGGACAGGCCGTCGTCGATGTCGGCGGTGTCGTCATCGTCGATGGTGACGGTGTGCAGGCCGGTGAGATCGAGGCGGTCGGGATCACCGGGCTGCTCGCGCTCGGCCTCGGCCTCCAGCCGATCGGCCTCGGCCAGTTGCTCGGCGGAAAACCCCAGCTGCCAGGCGGAGCGGGCCAAGGACGGCAGATGGTGGGGCGACCACTGGCCCAGGTCCACCAGCAGGTGGCGGATCGCCCCGCTCTCGATCGCACAGCGGGCCTTCTGGAGAGTGCGCCGCAGGCTTTCGTCCAGCGGTGCTTCCCCATCGCCCTCGGCCCAACGGCGCAGCTGGGCCAGATCCCGCTCCGCCTCTGGCCCAAGGCTTGGCAACGGCGGCAGAGGCTGGCGTCGGCGCAGCAGCTCGCTCCAGTGGGCCTGCCGCTGGGCGGTGCGGGCCCGCAGCCAGCGCTCCCGCCGCAGACGCTGAACCTCGCGCCGGGCCAGGGGCCAGACCTGACCGTGGCGCCAGCGGAAAAAGGTTTGGGGCCCCTGCAGCCAGAGCCAGCAGGCAGCCCGCTGGGCCGGTGTGTGGCCGTCGCCAACCAGATCCGTGAAGGCGAGCAGGGAAAGGGGCTCCCCTTCGCCCTCGCCGGCGGCTTCGCGCAACAGCAACCAAGCCGTGGCGAACTCTCGGGACGATGGGGTGTGGGCGACGAGCTGTTCAACCTCCAGCCGCCAGGGGGCCTGGCGAAAGGAGCGGGCTGGATCCGCATCCGCATCAGCGGCGGCGATGCCATCGAGACAGCGCAGGGGATGGCTGGCGGGGCGGCCCTCGGGGCCGAGGCTCAGATCACCACGGCTGCCGCGGATGGCCTGCAGGATGCCCAGCTGTGGCCCCCGCTCTTCCAACACACCCACCAGATCACCGGGCTGGGGGGAGTGGCCCGCTGATCTGGGTACAGCCGTGGGGGGCAACTCAGCCTTCGGGGTTCACGAAGGGGAGCAGGGCAACGATGCGGGCCCGCTTGACGGCCGTGGTGAGGTCGCGCTGCTGCTTGGCGGTGAGGCCCGTGAGACGGCGGGGCAGGATCTTGCCGCGCTCAGTAATGAACTTCTTGAGCAGATCGACGTCTTTGTAGTCGATCGGATCGCCAGGCTTGATCGGCGAGAGGCGTTTTTTAAAAAAGGAGCTGGACATCGGAGGCCGGTAGCGAACGGAAGGTGGGAAGGGAAGTGCTGGGGATCGCGATGCCGAAGCACCGCACGCCTCACTTGATCTCCTTATGGACCGTGGAGCTATTGCAGTGAGGGCAGAACTTCTTCAGTTCCAGCCGTTCGGTGGTGTTGCGGCGGTTCTTCTGGGTGGTGTAGCGGGAGACACCCGGAGACCGCTTGGCGGGGTTGGACCGGCATTCGGTGCACTCGAGAGTGACAACGATCCGGACGCCCTTGTTTTTGGCCATGGAAGGACGTTGCGCCGCGTGAGCGAAGCGGAAGTGACAATCCGGCACCTTACTCCCTGGGGGTCCCCACCCCCAGCTCCTTAGGATTAGCGGCCGTTCGACCGGCGACCGATGCGGGTTTCGCTCCAGTGGTTGCGAGAGCTGGTCGACTGCGACCCGGCCGCCCTGGCTCCCGAGAGTCTGGCGGAGCGCCTTTCGGTGGCGGGATTCGAAGTGGAATCGATCGACGACCTGGCCGCCCGAGCAGCCGGTGTGGTGGTGGGCCACGTGCTGAGCCGCGAACCCCACCCCAATGCCGACAGCCTCAGCGTCTGCCGGGTGGATGTGGGCGGGGCCGCAGCGGGCGAGCCCCTACAAATCGTTTGTGGGGCCAAAAATGTGGCCGCCGGGCAACACGTGCCGGTGGCCCTGGTGGGCACCACGCTGCCGGCGGTGAACCTCACGATCAAGCCGGCGGAGCTGCGGGGGGTGGCCAGCCACGGAATGATCTGCTCGCTGCAGGAGCTGGGGCTTGCGGATGGCTCCGAGGGCATCGCCGTGCTGGAGGAGCTGCTCGATCCGCTGCCGCCCCTGGGGGCGCCGGTGGGCCCGGCCTTCGGTCTCGACGACCAGGTGCTGGAGCTGGCGATCACCGCCAATCGCCCCGACGGACTGTCGATGCGGGGCATCGCCCGTGAGGTGGCCGCCCTCGCCGGTGGCCGCACCACCTTCACCGAGGCCCCGCAAGCGGCGGTGGCCCAGCCCCTGGCCCCCACCCCGGAAGCCGCTGCGGTGATCGAGGCTGGCGGGCTGTTCAGCATTACGGCCCTAAGCGGTGTGCGGGTGGGCCCCTCACCGGCCTGGCTGCGGCAACGGTTGGAGAGGGCCGGGGTGCGCGCCATCAATAACGTGGTCGACATCACCAACCTGGTGATGCTGGAAACCGGCCAGCCCCTGCACGCCTTCGACCGCACGGCGCTGGCAGAGCTGAGCGGAGGCGTTGCGGATCCCAGCCGGCTGGGGGTGCGCAACGGTCGCCCCGGCGAGCGCCTCACCACGCTGGACGGGGAGGAGCGGGACGTCGACGGCGAGGCCCTGTTGGTGACCTACAGCGATCAGCCGATCGCCCTGGCCGGGGTGATGGGGGGTCAGGCGGAGGCGGTCAACGCCGGCACCACGGCCGTGTGGCTGGAAGCCGCGGTGTTTGCGCCCCAGGCCGTGCGCCGCTCAGCCCGGCGCGTGGGGCTCCGCACCGAGGCCAGCAGCCGTTTTGAGAAGGGGTTGCCAAGGGAGGCCACCCTCGCCGCCGCCGACCGGGCCGTGGCCCTGCTGGTGGAGCTCGCCGGCGCCACGGTGGAGGGCCGCTGGCGGCACGAGCGGCCCCAGGAGCCGCCCCAACCGCTCTGGCTGGAGCGGGATCACCTGCACAACCTGCTCGGCCCGGTGCTGGTGGAGGGCGAGCCGGAAGACCTGGAGGACAGCCGCATTGAGGCCACCTTGAGCGCCCTCGGCTGCGGCGTTTGCGAGGAAGACGACGGCTGGTGGGTGCAGGTCCCCCCTTCGCGCGCGATGGATCTGCAACGCGATGTTGACCTGATCGAAGAGGTGGCGCGGCTGGTGGGCTACGACCGCTTCGCGGCCCACCTGCCCGACCCCTTGGTGCCCGGCGGCCTGGAGCCCAGCCAGCAGGCGGAGCGGCGCCTGCGCCGTGCCCTCTGCGCTGCCGGCCTGCAGGAAACCTGCTCCTACACCCTGGTGCCGGAGGCGCCGGGGCGGATCCCGCTGGCCAACCCCCTGCTGGCCGACTACGGCCATTTGCGCGACCAGCTGCATGGCGAGCTGCTGCAGGCGGCGCGCCGCAATCTGCAGGCCTCCCAGGCGGGATTCTGGGCGTTCGAGATCGGCCAGGTGTTTCGCGGCACCCCGGGGGAGGAGGGCGAACAATCGCTGCTGGCCGGCGTGATCTGCGGCGAGAGGAGTGCCGAGCTCTGGAGCCGCAGCGGCAAGCCGCAGCCCCTGACCTACGCCCAAGCCCGCGGCCTGCTGCAAACGGCCCTCGATCGCCTCCAGCTCCCCTTCGACGACCGGCCATTGGAGCGGGATCCGGCGCACGGAGAAGCAGAGGAGCTCCTGCACCCGGGGCGCCGGGCCAGCGTGGCCATCGAGGGCCGGCCAGCGGGCTGGTTCGGCCAGTTGCACCCCGCCCGTGCCGAATCCCTCGATCTTCCCGACGCCACCTATCTCTTCGAGTTGGCGCTGGCGCCATTGCTGGGCGCCGCCACCCGCTCCAACCGTTGGCAGCCGGCCTTTGCCCCCTTCGCCACCGTGCCCGCCTCCGAGCGGGATCTGGCCTTGGTGGTGCCACGCGACACCCCAGCGGCAGCCCTGCTCGGGGCGATCCGCAAAGCGGGCCGGCCGCTGCTGGAGAGGGCCGACCTGCTGGATCGCTACGAGGGATCCCAGGTGGGGGAGGGGCAGTGCAGCCAGGCCTTCCGCCTGCGCTACCGCGACAGCCGCCGCACCCTCACCGATGCGGAGGTGGAGCAGGCCCATGGACGGGTGCGTGCCGCTCTGGAGAAGCAGTTCGGGGCGGTGCTGCGCAGCTGATCGTTCGCCTCGTCTCGCTGTCTCGGCTCGCTGTCTCGGCTCGCAGCCTCGTCTCGCAGCCTCGTCTCGCTGCCTTCAACGCTCCAGCACCGCGAGGGTCTCCACGTGGCTGGTGTTGGGGAAAAAGTCGATCGGCTGCAGCCAGCGCGGCTGATAGCCCCCTGCCTCCACCAACACCGCCAGGTCGCGGGCGAGGGTGGCGGGATCGCAGCTGAGGTACAGCAACCGCGCCGGACCACCAGCCACCATCGCCGCCAACGCCGGAGCCTCCAGCCCCTTGCGCGGCGGGTCCACAAAGAGGGCATCGCACCCCGGCAACCGCTCGGCGAGCACCGCACCAACGGCAGCCTCCTCAAATTGCGCCATCTCGGCGAGGCCATTGGCCGCAGCGTTGCGCCGGGCCAAGGCCACGGCAGACCCCTGCTGCTCCAGGCCGATCACCCGCCAACCGGCGGCCGCGAGCGGCAGCGAAAACGTGCCGATGCCGCAATAGGCATCGAGAAGCTGGCCTGGAGCGCCAGCAAGGGCTTCGCGCAGCAGGGGCACCACCCGCTCCGCCTGGGTGGTGTGCACCTGGAAAAAACTATCGGCCCCCACCAGCATCTCAAGACCAGCAAAGGATTCCCGCAGCTCCCCCCGGCCAGCCAGCACGATCGTGTGCGCCCCCATCAGGCGATTGCCCGCATCGGGTTGGAGATTGAGACAGACCCCCACCAGCGCCGGCCAACGCTCCAACCAACCCTGGGCCAGATCCTCCAGGCCAGGCAACTGGCTGTGGGCCGAGATCAGGGTGAGCAACACCTCGCCGCTGTGGCAGCCCACCCGCAGGGCGAGATGGCGCAGCCCACCCCCGGGGGCGCCGGCATGGCGATCGACCGGCCAATCGCTGGCCTCCAGATCGGCCTTGATCGGGGCGATCAGCCCATCGATGCGGGGATCGAGCACCGGGCAATGGTTGAGATTGACGATCCGGTGGGTGCCCCGTTGGTAATAGCCAGCCCGCAGCCGACCTTCGCGCCACTCCAGGGGGATCACCGCGCGGTTGCGGTAGCCGAGGTCGTCGGGGGCCACCAGCAGGGGGCGCACCGGGGCGGCGAGTCCGCCGATGCGCTGCAGGGCGGTTTGCACCCGCCGCTGTTTCCAGTGCTGCTGCCCCTCGGGGGCCAGGGCCTGCAGGGTGCACCCCCCGCAGCGGTCGGCGAGGATGCAGGGCGGGCGACGCCGCTGTGGGGAGGGCTCCAGCACCGCCACCAGCTCGGCGAACCAGTGGCGACGGGCCCGATGGGTGAGCCGCACCCGCAGGCTCTCGCCGGGGAGGCCACCATCGACGAAGACCACGGCGCCTTCGCTGCGGCCGATGCCACGCCCCTCCTGGTCGAGGTCATCGACCGTGAGCTCCAGCTGGGCACCCACCCGCAGGGATGGCGATGGCGGGGGGGGCAGGGCCATGGGCCGGAAGACGGCTGTTGCGACCCTATCGGGGGGCGCAGCGGCGCCTGGGGCCTCTCTGCAAAGGGCCGTTACACCTTGTCGGCCCGTTCGCAGGCTGGTGGGAGAAGCTCGATAGAATCCACCCGTCTGGTCCCTGCTCCATGAGCGTCGTTCGCGATCTGATCCTCCAGGCCGATGATCAGCTCCGCTATCCCACGGGCGGCGAGCTCCGTTCGATGGTGGATTTCCTCAAAGGGGGCAGCCGGCGCCTGGCGGTTGCCCGCATCCTCACCGAAAACGAGAAAAAAATCGTTGATGAGTCGGCCCGCCAACTCTTCAGCCGCAAGCCCGAATATGTGGCGCCCGGCGGCAATGCCTTCGGGCAGAAGCAAAGGGCCCAATGCCTGCGGGATTTCAGCTGGTATCTGCGCCTGGTCACCTACGGGGTCCTGGCCGGCAGCACTGAGCTGATTCAGAACATCGGCCTGGTGGGCGCCCGCGAGATGTACAACAGCCTCGGCGTGCCGATGCCCGGCATGGTGGAGTCGATGCGCTGCCTCAAGGAGGCCTCGATTGCCCTGCTCGGTAGCGAAGAGGCCGCCATCGCCGGCCCCTATTTCGACTATCTGATCCAGGGGATGCAGACCAGCACCTGATCCCTGAATCACTCTCTCTCTTCGCCGGCCGGCAGGCCGGTTTTTTTGTCCCAACAGTTTCCCGCATATCTCAGGCGCGACGCGAGACGGGTCCAGTCCCAAGTCTTAGGTCAGACCCTAAAGACAAAGACAATCCGGGGCGGGGCCATGCGGAAGGCACGGGACCTATCCAAGGGGCCTATCCAGGGCGCCTATCCAGGGCGCTTGCCCAAAGAGCCCGTCGAAAGGACCCGCCGAAAGGACCTGTTAGAGGAGAAAGGATCAGCGCCAAGCCAAACGGGGACGGAAACGGGACAACGCCCCAAGCCGCTCACGCTTCTCTTTGTGGTCGCAAACCTAGACCCGGAACAAGCCTCAAAAAAGATCTGCGACACACGTTGTTGGCCCTCGGCGCGCCCATGCCTGGCCTCGATCCTGCGAAGTCGAGCCTCGATCCATCGAAGTCAGGCATCGTCTCGTCGATGCCCAACCAAAACCCATCGATTATCAGCCTCGACCAACCAAAAGAAACAAAACCCGCCCTCCCTTGCCGAGCCCGAGAACCACGATCCACCAGTCGCATTCAAGACCGAACCCGAGCCTCAAGCTGAGACTTGGACGAAACACGTGAACCAAGTGGCGGGGGATGTCCGCCGGTGGGCGGAACCAAAAGACGCGGGGCGGGGCGGGGCTGGGCTGGCACCTAGCGATTGGCTGCGAAGGTATGCGAGAGCGCTGCTCACCCATTCCCGTGGAAGCTCCAGCCCGCGAAACGATTGGCGTATCTGTGTCTGAGACAGATGCGCAAGCTGGAGAGAGCCACTGCCAAAAGGGGTTCTGAAGGGTTGGACAGGATGTCCAAAAGCCAAGCGGGGCGATTCTGGCTTTGGACAGGAGGGGAGAGTTGGGAAGACAACCCAGAAATAGGGCCCGCTCGAAGGCACGTGGAATGTGCCAGGGAGACGATGAAATCGACGATTTTTTGCGATCTCACGATTGCCGGGCAGGACTTAGTTCTAGACTAAGCACGAGTCTTGCCTGAGATAATCAGACGCATTTTCGCGTTTCTTTTTCGCTACGGCCTTCACCCAAGCCCACCCCACCCCAACCCGCCCAGGCCAGCCCCGACGGAATGGCGAATAGCCGGTCACTGCGTTGCCGGCCTACGGAGTGAGCGAAACACGCACAACGCGACTTGCCAGAAGGCGACGGGTCCCGGCTGCCGCAGGCGCGAAGAAGCAGTACCACAAGCGCAATCGAACAGCACCAACAAACCAGAAGGCAATCGCTCCCCTATGTCGCAACTGCGGCGCCATACAAGACCGTAATCGGGATTCACCTGAGACCAAATAGACACTGCGGCCCATGCATCCGATTCCAGCCGGCCCAAGTCGGGGTCCTTGGGCGTGGGGATCGCCTAGCGCCGACCAGCGTGGGCACTTCCAGCCAGCAACCAAGCCCACTGGGGAGCGCCCCCTGGCAAGCAGCAGCCAGAAAGAAAAAACAGCATCTCAACAACCGAATGTCGTCCCGAAAGTCTCATTTAGGACCACGGGAGAGGCCCGGAATGAGTCTCTTCCAAGAGATCAGCGAACTCAGGAATCCCGCTGGCGGTAGAGATCCTTCAGCAATTGGTAGGCCTCATTCAGACGGCGCATCGCTTCCACCGAACCACCGGCATCGGGATGGTGACTCAACGCCCGCTCCCGGTAGGCCTCCCGGATCTGCGCCAGAGAAATGGCATGGCCCGCATCGGTGGGCAACTGCAGCAGCTTCAAAGCCCCCTGCACGGTCATCGTGTGCTCCAGGGTCTGGAACGAGGTGCCCTGGGGTCGCTTGCGGAAGCGATGCATGAAGCGATGAATCAAGGTGGGAATCCGTACGGTCAACGTGGCCGCACTAAACGGATCCTCCAGAACGCCAGCGGTGACGATGACGCGCTCCAGGCTGGGGGGGGCATCGCTCCACGCCGGCACCACATCCCGCATCGCCCGGCAAGCCTCGCTCCAGCTGAACCGCCGCCCTTCGCTCTGGTCGCTCTGGGGCCAGATGTCCCGTCCCAACCAGATCATCGCCGCCTCCACCACCGCCGCATTCGCGTCACTGCCGTACAGCCCCAACCAGTGGTCGCGCACCTCCTGCAGGGCCTGCTGGGCCACCGATGCGGAGAGCTGGGGGAGGGGTGCCAAGGGTGGGGCGCTGGGGCCAGGCTCGGCCCGCAGGCTGCGGCGGATCTCGCTGGTGCGTTTTCGCACGAAACCGGGGAGCTCGATGCCGCCCCCACGCGAACTGGAGCCTTGGAGCTCGTCGGATTCCTCCGCCGCCGCCCCCGGAGTCGCACGGGCCTCCAGGGCCCCTCGGCCCACGAGCACCAGGGCCGCCTGGTCGTCGATCTCGCCGCGGGGTGGGGGCGTTGGCGGGGAGCCCTCCTCAAGAAAGGCCGTTTCCTCGCCGGATTCCTCCCCCTCCGGCTCCCCCTGCAGGAGCTCCTCAAGGAGCTGTTCCAGCACCCGCCCGCGGCTTCGCAGTCCCATCTGCTCCTTGAGCCGATCGATCTGCTCCACCAGGTCGGTGGCCAGGGTCAGGGCGATGCGCTGACTTGCCTCGCCTCCTTTTGCCGCCATCTGACCTCCCCCTCAGCGGTCGCTCATGGTGCCTGCCAACCTTGCATCATGCGGCGCTGCTCCTCGATCGCCTGACGGTAGCGATCCACATAATCGCCGCCCGTGGTCGACGGCACAGCGGGGGCGACCACGCGGGGGCGCATGGGGGGCGGCGGGGGCGGCGGGATCCAGGCGGGGCGGGCCGGCGCCGGCGAGGGGCTTCCCAGCAAACCCGGAGGTGGTCGCAGGGGGCCGGGAACCGCTGGGCTGGCCGTGGCCTCCACAGGAGGCGGTGATGCTGGGGCGACCGCCGGCCGGTTCATCCGCGCCAACTCCACCTGGCGCTCGCGCTCCCGCAGCATCGCCAGCTGGCTCGAGGGCACCACGCTCAGCAGGTGCCCGGGTGTGGCATCCGCGGGGTACACCATGCTCACCCGCACCGGGGTTTCCACGGCGGGATCGAGCTGCAGGGTGGCCAGCGAGAGGCTCTGGCCGGAGCGCAGGCCCACGTGCACATCCTGGCGGCCGGAAGGGGTCTCGATCTCCAGGGACCCTCGGAAGGCCGTGAAATTGCGGCCGCCGGAGGGGGAGGGATGGCTCATCACCAGCTCGTAGGGTCCGTCGCCGCGTAGCTGCAGATCAACGTCGAAGCGCACGCCGTAGGTGCCGACGTTGTCGAGGGAGGAATCGACCATGCGAATGGCCAGCGGATTCACCTGCACTTCCCCGGTGCCGAAGTGGTGGCGATCGGTGCTGGTAAAAGGAACATGCAAGGGACCTGACTGCTGCAGGTTGTGGCGCAGCGCAGCCCGGTAACGATCCCCCAGGGCGACCCCTCCGACCCGTGAGAAAACCGTGCGGTTGTTGATCTCGGCAACGCGATCCAGATAGATGCGACCCGGTGCCAGCTGGCCCGCATCGAGCACCGCCAGCACGTCTTCCTCGCTGCCAGCCCGTTTGGCGGCCACCACAGCCATCTGGAACGGCCCATCACTGCGCCCCCGCAGCAGGGCATTGGCGATGCCCAGCGCGGGTAGGCGCGTGGTGAACAGCACCAGGCGACTGCGTGGGGGAACGGTGATCTCCTCACTCAGCCGCGGGTCGAGCCGGCCCCGCAGCATCTGCACGGCGGTGGCGTCCCCGGGGCCGGTGTTCCAGGGGCGGGGACCGAGCGGCTTGACCCCCATGAGGTTATTGGCCAGATAAGGAGCCTCAAAGCTGTTGCGCACCGCTCCGGTTTCGAAGCGGATGTGCACGGGCTTAAGGCCGGGGTTGAGGAGCACCGTGGCGATGGTGAGCTCCGGCCGCCGCCCATCAGGGCCGGTGGAGCCGCGGCTGGGGGGGAAATACTTGTGGTGCAGATGCAAGCCGAATTCGCCATCAAAGTTGAACTCGGCGTTGCGCAGCCACTGGCCGGTTTCCACCGCGACGGCCTGGCCAGGCGCCGTGTTGATCAGGATCCCCTCCCCCGCCACCTCCTCGGGCTGGTTGGAATGGAGCACCGGCACGTTGTTGAACGTGCCCCGCAGCGGTCGGGCGCTCTGGCCGGCCATCAACGCCACATAGGCGTGGCCCGCTGGCGCCTGCACCACGGAGACAACCGCCACCACGAGGGCAACGGTGGCTAGGGAACCAGGGGATCGCACCACGCTCAAACCGGGATCGAGGCAGGGGGAGAAGGGACCGGTGCCCCGCGTGGGAAGGCAGGGAGAGTCCGGGGGATGGCAAGCCCCCGGGGGATGATGCCGCGACCCGAGGAAAGGTGGGGGAAAAGGAGCGTGACCGGCGCAAGGGCCCCGGCGGCGGAGCTCCGCTCGCTAGAACCTGGAAAATCGCCAGCATCCTCCCATGTTCCCCCCCTTTGGCTGCTGTTCCGGCCTGGAGGAGGGCGGCTCGGGCCGCCGCCGCATCCAGGAGCGCAAGCTGCGCATGCTCTCGGCCTGGCGTGATGGTCTGGAGCGTCAGCTGGCCGCCGTGAGCGCCGCCATCAGCACGCTGGAGCGGCAGATGGAACGGGATGCCGGCAGCCCGGGCGGCTGAATCCAGCCGCCTCCAGCTGCTGCCGCAGGCTGTCGAGGCCCTCATGCAGCAATCGCTTCACCGTCAGCGGGCTCACCCCCAGCTCCTGGGCCAGCCCCCGGTAACTGCGGCCCGCGAGAACCACCTGGGCCACCACACGGCGGTGCCGGGGCTCCAGGCGCTCCAGCAGTGCCTTGAGGGCATGGGCCGAGCCTGGGGCCTCCAATCCCTCGTTCTCCTCCGGCTCACTGCTGAGGCTCTCCAGCAGCGACTCCTCCAGGGGCAGCGGGCGGCAGAGCTGCCGTTGCCGCAACAGCACTTCCCTTTCGGGGGCGGCGAGGGAGAGGGCTGCTGCGGCTTTGGTTGACGTGCCACGCTCCGCACGCTCCTCCTGGCGGCGCAGTTGGTCGAGCCGCTCCGCCTGGCGGCGGGGCAAACGCACCGCAGGGGCCACATCGCGCAGATGGTGAAGAATCGCCCCGCGGATGTGGGGCCTGGCGAAGGCGGCGAAGGGCGTGCCCTGCTCCGGGCGGTAGAGCTCCGCCGCCCGCAGCAGCCCCATCAGCCCCACCTGCCGGAGATCCTCGGTCGGTTCGGGGCAGCGGCGGGCGTAGTGCTGGGCCAGGGGCGGCACCAGGTGATGGTGCTCCTCCACCAGGCGGTTGCGCTGGCGCAGGGCGCGGGCCTGGGTCTTGGAAAGGGTTGTGGGCTGGGGAAGGGTTGTGGGCTGGGGAAGGGTCGTGGGCATGGGGTGGGAGGTGGGGTTAGCAGAAGTGGTGGGTGAGAGTCGGGCCATGGCCAACAACGGGATCGAGAAGGCAATCGAAGGGTGGACAGTGGCGCTCGGCCCTCAGCGGCCGGCGCTCTTTTCACAGAGCCCCACCTCCGAGCCACTGCGCAACCGTGGAATCACGGAATCTGCGCCGCAGCTTCAGGATCCAGGGGCCGCCACCGCCGCCAGCAACCGCCAGGGACCCTGGCGCTGCAGCCAATCCCGGTCGGAGTGTTCGGTGCAGAGCAGGTAGCCGGCAAACCCCAGACCGTTGATGCTGAAACCGGCGCAGTGCTCCTGCACCCGCCGCACCGTCAGGAACCAGTGGTCATCGAAGAGCAGGTTGTAGGCGTGGCGCGGGGCGGGATCCTCCAGCGGGCTGCCCAGGCCCAGGGCAACGGCATGATCGGCATAGAGCTCCGGGAGATCGCTGCCCCCCTCGGCATCGAAGCGGCGGCTGAGGCGGTAGGCCCAGGGCCAGGGGGCCGCTCCGGCAAGCTGGTCCTCCAGGAGGGGTGCCAGGGGACAGCTGGGCTCCTGGGGGCGCCGGGGCAGCAGTTGCAGGTGGCGGTGGGGCTGGCTGGCGCCCGCGGTGGCGCTGCTGTTGAAGAACCAAAGGCCACCGGTGTCAGCCGCCACATGCGCCACCGCCTGCCAGTCGGCGGGCTCGATCCAACCGCTCTGGGGGCGCCACTGCTGGCTGATCACCAGCAGGTGGGCGGGCTGAACGGGATATTTGTTGAGCAGGAGCACATGGCCACTGGCGAGCCGGTCCACCTCCAGGGGCGGATCCCAGGGCAGAAAAGGGTTGGGCTTGGGGCCCTCCGGGCGCAGGTGGCGGGGGGGACGGCTGGTGAGCCGCCGCACCACAAAGGGATCGATCCCATCCAAGGCATCGATCTCCGTGCCGAGGGGCACCAGGGCACCAACGGCGCGCGCCCGCTCCGAGACCTCCAGGGCCCTCTGCCAGTAGCGCTCAGCTCGCACCGGCCTGCAATCGGGCCAGCGAGGCACCGCGGTAGTAGCGGCCCAGGATCTCGTTGAAACGCAGTCCGCGCTCCGCCAGTTCCTGGGCGCCCGTTTGGCTCATGCTGGCGCCGAGATGGCCGTGGGCCTCATCGACGATCTGCTGGGTGGCGGCATACAGACTCTCGACGATGCCGCCGCGGTAGCTGAGGATCACACCGGCCGTGCTGGCGGTGGCTTCGCGGGTGCGGCCTGTGACGCCGGCCAGCCCTGTGTAGTTCTGCCAGCGGGTGGTATCCCCCAGGTGCCAGTGGTCATCGGCGGGTCGGGCCATGTGGGCCATCGCGTAGGAGCGGGCTGCCACGGCCTGGGCCCGCAAGGCCTCCATGTTCCAGTGGGAGGGCATCTCCCCGCCCACCACCGAGCTGATGTAGCTCTCCAGGGGCAGATGGTTCACCACCCGCAGGCCGCCATCGCCGCGCAACAGGCGAAACCGCCCCTCGAACGGCCGGCCATCGGCCTGCAGATGCTGGCCAGCCCCCGTCTCCAACCAGATCTCGGCCCGTCGGGCCAGGGCCTCGCCCACCTCCACGGCCTGGCCGGCGGCACCTTGCTGCAGCACCTGGCCGTCCCGATCGCGCAGGCGCCAGGGGCCGCTGGCGCTCAGCCGGGGCCAGGAGGAAAGCTTGAGCAGGGCCACCCGGATCTCCAGGGGCAGCTCCGGGCCTGCGGCGGGCACCGCCAGGCCCCCCGGGCCGGGGGGGGCAGGGGCGGAGCCGGGAGCCGGGGCCTTCGCAGAGGCGGCAGGGGTCCCGGGGGCCGCAGCGGGGGGGCTGGCGGGCGAGGAGGAGGAGGGGGCGGAGGGAGGGGCGCTGGGGGCCGCGATCAGGGCCTCCAACAGCTGGCGGTCTCCGCCCCGGGGCGTGGGGCTGAGCAGGGCCTGGGCGGCAAAGCCCACCCCCACCGCCAGGGCCGCCGTCAGGGCCAGCGGAGCGGTGAGGACCACCGGGTGGTGGCGGCCAGCACGGATCAGTCGTTGCAGCCCAGGCTTCGCCAGAGCCGCGAGGCCGGCGAGTCGGCGGGGCAGGCGGGCGGCCTGGCCAGCAAGGTTCCGTGCCAAAGAAGATGCCCCGAACCGGTCAGGCGGATTGTGGCGGAAGAAGGGGCCTCGCAGGCCATCCCCCCAGGACGGTCGGAGCATTGCCAGCCCACCACCCGTGACCGTCCCAGCCGCTCCATCCACCAGGGGGACACCAGGGCGTGGGCGGATCCGGTGACCGGATCCTCGGGAATGCCCAGGCCTGGGGCGAAGAAACGCAGGCGGTAATCGGCGGGTTCACCGGCCACCGACGGTGGCGGCGCCTCCGAGAAGCCCGGCGGCGGCAGGGCCTGCATCACCACCAGGCCATCGTGCAGGTCGGGGGAGAGCGAAGCGGCCAAACCACCCAACGCGCCCAGGGGAGCCGTGGCCCCCACCAGCGCCACCGCGTAGCCCAGCCGTGAGCGCCAGAAGCTCTCCACCTCGCCGCCCAGTCGCGACCTGAGCAAGGCGGCGAGCGCCGCTGGAGTGGGTTCCGCCAGCAGCTCCCCCGCCGGCAGGGTGATCCAGCCCCGGCCCGGGGTCTCCGCAGCGGGGGGGATCTCCAGCCCCACCGCCAGGGATCCGCTGCGGGTGTGGAGGGGCAGCGCCTGGCCCGGCACCACCTGGCCCCAGTGACCAAGCGCCAGGAGGGCCGCCAGGGTGGCGTGGCCGCGCAGGGGCACCTCCTGGGTGGGGGGGAACCAGCGCAACCGCCAGCTCCCCCCCTCGAGCAGCAGAAAGGCCGTTTCCGATTGGCGCAGGCTGGCGGCCACCGCCTGCATCCAGCCGTCATCCGCGGGAGCCTCCAAACGCACCACGGCCGCCCCGTTGCCGGCTCCGGGAGTCTCGCTGAAGGCCTCCACATGCAGGGCGGCCAGGCCGCCGTTGCCGATCGCTTCGCCTGCCGCACCCCGGCGGATCATCCGTCGGCCTCCGGTCGCAGATCCCGCTCCATCAGGGCCCGCACCGCCCGGCCGGCCTCGATGCGCCCGTCCAACAGGGCCACCACCTGTTCGCTGATCGGCAGCCGCCACCCCTGGCGCGC
Organism: Synechococcaceae cyanobacterium; assembly: GCA_046342735.1. Lineage (GTDB taxonomy): Bacteria > Cyanobacteriota > Cyanobacteriia > PCC-6307 > Cyanobiaceae > Cyanobium. The sequence continues at coordinate 18,183 of JBKDOZ010000126.1, forward strand.
CGCCAGCCGCAGCACCGCCCGCGCCGTGGGTGCCCCTTCCACGGTGGCGCCCACGGCCGCCAGGGCCGTGGCCTCATCGGCGCCACGGGCCAGCTGCACCCCGAAGCGATGGTTGCGACTGAGGGGACTGTTGGCGGTGGCCAGCAAATCCCCCAGCCCGGCCAGGCCGTAGAGCGTGGCGCTCTGGCCCCCCAGGGCCTGCAACACCAGGCCGATTTCCGCCAGGCCACGGCAGAGCAGCGAGGCCTTGGCGTTCGCCCCCAGCCCCAGCCCGTCGCTGATGCCCGCCGCCAGGGCCATCACGTTTTTGAGGGCGCCGGCGGCCTCGGTGCCGATCGGATCGCCGTTGGTATAGAGACGCAGGTTGGGAGCCCCCAGCTCCGCCTGCAGGCGCCGGGCCAGGCCGGCCTCCTGGCTGGCGATGACGCTCGCCGCCGGCAGGCCGCGGTCGAGTTCATCGGCCAGGTTGGGGCCGCTCAACACCGCCAGGCCCACCGGGGGCAGGTGGCGACCCCAGAGCTGGGCGGCGGTGCACAGACCCTCCTGGTCGATCCCCTTGCTGCAGCTGAGCAGGGGCAGCCCTTCGGGCCAGAGCGGGCCGAGGTGGCGGGCCAACCCCTCCACCCCCGCCATCGACACCGCCGAGACGAGCAGGTCGGCGCCGGTGAGCACGGCGGCCGGATCGCCGCCATCGCGGCGGGACCAGCGGCGCACATCGTGGCCGGCGCGCTGCCAGAGCCCCCCCAGGGTGCTGCCCCAGGCCCCCTTTCCGAGCACAGCGATGCGCAGAGCCATCAAGCCTCCGTTCGGGCCTCCTCCGCTGCCGGAGCGCTGCCATCATGCGCCATCTGCCGTCCCGCCATGGCCACCACCGATCCCCACGACTGGAGCCATTGGGGCGGGAAGGCGCTGGTGGTGGGGCGCGGGGGCATCGGCACGGCCCTCCTGGCCGCCCTGCCCCGCCATTGCCCCCATCTCGAGATCTGGTCGGCGGGCCGGGACCCCGAGGAGGAACGCCACCTCCCCCTGGATCTCGCCGACGACGCCAGCCTGGCCTCCTTCGCGGACCGGGCGGCGGCGTGCCTGCCGCAGCTGAGGCTGGTGATCCACACCAGCGGCCTGCTGCACGACGCCAGCCTGCAGCCGGAGAAACGCCTCTCCCAGGTGCGGCGGGACTGGCTGGAGCGCAGTTTCGCCATCAACGCCTGGGGCCCACTCCTGCTCGCCCAGGCGGTGGAGGGATGCCTGCCGCGGGATCAGCCCTGCCGCTTCGCCAGCCTCTCGGCGCGGGTGGGGAGCATCGGCGATAACCGCCTGGGGGGCTGGTACGCCTATCGCGCCGCCAAGGCCGCCCAAAACCAGCTGCTCACCACGCTGGCGGTTGAGTGGCGGCGGCGCCGTCCCCTGACGGGAGTGACCCTGCTGCACCCGGGCACCACCGCCACGGGGCTGTCGCAGCCGTTCCGGGGGGGTGTGGCGCCGGAGGGGTTGTTCAGCCCGGAGCGGGCGGCCGAGCAGCTGCTGGCGGTGCTGGCGCAGCAGCGCCCGGAGCACAGCGGCGCCTTTCTGGCCTGGGACGGGCAGGCCATCCCCTGGTGAGCCTGCCGTTCGGTCTGCGGGGGGCCGCCTCAGACGGCGTACTCCCGCAACACCTCCAGGGGGATGACCTCCAGGGTCGAGGCTTCGCAGGCCTCCAGGCGCACCGGCGGGGCCATCCCGTCCTCATAGGCCTCCAGCCAGCGGCCGGCGCAGACGCACCAGGCATCGCCGGGACGCAGGCCGGGGAAGCCGTAGTCGGGCGCGGGGGCGGAGAGGTCGTTGCCCTGGGCCTTGGTGTACGAGAGGAAACGCTCGTCGACCACGCAGCAGACGGTGTGGCGGCCCAGGTCACCGGGGTTGGTGCGGCAGCTGCCATCGCGGAACCAACCGGTCATCGGCTGGCAGCCGCAGAGGTCGAGAGGGCCGCCGAGCACGTTGCGGGGGCCTGGCTCCGACTGGCGGGAAGACTCGGGATCGAAGGAGACGGCCACGGCCGGGGATCGGACGACGGAGGCAGGAGTCTGACGGGAGACTGGCACAAAGTGCGTCCGGGTGGTTGACGGAATCCGGGGGGCAGGCGTTAAAGAACCAGAGACGACAACCCCGCGAGCCAACGCGTCGCCCCTTCATGAGCTGGGATTTCACCGAGGATGCGGCCTTCATGGCCCTCTGCGACGCCTACAAGGAGAGCGGTGAACCCTCCGCGATGGAGTTCCTGGCCCACGGTGAGGGTGCCTTCCATTTCCAGGAGCTCACCCAGAACGCCGCCGGCGAAGGGATCGATCTCTCCGACAGCGACGATCTGGAGGAGTTTCAGCAGGAGGTGATCGACAGTCTCGAAGATCTCTGCAGCTGAGAGCGATCTCAGCCGTAGTAGAAGGCGATCTCCTTCTCGCTCAGGCCCGCCCAGCCGGCCTCTTGCAGGCGTTGGTCGAGGGTCTGGCGATCGAGGTGCTTGGCGCCGCTGCGCACGATGCGGTTGCGCATGGATTTGGTGACGCCGCTGCGGGGGCGGGCGTTTTCCAGATCCATCACCTCCCGGTAGAGGGTGAGCATGGCGTCAGGGAGAGGGCTGCCATCGAGGTCGAGGCCGGCGGCGATGGCGTCGTCGATCGCGTTGGGTCCGGCGATGGCCATGGGAAACGGGGGGCGGGAGCCACCCGAGGTTGCCACGGCGCCCGCCTCAGGCGCTGAAGCTCAGGCGCTGAAGTAGCGCGCCTGGCTGTGGAGAGCCACGAGGGCCGTGGTGCTTTGCTCGGGGTCGAGCTGGTCGCTTTCATCGATCGTGAGGCCGATGCGCTCGGCCCCCAGCCAGTCGAGCTGGGGGCGCGAATCGGCCACGTTCGGACAGGCGGGATAGCCGAAGGAGTAGCGGCTGCCGCGGTAGCGCTGGGCCAGCACGTCGCGCAGGGGCATCCCCTGGGGATCGGCGAAGCCGAGTTCGCCGCGGATGCGGGCGTGCACCCATTCCGCCAGCGCCTCCGCCATCTGCACCCCCAGGCCGTGGAAATAGAGATAGTCGCTGTATTGGTCGGCGCGGAAGAGTTCCTGGGCGAAGGCGCTGGCGCGCTCGCCCATGGTGACGGCCTGCATGGGCAGCACATCGGTGGGGCGGAATGGACCCACCCCATCGCTGGCGAGATCTTGATAGAAATCGGCGATGCAATAGCGGTTGCCGGATCGCTGGCGGGGCAGCAGGAAGCGGCCCAGCTCCGGCCCCGCACCTCCGGGCCGATCCCCAGCGGCGAGGGGGGCCGGATCGAACAGCACCACGGCATTGCCAAGGCGTCCGCAGGGGAAGTAGCCATAGGCCACCCGCGGATGCAGCAGCTTCTCTTCGAGGCTGCGGGCCAGCCAGTGCTGGAGCACCGGCTCGGCCTTCTCGGCCAGCATCGCCTCGTACTCCTCGCGGCTCTGTTGCTGGCTCTTGCGCAGCTGCCACTGCCCCGCGAACAGGGCATTGCGATCGAGATAGGCCACCACCTCCGCCAGGTCGATCTCCTCCTCCCGCAGCACCTGGGAGCCCCAGAAGGGGGGCTGCAGGGCGGGCTCCTCGGGAACCACAGCGGAGCGGCTGTCGTTCGGTTCCGTTGGAGCCGCTGATGGCGTGGAGCTGATGGGCACCGCAGGGTCGCTGGCTGAGGTTGCAGCGGCCGGCTGGCTGCTCTCCGGTGGGCTGCTGCTCTCCTCAACCGGTGGATCCGCCAGGCCCAGGCCGGCGGGGGCGCCATCGAGGAAGCCCTGGCCATCCTCCCAAAGGCCAGCGTTCTTGGCCTCCATCAGCGCATCCATGAAGCGCAGATCGGCGAAGGCATCGCGGCCGTAGATCACCTGACCCTGATACACGGAGCGGCAATCGCCATGGACAAAGCGGGGCGTGAGGGCGGCCCCGCCCAGAATCACCGGAACCTGAATACCCTCGCGGTTAAAGGTTTCCAGGTTGTCCTTCATGAAGGCGGTGGATTTCACCAGAAGACCGCTCATGGCAATGCAGTCAGCGTTGTGCAGGCGTTGGGCTTCAACGATTTGCTCCACGCTTTGCTTGATGCCGAGGTTGATCACCTCATAGCCGTTGTTGGTGAGGATGATATCGACAAGATTCTTGCCGATATCATGCACATCACCCTTGACGGTGGCAATGAGAAACTTGCCCTTGCTGTTGGATTGGCCCTCGATCTTCTCCATGTGGGGCTCGAGGTGAGCCACCGCAGACTTCATCGTTTCGGCGCTCTGCAGCACAAAGGGCAGCTGCATCTGGCCGGAGCCGAACAGTTCGCCCACCACCTTCATGCCATCGAGCAAAAAGGTGTTGATGATCTGCAGGGGCGGGTAGCTGAGCAGGGCCTCTTCGAGGGCTGCCTCGAGGCCGATGCGCTCACCATCGATGATGTGCTGCTTGAGCCGCTCCTCCACCGGTAGATCGGCCAGGGACGGACCGCTGGCCCGCGCCTCCTTGGCAGAAACCCCCTCGAACATCGTGGTGAGTTCGGTGAGGGGATCGAAGACGCAGATGCCGTTCTCGAAACGGCGCTCGTCGTAGATCAGCTGGTGGCACACCTGCTGATTCTCTTCGCTGATCTTGGCGAGGGGAAGAATCTTGGCCGGGCTCACGATGGCGGCATCCATGCCCGCCTGGCAGCACTCGTGCAGGAAAACCGAATTGAGCACGATGCGCGCAGCCGGTGAGAGACCGAAGCTGACGTTGCTCACCCCCAACACCACGTGCACCCCTGGCAGCTGGGTGCGAATGCGGCGGATCGCATCCACCGTGGCGGCTCCGTTGTTGCGGTCTTCTTCGATGCCGGTGGAGATCGGCAGGGCGAGGGGGTCG
>JBKDOZ010000127.1:0-20127 GCA_046342735.1 Synechococcaceae cyanobacterium
CGTCGGGCCCGGCTTCCAGGTGCGCGTGCTGCAGGGCCAGGCGCTTCGGGGGGCCAAGGATGTGATGGCCTATTTCACGGGGCTGGCCCACGTGCCCGCGATCACGACCAACCGTTTCCGGCCCGGGGCGGTGGCCGATCAGCTCACCTCGTTCGTCGGTCAGCTCACCGGATCCAGGCAGATGAGCGCCCTGCGCTGGCTGGAGGCGGGGGCCACCGGCAGCTACGGCACGGTGGTTGAACCCTGCAACCTCACAGCCAAGTTCCCGGATCCCGGCCTGCTGCTCGCCTACTACCGCCGGGGCGACACCTTGATTGAGGCCTACTGGCGCAGCGTGGCGATGCCGGTCCAGGGACTGTTCAGCGGTGAACCCCTGGCTCGACCCTGGCCCGCCCGGTTCACGCCTCAGGCGCGTGGCGGTGGCGATGCCAGCTCCAGGCGTGCTCAATGATCGTGCCCAGATCGGGGTAGCGGGGCCGCCAGCCCAGGTCGCGGTGCGCCTTCTCGGCCCCCGCCACCAGCTGGGCGGGATCCCCCTCCCGCCGCGGGGCCACATGGGCCAGGAGGCCGCGCCCCGTGACCGCCTTGGCCGTCTCGATCACCTGCTGCACCGAATAGCCGGTGCCGTTGCCGAGGTTGTAAACCAGCGGCTCGGAGAGGGTTTCCTCGCGCTCCCGCAGCCGCAGCAGCCGCTCGAGCCCCAGCACGTGGGCATCGGCGAGATCGCTGACGTGGATGTAGTCGCGGATGCAGGTGCCATCGGGGGTTGGGTAGTCATCCCCGAAGATCTGCAGGTAGGGCTCGCGGCCACTCATCGCGTCCAGCACCCGCGGAATCAGATGGGTTTCCGGATCGTGGTCTTCCCCCAGGCCCCCTTCCGGATCGGCGCCCGCGGCATTGAAGTAGCGGAAGATCACGCTGGGCAACCGATAGGCGGCGGCGAAGTCGATCAGCAGGCGCTCCACCATCCACTTGCTGCGGCCGTAGGGGTTGATCGGGGCCTGGGGGTGATCTTCCGTGATCGGCACCTGCTGGGGCACGCCATAGGTGGCGCAGGTGGAGGAAAAGACGATCGGGATCGGGGTGGGCGGGGCGATCAGTGCCTCGAGCAAGCTCAGGGTGTCGCCGAGGTTGTTGCGGTAGTACTTGGCCGGGTTGCTCACCGATTCGCCCACGTAGGCATAGGCGGCGAAGTGGAGCACCGCCTCGATCGACCGGCCCTCCAGGTTGCTGCCAGCCAGGGCGGGATGGGCTCCCGCCAGCACGGCGTCGAGCAGGGCCCGATCGCCCACCTGCCCGACCACCAGGGGCACCCCCAGCACGTCCCGCACGATGTCCTGATGGCCGTAAACGAGGTTGTCGAGAACCACCACGTCGTGTCCGGCCCGGCAGAGCGCCCGCACGGTGTGGCTGCCGATGTAGCCGGCGCCTCCGGTGACCAGAACCCTCACGCTTTTCTCCCGGAACCTCACGAGCCATGACCTTAGGAGCCGCTCCCGATCCCTGAGATCCGGGGGGCTCAGCTTTCCGGCTGGTTGCCCTTAGGGCACCGCGGCCATGAAAAAAGGGCCGGATGATCCGGCCCTGGCAGGCAAGCTGCTGGAGGGGTCAGTCACGGCGGCCACCGCCCTGGAGGGCGATGATCAGCCTGAGGATGAACACGAAGAGGTTGATGTAGGTGAGATACATGCCCAGGGCGCCCGCCAGATACTGGTCATCGCGGTAGCTGCGGGGCATGGTGTAGAAGTCGACAAAGGCAGCGCCCACGAAGAGGACGGTGCCGAAGCCGGCGATCAGAAGCTCGAAGCCGTTGCCCCCGAAGCCGGGCACAAAGATCGAACCCACCAGCTGGATCACCATGGCGATCAGCAAGCCAACGATGCCGAGACCGACGGCGGCGCCAAGGGCCTGGCCGACGCTGTCACTCATGCGCTTGCCCACCACCGAGGCAATCACGAAGGTGATGCCGGTGGCCAGGGCAGCGGTGGCCACCGAACCGATGCCGGCTTTGCCGATCGCCATGGCCACCAGGCCGCTCAAGGTGAAGCCGGTGAGCAGGCTGTAGGTGGCGAGCAGGGGCAGGGCCGTGCCGTTGTTGCCCTTGAGGGCAACGTTCTGGGAAACGAAAAAGAGAATCAGGTTGGCGATGATCGCCACAATGAACAGGGGCTGGAAGATCGGGGTGGCGATCATCGAAAGGCCGCCCATCACCCCGGCGGCCGTGAGCACCATGCCACCGCCCACGTAGGGCAGGGCGCGACGCACCACGTTGGGGCCCACAAGGGAGCCCATCTGGGCTTCCTGAATGGCCTGTTGAAAATTGCTGCTGGCCGGCATGGCGGCAGGAAGGTGGAAACTCGCTTCATCCTGCCAGCGCCCAACGATCACTGCCGGACGCTGGTGTGCGGATCTCCCTATCGGCCCCGACTCCGCCGTTCATAGGCCTGCACCAGGCGTTGCACCAGCGGATGGCGCACCACATCGGCGTCGCTGAAACGGCAGATCGCCACCCCTTCCACCCCCCGCAGCACCTCCTCCGCTTCCACCAGGCCGCTGAGCTGGCCCGGCGCCAGATCGATCTGGGTGACATCGCCGGTGACCACCATGCGCGAGTTCTCCCCCAGCCGCGTCAGCACCATGCGCATCTGGGCGGTGGTGGTGTTCTGGGCCTCATCGACGATCACGAACGAATCGGCGAGGGTGCGGCCGCGCATGTAGGCCAGGGGGGCCACCTCGATCACCCCCTTCTCCTGCAGCTGCTCGGCGCGCTCGCGGCCAAGCACCGTATGCAGGGCGTCATAGAGGGGGCGCAGGAAGGGATCCACCTTCTGCTGGAGGTCGCCGGGCAGGAAGCCAAGCCGCTCGCCCGCCTCCACGGCGGGACGGGTGAGCACCAGGCGCTCCACGCGCCGCTCCTGCAGCAGGCGCACCGCCAGCACGGTGGCCAGGAAGGTTTTGCCCGTGCCGGCCGGGCCGATGGCCAGGGTGAGATCGTGGCGCTCGATCGCATCCACGAAGGCCTTCTGGCGCGCGGTGCGGGGGCGCAGGGGGCGTCCGCTGTGGCTGAGGGCGAGCACCTGGCGACCCAGGGCTCGGTGCTGCTCGCCTCTGCCGGTATCGAGGGCGGTGAGGGCCGACTGCAGATCAACCGAGCCGATGCGCTCGCCTGCCTCCCAGAGGGGGCGAAGCAGGTCAATCAGGGCGACACAGCGCTCTACCTGGGTAGGGCGCCCCTGGATGTGAAGGTCGAGGCCGCGCAGCACCAGGGATGCCCCGGTGAGGGCCTCGATTCTCCGAAGGCTGCCTTCACCCTCCCCGGACAAGGCCAGAGCCGCTTCTGGAGCCGCCAGGCTCACGCGACGCACCTCGGGCAGGGGGGTGCCCGAGGGGTCTTCGGTGGGGATGGGGGCGCTCAGAGGGCTGTGGGGGCTCAGGCCTCTGCGGTCTCGGTTTCTGTGCTCGCTTCCTCAGTGGGAGCGGCGGCGGCTTCGGCAGCGGCGGCCTCGGCCTCGGCTGCAGCGGCGGCCGCGGCGGCCTTCGCTTCAGCTTCCGCTTTGCGTGCTTCAGCAGCGGCGGCATCGCGGGCCTCGGCCTGCTTGCGCTTGCCCACCACTTCGGCATGGCGGATCGACTTCTCGAGCAGGCCACCCTTCTCCAGAAGGGAGCGCACCGAATCGGTGGGCTGGGCGCCCTGGCTGAGCCGCGCACGAATGGCCTCGGTGTCGAGGCGTGTCTCCTTGGTGCGTGGGTTGTAGAAGCCGAGCTCCTCGAGCGGTCGGCCGTCGCGACGGGACGTGCTGTTGGTGGCCACGAGGCGGAAGCTCGCTTCCCGCTTCTTGCCAAACCGCTTCAGGCGGAGCTTGATCATCGGAGCTGAATCGAGAACATACCAACGTTCGACCCTATCACCCGCGCCCTCCTCGCTGGCAGTGGCGAGGGGGCGTTCGCTCCCGCGCCGACGCCACGGTTGCTCCCTCAGAGTTCGCCGAAGCCCTTGCGGGGTTTTTTGGGGCGCGGTGGCTGCGGGCTGCCCCCGCGCGGCGGCGCCCCGCCGGGAGCGCCCATGCCAGGCATGCCACCGGCCATGCCCCCCATTCCCGGGAAGCCGCCCATGCCTGGGAAGCCCCCCATGCCCGGCATCCCTGGCATTCCGGGCATGCCACCGCGGGTCATCTGTTGCATGAAGCCGCGCATCTTCTGGAAATCGCTCAGCACCTTGTCCACCTCGGCGGAGGTGTGGCCACTGCCGCTGGCAATGCGTCGGCGCCGGGAGGGGGAGGCGGCCAGCAGGTCGGGGTCCTGGCGTTCGGCCACCGTCATCGATCCGATCATGGCCTCGATTTTTTTGAGCTGCTGCTCGCCCTGTTTGAGCATGCCGTCGTCGATCTTGTTCATGCCGGGGATCAGCTTCATCAGGCCCCCCAGCGAACCCATGCGCTTGATCAGGCGCATCTGCTGCACGAAATCGGAGAAGTCGAAGCTCGCCTCCTGCAGCTTCTGCTGCATGCGCGCCACATCGGCCAGCTCCACCTCTTTCTGGGCCTTCTCCACCAGGGTGAGCACATCGCCCATGCCGAGAATGCGGCTGGCCATCCGCTCCGGGTGGAAGGGTTGCAGGGCCTCCACCTTCTCGCCGGTGCCGATGAATTTGATCGGTGCTCCGCTCACTTTGCGGATCGAAAGGGCAGCGCCTCCCCGGGAATCGCCATCCAACTTCGTAAGCACCGCGCCCGTGATGCCCACCTGTTCGTGGAAGGCCCGCGTCAGTTCGGCCGCCTCCTGGCCGATCATCGCGTCGACCACCAGAAGCACATCATCGGGCTGGACGGCCTCGCGGATCCGCACCATCTCCCCCATCATCGCCTCATCGATCTGGAGGCGGCCAGCGGTGTCCACCAGCACCGTGTCGAAACCCTGCTCCCGGCCCCGGGCCACCCCCGCGGCGGCGATGTCCTCCGGGCGGGCGTCGGCCCCGAGGCTGAAGACCTCCACATCGATCTGCTCGCCCAGGGTGCGCAGCTGATCGATCGCCGCCGGCCGATAGACATCGGCTGCCACCAGCAGCGCCCGCCGTCCCTGCTCCTTGAGATGCAGGCCCAGCTTGGCGGTGGCGGTGGTTTTGCCCGCCCCCTGCAGGCCGGCCATCAGGATCACGGTGGGGCGGCCGCTGGCGCGGGCCAGGGGCGCGTTCTCGCCCCCCATGGTTTCCACCAGCTGCTCGTGCACCAGCTGGATGAACTTCTGGTCGGGGCTTACCCCCCGCACCACCTCGGCGCCCACCGCCCGCCGCCGCACCTCTTCAACGAATTCCTTGACCACCGGCAGGCTGACATCGGCCTCCAGAAGGGCGCGTCGCACCTCCTGCAGGGCCCCGTCCACATTGGTCTCCGAGATCGTGGCCTGGCCGCGCAAGCCCTTGACGGCCGCTTCGAAACGCTGGGAAAGCTCGTCGAACATCGGGAGAGAAGAGGGGGGTCAGGGGGCGGGGGACTGGGCGGCGAGACGCCAGCGCCCATCGTCGCGCCCGAAGATGTACAGGTTGCGGATCGTCTGGCGGGGGGTGGTCCCCAGCATCCGGCCATCGGTCGCCAGGCGGCGGTCGCTGTAGCGGAGTTCCGCCGTGGCTGCGATCCGGCCAGGGGAGGTCTGGTCGATCCGCAAGCTAGAGAGCGACACCTCGATCGCCTGGCGTTCGCCGCGCACGGCATCGGCGCTCCGCTCCGCCGCCAGCCGATCGACCTGTTCGGGTCGGGCGATGCCGTCGATGCCTTGGGGCATCGGCCCGCCTCCGAGGACGCTGCTCTTGGCTGCCAGCCAGCTCTCGAGCAGGGCGCGCACCTGGTTTTCCCCAGGCTGGGGATCCCGCAGGGGCACGATCGCGGTCGGGGCGGGTTGGGGGGAGGGGGCCGGCGAAGGGCTCACCACCGCTGGGGGCCGCGCGCCTGTGGGCAGCGGCGGTGGGGTGGGGCGCGGGCGCAGCATCCAGGCGGTGACCAATGCGAGGCCGGCCACCGCGGCAGCTGCGGCGGCGAGCCAGGGAGCCGGTGGCAGGTCGGCCAGCTGCTCGCGCAACGCGGATCGGGAGGGCAGAGGGGGAAGGCTGGGCCAGCGCAGCGGTCCAAGACCGACCTCTTCGGGCTCCTGCCCCCCCGATGGACGCTGTGCTTCCGCCCCAGGGCTGAAGGAACCCTCCCCGAAATCGAGGGGCGGGAAGCTCCAGGAGAGGGAATCGTCGGACGTCTGAGCGGTGCTGGTGGTGGCGGCTATCTCCGGGGCAGGGGTGCCCGCCGGTGGGGCCGCGGGCCCGCCGTAGGTGCGGCCGCTGATCCGGTCTTCGCGCTCCACGTAGGCCATCACATCGCGGTCGCTGAAGTAGGCGTCCAGGTCGGCGTCGGCCTCCAGGTCGCGGTATCCCGGCAGCACGTCCCGGCTCAGCCAGTCGCGGCAATAGGCGCAGAGCTGGCCGAGGGGATCGTCGCTCTGGCGACCCGCCCAGGAGCGCAGCTCCCGGGAGGCTCCCGCCTCAAAGCTGGCGCGGGCGGTGTCCACCTCCCCGAGCAGCAGGCTGAGGTTGGCGAGCAGGGGCTCAATCCCGGCGCGCTGGCTGGCCAGCAGCCGCTGGCGGGCCGCGGCGATCCGCTCGGGTTTGCGCTGCGCAAAGCCAGAGGCGGTCAGCGCCGTGGTGGCGAGGAAGTCGGCGGTGGGGGAGCCGGCATCGCCCCAGCGGCTGAACAGATCCACCTGCTCCTGCACGGTGAGCAGGTGGCGGATCTGCTTGAAGAAGGTGCGGAATTCCTCGGGTGGGAACGAGAGATCGGCCTCCCCCTCCAGCCCGCCCCGCCGCTCCACCAGCTGCTCCAGCAACGTCAGGCCCTCCCGGCGCTCGCCGCTGTTGGCCAGGTCGCGGTTGAGCAGATCGAGAACCCGATAGGGGGTGAGCCGCTCCAGCTCACGGTTCATGCGATCGCGCAGATCGGGACGTTGTCCCATGCGTTGCAGGAGCTGCAGACCCTGCTGGAGGATCTGGGCAGCCCGTTCGTAGCGGCGCTGCTGCTCGAATTCGGTGCAGGCCCCCAGGCAGGCGAGGCCGGCCAGCAGGGTGAGATCGGCCTCGCGGCTGCTGCCCAGGGCCGGGGCCTGGGGAGGCTGCAGGCTGCGGCAGGCGATTTCGAAGGCCTCCAGGGGCTGGTCGGCTTCGAACTGCAGCAGCAGCCCGCCCACCTCTTTGCTGCTGGGGATTTCCAGGACGGGCACCACGTGAGCCCCGGAGCCCGCCAGGGCGGTCAGATCGGCCTCATAGGCGGCGCGACGCGGCCCGTCGCTGAGGAGGTCGGCACTGGCGCGGAGCAGTTCGGCGCGGGCCTGGAGCGCTTCGGCCGTGAATCCCTCGTCGGGTGGGCGATCCAGCCGCAGCTGCAGGGTGCGGAGCACGGTCTGGGCGTCGCTGGCCGGCCCGACCCCCAGCAGGCGGAAATGATCGATCGGCAGGTCCAACGCGTCCGGGTGGCTGGGGAGCGACTGTAGGCAGTGGCAGTCGTTTTGACCGTCGGGCGCGGACGGACCTCGTACAGTCGGTGCGCTTCGTCGCACGCCGCCAGCCAAGAACCAGGAGATGGCCGCCGCCCAGGCCGCCGCCCAGGCCGCCGCGGATGCGGGCCTGCCGTCTTCGGCAACCGTTCCCGAGGCGGCTGGCAGCCATGCTCTGCGACACCAGTCGCTGTACCCAAGCGAACCGGCCGAGGTGACGCGCGAGGAGGGCCTGATGCTCTACCGCGACATGCAGTTGGGCAGGCGCTTTGAAGATAAGTGCGCGGAGATGTACTACCGCGGCAAGATGTTTGGCTTCGTTCACCTCTACAACGGCCAGGAAGCGGTCAGCACAGGTGTGATCAAGGCCATGCGTCTCCAGCATGATTGGTTCTGCAGCACCTACCGCGACCACGTCCATGCCCTGAGCTGTGGTGTGCCGGCCCGCGAGGTGATGAGTGAGCTCTTTGGCAAAGCCACCGGCTGCAGCAAAGGCCGGGGCGGATCAATGCACCTCTTCTCGCGGGAGCATCACCTCCTGGGGGGGTATGCCTTCATCGGTGAGGGCATTCCCGTGGCGCTGGGAGCTGCCTTCACCAGCCGCTACAAACGGGATGCCCTTGGCCAAGCGGACAGTGATTCCGTGACGGCGGCCTTCTTCGGAGACGGCACCTGCAACGTCGGCCAGTTCTACGAATGCCTGAACATGGCTGCGCTCTGGAAGCTGCCGATTCTGTTTGTGGTGGAGAACAACCGCTGGGCCATCGGCATGGACCACAACCGTGCCACCAGCGATCCTGAGATCTGGCGCAAAGCCGCCGCCTTTGGCATGGCTGGAGAGGAGGTAGACGGCATGGATGTGCTGGCGGTTCGTGCCGCCGCCCAGCGCGCCATCGAACGCGCCAGGGCCGGTGAGGGTCCCACACTGCTGGAATGCCTCACCTACCGCTTCCGTGGCCATTCTCTGGCGGATCCCGATGAGCTTCGTGCCGCCGCAGAAAAGGAATTCTGGGCCCAACGCGATCCGATCAAGCGCCTATCCGCCGACCTGATCGCCCGCGGCCTGGCTACGGCCGACGAACTCAAGGCGCTGGAGCGTGAAGTGGACGCGGAAATCACCGATTGCATCGAGTTCGCTCTTGCCGCCCCAGAGCCCGATGGTAGTGAACTAACCCGCTACGTCTGGGCGGAAGACTGAGCAAGCAGAGACCTAATTCGCACCACGTTTCCTCGCCTGGTCCCTTACTCTTCGTTCTGAGGCATCCACCAACAGGGCGGCAGCACGAGAGTAGGGAGTTCGGCGCTGTCCGCATCAAGGGGGTGCGGGAATTGGGTGCAGGGACCAAGGTCTTGCTGGATTCTGTCTTTGCGTAAAAACGTCATCTCCATGATTCTGGGAATCTGAATGCCTCCCCTGTCGATCACCCCTTGGCAATTGTTGGGGTGGAGGTGTACGCATTGATGGTGGGTGGCGAGTTTACGGAAAAGGGGTGCTACCAGCCGAAAGAAGCCTGGGTTCCAAAGGTTATGCAAAAGGTGGAATTCTATTGCCAGGATGCGGAAGCGACGCAACAGGGCACTGGACATCGACGCGATGACTTCATACTCGCAGCCCTCGATATCCATTTGCAGCATCAGATCGTGATCGCCTTCCTCCTGTACCCTTTGCACCCACGACTCCATGGTCATGACGGAACCGTGATCCTCCGCTCCCAGAAACATCGGCGCAAACGTCATGTTGCTTACCATGCCATCCGGTGTCGCAACGGAAGCGTCGGCCATGTGCACGCGGATGCCTCGGCGGGCTAGGGCGAGGTCAAATTCAATCTGGTTATTGACTCCTGGGGAAAAGCAGCTGCCAATGCCATCGAGATCATCGGGGATCAGGTAGCCACCATCGTGGGTCGGACCGATCCGGATGAGAGCATGCTCTGTCTGGCGTGGCTGCACTCTACGGATCAAGCGCATCATCATCGGCAGCTCTGAAACAGGCAAAAGCAAAGAGGGCTCGTACGCAGCCAGCCACTGCAGGCGGTGGTAGATGTCTCTGGCGGGATTCAACAGCTCCGAATTGCTCATGTCTGGAAACGATGCCCCGCGCACACAGGCACATTATCTCCCGAGAAGCTTTTCGGCAACTGGCGAGCATCAGCATCAGGATTGCGTTTCACGGTTGGGCCGCCAGTCGTAGAAGAGGGTGCTTCGCCGGATCTGGGAAGGGTGCAGATCCTGATCGCGCGCAGAAATGTGCAAAAGGCGCGTATCGGATAAAAATGCGGCCCATACGCTGAAGGTGGATGGCGGTCCGAGGATTAAATCGCAGTGGGAAAGTAGCAATTGATCCCCGGTTGCTGAGTGCATCGGTGATGGTGTAATTGATGCCTCCCCAGCATTGGCGAGAAATCCCGGTTCATTGCTGCAGACCACGAAGCGGATCCGCTCCTGTGGAATCAAGGGAAACAGCCGGGGAACCTGCTGGATCCAGCGGAGATAGTCCTCCTCGTGATAAAACCAGCGTCCGCCTCGGTGGATTGCGTAGTCGCCACGCCGCGCGTGGATGCCAACCAGCGCATCATAATCCTGGCGAAGTTGGACACTTGTGGCATGGGCCTGGCGTTGCCATTGCGATCGGAAGGAGAGTGCCCGTCGGATCTTTGGCGCTTCCCCATCCTGGATTGCTGGCATGCTGTAGCACCAGTCTCCTGAGCCATTGATCAACCAGAATTGGGAGCGAAGCCGCGCAGGGGCGATCTCCGACCAAGCGTGTTGGCTGTCCAGGAAGTTCAGCCAGTTTATGTGGCGAGTGAGAAAACGCGAGAACCGCGAGTTCAGCAGACGCACGGTGAGCCGATGTGCAAGAGAAGGGATAAAGACGACGCGGATCCCTGAATTGTTGGCTTCAATTTCGAATTCCGACGCATACTCCCTAAGGGAAAGAACGAGCATGCCAATATGGTTGCGAATGCAGTGGCCCATCAGGGCGGACAGCGCTACAAGCCGATTGGAGATTTGAGCTTGCTGGCGCACGACGATAATCAATCATGCCCTCATAATGCTTTTGTTAGTTTATTTGGAAAGGCGTCAGTTCGGTTGACGCACTGGTGCAGCCTTAGAAGTGGTCGTGCTACAGCGGTTAAAGCCTATTTCAGAGGCTTGATTTGAGCCTTAGGCTTTGTAGAGATCGCAGCCAAAGCCGCGGGATCCAGAAGCCCTTGCGCAGTGCACGAAGGAAATAGATACGGCAGCGAGGGTCGCCGTTTCGTCGAAGATTCTCGGCAATGAAATATAGGCCTTCGGCCTCGCGAGTCCGCCAGAAGAGCATGCGTTTTCGCTTGGCATGACTGGGTCGAATCGTTGCTGCTTTCTGAAGGAGGTCATCCTCCTCACGGCCCTCACAGCGGGCGATATGGCAAGCTAAGGAGAGTCTGGCAATGGCAGTTTGTTCCCGTCGATGCAGAGAGGAAATCCCCTGGCTCCGTAGTCGCATGGAGGTGAGCACTTCGTCCAGAACCAGGAATGAACCTTGGTGTGCCAGGCGATACCAGAGATCCCAGTCTTGGCCAAAATAGAATTGCCTTCGATATCCCCCCGCTTCTCCATAGGCCTGTCGGCTGAACATCACGGAAGCATGGTGGGGAATCACCACCCCCAGTCCAATGGCGGCTGGTGTTCGCAACGCTTGAACCGGGGTGTTGACGGGCCCATCCGCGCGATCGATCCAGATGGGTTCCCAGCTCGGGCCACAGATCTGCACCGCACTCGTACAGAGCACGCACTCGGGGAAGTGTTGCAACCCTTCCGCCTGGCGCCGCAGACGGCTTGGCTCCATGACATCGCCTACGTCAATGCGTGCAATCCAACGGCCATGCGCTTGTGCGCATCCCTGCAGCAACGCTTCCGTTAGTCCTGGCGGTTGGGAGTGGAGGAGGCGAAAGCGAGGATCGGTGGCGAGTCGATGGTGCAGGGCGGCATCGGGCTGGAAGTGTCCATTGCCAACGATCAGGCATTCCCACAAAGGAGCGTCCTCCTGATGGGCAATGCTGGCCAAGGTCTCTTCCAGTTCCGTGCCAGCTTCATGGGTGCCGATCACCACGGAAATCTCCACGTCTTCGGGGATTCGGTCCCGTTGTTGGCGCTGACTTACGAGAACCATCTTTAGGCTATCTACTGGCGCGTCACTCATAAGCCACGCATGCTGCGCCGGAAAACTAGCAGGCGGCGCAGGCGGTTGCTCCATCGGCTGCTACGGGCAAATCCCAGCCGCTGTCCCATCCACCCATACAGTCTGAGGTCGAGGGGCGTGTTGTGGGCCCCCATCGCTTCCCTGGCCAACGTTTGCAAAGCGGCGGCAGCTTCCTCTACACCCGCTTCCGCGCATTGTCGCGAAAGGAGGAAGGCAGAGCGGGAGAAACGAATCATATCAGGATCACCAGGCAGGAGGCCGCATTGCTGTGCACAGCGAAAAATAGACTGTCGCGCCAGTGCACGGTGCTTGAGTTTGGTTGGATCAGAGGATCCCTCCGCGCTGAGATGGTCCCCGGCCTGCAGCAGGCGACGTACGGAAACTATCCTCTCAACAAAGATGAGAATTGCCCCTGCGGCTGCGGCTCTTGCGTCATACTCCCAATCTTCTTCGTTGATCCAATCTTGAATGGGGCCAATCTGGTCAAGAAGCCGTTTGCGATAGAGGGGCGAGCTGGTTGTCCACCAGCGTTCATGCAACAAACGTGGGAAGAGTGATGTCTGGGCTATGCCAGTAGCACGCATTGGACCTGTGCAACGGGGGGGATCGTCGATGTGGTTTTCTTCGTAGCTCTTTCCATAGGCGATACTTGCATCCCCATGCTTTTTTAGTGCCTGAACCTGTAGGCTGAACTTCTCAGGTAGTAAGAGATCATCACTATCGAGAAATTGGACAAAGGCACCCTTGGCCATCTCCAGGCCTCTCTGGCGAGCTCGACCAGGTCCAGCGTTTTCCTGCCGAACAACCCTGATCAGATCGGGGTGTTGCTTGCACAATGCCGCACATACCTCTGGCGTATTGTCGGTGCTGCCGTCATCGATGATGATGATCTCAATCGGGCGATGTTTCTGGCCGAGCACGCTATCCACCGCCTGTGTCAGCAGATCGGGCCGGTTGAAGACGGGGATGATGGTGCTGACCAGATCGTCTGATCTCTTGGAGGAAAGCTGATCAGAGGGGGAAAATTGCGGATCATTCATGATCAACGATTGCTGTAGCTTAGCGATCACCGGATAAGATGAGCGTTTGTCCGACTCTTCCGCTTGATGGCAGCAGATAGGTGAACAGAGGCGTGGTTCGAGGCCGCAGACAACAACCAGCAACACTTTGCACGATGGACATTGAATCGTGGAGCTTCATTGGTGATTACTTGGATATCTTTTTCGCACACTCCCTGTCAGCATGCTGGGGTTGGTGCGGAGCATGAAGTAGAGAAAGCCAGCCAAGGCTTGCAAGAAAGCAGGATCGAGCCACAACCTGCGGGGAATGCATGGTGCGGGGTTGGCAAGCACAATAGCCTGTTTTTCAATGAGACGCCGAATGTAAGCCCTTGAGCGCGCTTGATGGCCACGTATCTGATCTTTGAGGCCACGATATTGACGGCTGTTATAGTCGCTTACAACCGCCAATGATTCCAGGTAGTCATGGCATAGTCGGATTTGCTGGGCTTGGTCGGAGGCTCCCCAGGCCTCCCAGTGACACTGGTTTTGGGTTGTATGGTGAACCAGGGATTGATCAAGATAAAATGTGGAGCCTGTGCGGATAATGCTCGCACAGTAGATAATGGGGAAGAAGGCATTCCTGATGTGCTGGTGCCACAGGCCAAAGTCAACACAATCCGGTCGGAAGAAGTAGCCACTGAGGATATAAGCACACTCAGCCAGCTCCAGGGCATTGCCCCTCGGATTGGCGGGGAACAGTTGGTTGCTCTCCTGAATCCGACAGCTGACTGAAACAAGCTGACCAGTTTCAAGGTAAGAATAACGAGGACTCAGAATACTGGTGACAGTTTCGCGACGGATGAACGGAGATTCAAGGATGTGCAGGATATCGGTTAAGGCACCGGGCTCAAACCAATCATCATCCGTCAAGATCGTGCAATAAAGACTTCGGCAGGAGGCCACCATCTCCAGAATATTGGCTGACATGCCACGGTTCTTGGCATTGCGCCTAAATTCGATCAGAGGATGTAGAGCGGCGATTTCCTGTCCCAATGCCTCGGGGGCGATGGACGGCGATGCGTCGTCGCATACCAGCACATGGATCCTTCCTGCTTCGAGATCGCCCTGGTTGTGGGTCAGCACGGATCGGCAGGCCTCCAGGGCTCCCTCGAAGCGCTGGTAGACCGGGATCAGCACGCTTAGGGTGGGTTGGTTCTGGGCTCCGGCGGCGGTAGGGGAACCGCTTCTGTTCATCACCAAGCAGCCTCCTATCTTTCGTGTGGAAAAACTGAGGTGGGTGGCCCCTGAAGGGCCCGCTGGGTGGCCTCTAGATAGGCGTGGCCCCAACGTCTGTCCGGTTCGAGATGACAGCCCTCCGCCCATTCATTCCAGGCATTGAGAAAAATGATGTTCTCGGGTAAGTTTCGGTTGGGCAGCTCTCTGACCACTTCTTGGAGCCATCTCTCGTAGAGTTCGGGCGTTGAATCGATGAAGACTGTAGCATTATCTGCTCTGCGAGAAGAATTATCCCAAGCGGGAACAATACATGGAAATCGCGGATAATCAGGAATGGGCTTACGAGCCATACTATCCACCAGCGATGCGTAAGGCATAATTCTGTTCTTTTGATAAGCCTTGCTGAGCAACCCTAGGCGGCTGAGAATCCGCCACGCTCGTGTCCGACGAATCGGCTGGGGCAGGATGCTCCAGTCCGGCTGGAATTCTACCGCATAATCAAATCCGATTTCTTTGGGATTGATTTGACACTCAAGAACAGACTCAACCGACAACAAGCAAACCTCCCCGATGCCAAGTTGATGTGCTGCATGCCGCCAGCGCTCTGCGGTTGCTTTTGCGTTGGGAAGGTTGCTGACGCGATAAACCAAAAGAGCAGGACGTCCGTCAATCCGAATGTAGCGAGGGTCCCGCATAAAGCGACAGAGATACTCTATATGGGCAAGGTCATCCTCCTCACTATAAGTCTGAGCCAGCAACACATCCCGGTCTCTTCCGTTCCAGCTTCGGGTCCAATTCTCATTGGCCCAACAAAGGCAGAATGGAAAATCTGGACGCTTTGAGCTCAGATAATTCTCGATGGGCTTCTCTAAGAGTAGTTTGCCTTGAAACCAGTAATGATAAAAGCAGAAGCCTTGGATTCCATAGCTGCTTGCCAAATCGGCCTGCGCTTCCATGACTTCATGGAGTCTTAGATCGTAAAAGCCAAGATCGGCGGGCAAATGGGGTTGATAGTGCCGGCGGAAGCGAGGCGTTGCGGCCGTTACATTTGCCCATTCCGTAAATCCTTTCCCCCACCACTGATCATTCTCGGGAATGGGGTGATACTGAGGCAGATAGAAGGCGATGGGGCGAATACTCATGATTGGCCCCCAAATTGTTGACGGACATTAGCATAGATATGGTTACGGCTCTCTCTGACGGCCTCGGGCCCGAATGTATGTCGTCCATGTTCAAATGCCCGATTGGCTAGCTTGACCGCCATGTCTTGGTTGCGCATCAAGGACAGGATAGCTTTGGCAAAGTCCTCTGCTCTGTCTGCTACCAGGCAATCGTGACCGTGGCGTAGGCCCAGCCCTTCACAACCAATGCTTGTTGTTACGATTGGCGAGCTGCAGGCTGCGGAAGCAAGAAGTTTTGTGCGTAGACCTGCCCCCGTAAAGACTGGATTAATTGATATGTTTCCCGACAACTTATCGGATATATTCTCAGCGTAGCCTTGAAACTCTACGTCCTCATCGCGAAAGGACTGGCGCATGGGTTCTGGCCAATGGCCAACTACGTGTAGCCTGTAATCCAGGTCATCAATCTGTTTGCGCAGTAAGGGAGTTACCTTGTCACAGAACCATTGAACAGCTTGAACATTGGGGTACCACAGGCTAGAGCCCATGTAGACAAGACGTAGAGGCCAAGACTTCACTTCTTCCGGTGGCACCACTTTGCAGTCTGCCGGAATTGGAAAAGGGCTCACGCTGATCGGCAGAGATTGATCATGTTGATGGAGGGCCTCTTTATCTTCTTGCGTGAATGTGATGATGTGCGTGAAGTGTGACATCATGTTTGCTTCGAATTCACAGGCTGCGGCTGTGTCTGTAGCGGCAAGAAGTGATCGAGAGCCAAAAACTGGAGATTGTGGGTCTTCTTCACTGGCAAGGACTTGGCTTTGATAGAAACGCTCACAGAATCGTCCATGTGCTTGATGACAGATAAATATTTTGGGAATATGGGCTACAGGAAGAAAAGCGATGTATAAGCTTTCATGAAATTCGGCCTGAATAAGTTCAGCCCACTCGAGTTGCTCTTCAATGAGTTGAAGCGATTCGGTTTTCAGTGGTACAAAGGGAAAATAGGGGCGTTCTGGTTGCCTTGTTGGCGTTTGCTTTTCATCCTCATTGGCTGTCCTCGCGCGTAGAACAGTGCGCAGCCGCGCTTTGCCGCGTTGCAGCCAGCTCTTCCATCCACCGGGTTGGCCCGGCTGGATTGATTGGTGTTGATGGCGAATAACCGTAACATGTGGCAGCTCTTGCTCCAGTTGGCTGGCAAGGCCATGCAGGAGTGGGCTGGCCCTTGTAACCACTAGCCGGAATTCGTGGTCAGAGGCAAGGGCTTTCAGGGTTGCGAACTGCGAGGCTTTGCCTCCTGTCTCAGGAGGCCAAGGCAACTCAGGGGTAATAATCAGAATCTTCATCAGATGCCGAGACGTTCCATTAAGGTGCCAAGATGGGTAAAATTCTTTGCAGCTAATCCTTTGATTGCCGGAATGCTCGTTGCCAAGGATTCGCTTACTCCATTCCTGTCTTGCCAAATAGATGAGAGTTGTTTTAGAACAGCTTCCGGGTCTTGGAGACTGTTTGCCTCGATAACCATGGCAACAGGGCCAGAGGTTAGGTTGGCATAGGCCAATGCGGCGATCCCCTCCACCTTCAGCGAGTAAGACACCATGACCGTGGGTACTTGGCTCGATAGACCCGCAATCGCGGCGTGCATGCGTTCGGCGATAACCAGTTGACAGTTGCTTACCAGTTTTTTGTATTCGTTGGCGGCTAGATCTTCCGCAGCTACGACTACACGCGGATCAAAGTCTAGGGACCTGTGTATGTCTGTTGCCAAGTGACGGTCATCCCCATAGGTTTCCTGAACATGGGGGATGATCAAAACATTAACATTCCAGTCATCAAGGAAGTGGCGTAGCAGGTTGAGCCATGCTGAGCGATGCTCTTCCGCACTCAGGGCACACCAGCGATGAAGCCCCCTGCTGATGGAGAGGGCAATGCAGGGCTGTGATGGGTCAGGAAAGCCATGGCTGGGTGCCTGGTTGGCCGGGGCCAAGCCGAAGGCAACATCAGCGCAAACCTCCGTGTGAAGCGCGAGAGCATCAATTTGATGGAGATAGTCGTAGGTAAGTTGATCGCGCGTGGTCAAAAGGTTAACCTCTGCGGCACATCTACGCCAAACGTCTTCGTCCTCGCGGTTGTTGAACCGCCCGACTGTATGGCCAAGCAGAACAACGGGCAAGCCAGCTGCTTTGGCGCTGTGAACCAATGAGCAGTAGTAAAGCAAGGAGTCGCGACCATACTCGGAAGAATAAACATCTCCGCCCGTGACAATCGCCAGATCATTACCCTTAAGTTGTGCGGACAAAGCCTGGTTGACTAATCGTCCATCACCCTGCTGAAAACTTGTGGATTTGAACTGACCTTGGAGAATTCTTTTTAGCCTTTCTCGTCGGCTGATCCTGGTGGAATTCTCTTGAACTCGGTAAAACGAGGTGGGAACAAATGAAACTCTTATATCAGTGATCCGATTCCGATCGTGTTCCGCCGACCAGGAGAAAATGTTGACGGATTCATTGGCCTTGCGAGTGAGCAGGAAATCGACCGTAGGATGCGTTAACGCCTCAACTCCACGATTGCGAAAGCCAGTGATGCCAAGAAGAGCAATCGACATGGGGGACCTCGAACTAACGAGTGGTGAGAATCTGATCGAGACTGACCCGTCTAGATTCGGCAACAAGAATCTCATCGGGGAGTGCTCCTACGGCAATCATCATTCCGATGGCAAAGGATTCGGGAAGATCTAGATCTCTTTTCAAGGCCTCGTCTTTCTCCGGTTCAACACTCCAGTTTAGGCAACAGGTACCTAAGCCCATCGCGTGCAAGGCATAAATCAAACTCATCGCAAACATCCCGGTTTCAATCCAGGGCTGGTTGCGTTCGCCGATGGAGGCAAAGCAATTTCTGTCTGAGGCCACAAGCAGCACATGGCTAGCCAAATGTCCAAAGCCCACATTGCCATTCTGCAAAGCTAGGGCCTTGGCTTTAGCCTCGTCAGTTTCGCAAAGTACCACGCGCCAGGTCTGTCGGTTGCAGACAGATGGTGTATATCGAGCCATGTTGACTGCCTTCATAATCCAGTCTCGGTCTACCGTCTTCTTGTCATCAAAGCAGCGAATGCTGTGGCGCGATTCGAAAAACTCCTGCGCTTTTATTGCTGATCTATTCTGCACTTCTTCCCGCGATAACCTGCGCCACCCGATGGTTTGCCCCTCCTTCTCCTGAATCACCCGCCAGTAGGATTTGAGGACCGAATCCGCGTAGTCCGTGATTTGCGTGTTGAGCCCCCTCGTATTGGCTACGTTCAAGGCCGCTTGAAGGCGCTCCGCGGCATCAAGGCCAAACTGTGCGCGTCGCTGGCGGTGGGATAACCCTTTCTCAAGCCGATGATACTCAATGTTAATCAAAGCTTCTAAATTGCCATCACTCAACTCGCAGACTTCGCGATAAAGTGTGCCTGTGGAGTAGGCCGCATGAGCTTCAAATAAGCTGCGATCATAGGAATAGGCATCCTCTAGTTTTTCTTTTGATGTCTTTGTGTTCGCTGCTCTAATGCTTCCAAATCCCCGAAGTCGCAGCAGCCTACTGCGGAGCCAGGGAGCACGAGAGACAAGGGTTCGCAGAGCACGCTTCATCTGTGGAAGGACTTTTGGCGGAAGACTTGCCAGGGCTTGCTGCTCATTGTTCTGTTGCGCGAGGATCATTTCCACCAGTACTCAGGCAACACAATGCTTGGTTTATCTTTGTTGTCCATGTCCAATGGATGGGGGAAAAATTCTATTGGTTTCAGATCACCCCTGATTCTATCCCTACGTAAAAAACTGAATTCCATTACCCTTGGAACTGTGACTCCTGCTCGGTTGAATACACCACACCAGTTATTGGGGTGAAGATGAACACATACATGGCTGAGAAGTAGGCGCTGGAATAGGGGCTTTACAAGATAGAGAAAACCGGGATTCCAAAGCTGATCAAGCATGTGGAACTCAATGGCAAGAATCCTAAAGCGCCGTAGGATCTCGAGTGGCATGGAGGCTAGAACTTCGTATTCAGAACCTTCGATGTCCATCTGCAGCATTAAGTCATGCTCGCCCTCTTCCTGGACTTGCCTTAACCAGTCTTGCATTGTGACTGTTTGTTCGTTCGTGACGCCTCCCACAAACTTAGGAATAAAAGTCATGTTTTCGGGCATACCAGGCGGCTCGGATACCGAGGCATCCGCGAGATGAACTCTTATGCCGCGATTGGCGATGTCTCGATCAAAAGCAATTTGGGTATGCACCCCTGGAGAGAAACAGGCTTGAATGCCACTCAGGTCATCCGGGAGCAGATAACCACCATCGCCCGCGGGTCCCACCCGGATCAGCTCTCTGCCAGCATAAACAGGTCGGAGCTGATGGATTAAATCAAGAATTCTGCCGTTATACTTCCTGGCAATCACTAATTCTTGAGGCGAATCTTTCCATTCCTGGACTTGATGCACCAGCGAACGTGCCGTGTTGATCGGGTTAAGCATCATCACTATGCTTCAAGCTTGAGTTCCGCCGTGGTTGCCTTTTCTTGGCTATGCGGTGATTTTGCCTTCTCGAAGGAAACTCGTAACTGTTGTTTATTGGTGTAGCAATAAATGGTGTTTCTGGCGATCTTCAAATTTGATTCCAAGGTTTCAGTAAATACCGCTTGCGTGTAAAGGCTATCGGCCATTTGAGGCTGCTGCATGTAAGTTTGAGCATGGGCCTTGCCAAAGTTCCAGGTCTCGTTCGCAAGACTGATTGCTGTTGTCATGTACAGATCGGCGGCTCTTCGTCTTTTCATCGGATTTATTTGACGCTTGAGTTTGCAGGCATTCCGTCAAAACTGATCTTTGCTTCGCCCATACTAGCAGATGTTTTCAAGCCAAGCATTCGCCCAGTCTCAGGCGTCTTAGGTCGTGTCTTGCCGTGCTTGGCAGTGCTGCAGGCGTGAATACAGGCATAGAAGGGATGTCATTTTGCTCTTGGTATTGATTGTTGACCTGCCTCCTTTCTCTCCATCGCATGCTGCGTAGCAACAAAGTCTATATCCTAAA
>JBKDOZ010000128.1:0-11296 GCA_046342735.1 Synechococcaceae cyanobacterium
CTCCCCGACCGCGCGGACCGCAGCCGCCTGTCGTTCGAGCTGCTGGAGCAGGCGGTGGAGCGGGTGCTGGAGAGCCCCTGGTTTGACGGGCCCTTCACCTTGCTCTGGCACGCCGGCGAACCCCTCTCCCTGCCCGTGGCCTACTACGACGAGGCCAGCGACCGCCTTCAATCCCTGCTGGCGCGCCGCGGCCTGCCGCCCGACACGATCCTGCCCTCGCTGCAGACCAACGCGATCGTGATCAATGAGGCGTGGTGCGACTGCTTTGAGCGCAACAACATCCACGTAGGCGTCAGCCTTGATGGCCCCGCCTTCCTCCACGACGCCCACCGCCGCACCCGCACCGGTCGCCCCAGCCACGCCGCGGCGATGCGCGGCATCGACTGGCTGCAGCGCCGCGGCATTCCCTTCCAGGTGATCTGTGTGCTCACCGCCGAATCGCTCCACCACGCTGAAGCGATGGCGGCCTTCTTTCTGGAGCACGGCATCAGCGATGTGGGCTTCAACATGGAGGAAACTGAGGGCAACAACGCCCGCTCCAGCCTCGATGCCGCCGGTGCGGAGCAACGCGCCCTGGAGGAGCGCTATCGCCGTTTTCTCGAGGTGTTCTGGCGCCACAGTCTCGAGCAGCCCGATCGCCTGCGCATTCGTGAATTCGAGGGGGTCACCAGCCTGGCGGCCGGCGGCGGCCGCCTCGCCTGCACCGACATGAACCACCCCTTCGCCATCGTCAACGTCGATGTGCACGGCAACGTGTCCACCTTCGATCCGGAACTGCTTTCGGTGCCCACCGCTGACTACGGCACCTTTCACTTCGGCAACGTGCGCACCCACAGCCTCACCGATCTGGCCGCCAGCGAGAGCTTCCGCCGCGTGCATGCGGAGATCGCCGCCGGGGTGGACCTCTGCCGCCGCAGCTGCGAATACTTCGGCCTCTGCGGCGGCGGCGCCGGCAGCAACAAATACTGGGAGCACGGCCGCTTCGACGTCAGCGCCAACCAGAACTGCCGCTATCGCATCCAGCAGGTGGCCGATTTGGTGGAGGCCGGGATGGAGCAGGAGCTGGGTCTCTCGGCCTGAGCACCGGGCCCCGGCTTCCCCCCGGGAGGGATGATCGGAGAACGTGCTGCCGCCATCGCGGGACCCTGAGCCATGCTCCGCCTCGCCCACACCCTCGAAGCCCAGCTGCGCGCGGCGATGGAGCGGGCGCTCCCGGAGGCCGCCGCCGAGGCCCGCCGGGCCGGCGCCCCCCTCGATCCCCAGCTGGTGCCGGCCAGCAAGCCCGAGTTCGGCGACTTCCAGGCCAACGGCGCCCTGCCCCTGGCCAAGCCCCTGGGCCGCAAGCCCCGCGACATCGCCTCCGCGATCGTGGCCGAGCTGGCGGCCGATCCAGCCTTTGCCGCCCTGGCCGAAACGCCCCAGATCGCTGGCCCCGGCTTCATCAACCTCACCGTGCGGCCCGAGCGCCTGGCCGCCGAGCTGGCGGCGCGGCTCGGTGATCCCCGCCTGGGTGTGCCTACCGCCGCGGAGGAGATGGGCGGCGATCCTCAACCGGTGATTGTTGATTTCTCCAGCCCCAACATCGCCAAGGAGATGCATGTGGGGCACCTGCGCTCCACGATCATTGGCGATTCGCTGGCGCGGGTGCTGGAGTTCCGCGGCCATCCCGTGCTGCGCCTCAACCACGTGGGCGACTGGGGCACCCAGTTCGGCATGCTGATCACCCACCTCAAGCAGGTGGCCCCAGAGGCGCTGGAAACCGCGGATGCCGTGGATCTGGGCGATCTGGTGGCCTTCTACCGCCAGGCCAAGCAACGCTTCGACGAAGACCCGATTTTCCAGGCCAAATCCCGCGAAGAGGTGGTGCGGCTCCAGGGCGGCGATCCCCTGTCGCTGCGGGCCTGGCAGCTGCTCTGCGACCAGAGCCGCCGCGAATTCCAGAAGATCTACGACCGCCTGGGCATCCGCTTGAGCGAGCGGGGCGAATCCTTTTACAACCCCTTCCTGCCGGCGGTGGTCGACGATCTGCGGGCGGCCGGCCTGCTGGTGGTGGATGACGGCGCCGGCTGCGTCTTCCTGGAGGGGGTCAGCGGCAAGGAGGGCGCGCCGCTGCCCCTGATCGTGCAGAAGAGCGACGGCGGCTTCAATTACGCCACCACCGACCTGGCGGCGATCCGCTACCGGCTGGCGCCGCCCCCCCGCGGCGATGGGGCCGGCCGGCTGATCTACGTCACCGATGCCGGCCAGGCGGCCCACTTCGCCGGCGTGTTCCAGGTGGCCCGCCGCGCCGGCTGGATCGGCGAGGGTGTGCGGGTGGAGCACGTGCCCTTCGGCCTGGTGCAGGGGGAGGACGGCAAGAAGCTCAAAACCCGTGCCGGCGACACGGTGCGGCTGCGCGATCTTCTCGATGAGGCGGTGGAGCGGGCCGAGGCGGATCTACGTCGCCGCCTGCTGGAGGAGGGCCGCGAGGAAGACGAGGCGTTCACCCAGCATGTGGCCACCACCGTGGGGTTGGCGGCGGTGAAATACGCGGATCTTTCCACCAACCGCATCACCAATTACCAGTTCAGCTTTGATCGCATGCTCGCGCTCACGGGCAACACGGCCCCCTATTTGCTCTATGCACTGGTGCGCATCGCCGGCATCGCCCGCCGCGGTGGCTCTGCGGCCGCCTCCCCCGATCCGCTGCCGTTTGGGGAGTCGCTGGTGTTCACGGAGCCGCAGGAGTGGGCCCTGGCCCGCGAACTGCTGAAGTTCGATGCGGTGATCGCCGAGGTGGAGGAGGAGCTGCTGCCCAACCGGCTCTGCAGCTACCTCTTTGAGCTCAGCCAGGTGTTCAACCGCTTCTACGACCAGGTGCCCGTGTTGCGCGCCCAGGAACCGGCCCGGGGTTCGCGCCTCGCCCTCTGCTGCCTCTGCGCCGACACCCTGAAGCTGGGCCTGGGCCTGCTCGGCATCGAAACGCTGGAACGAATGTGAGCCGAGGTGGCCGCCGCATGGAGCCGGCAACCGGTGCGGCTCACAGCGGCGGCCCGATTCGCCCGTCGCCGTTGAGATCCATCCCGAAGCCACTTTCCAGTCCCCAGGTCTGGGGGCTGGTGCGATCGATCAGGGGGGAGGAGGTTTGCCAGCCCCAGCTGCTGTTCATGCCCCAGATGTGGAGCTGGTTGGTGGGGTTGTAGACCCAGAGAATCTGGTTGCTGCCGGCGATCGTTTCGGCGGCCAGCATGCGCCATTGGCTGGCGGCGGTGCCTGCGTTGCCGCCCCACGGGGAGGTGACAGTACTGAAGGTGTTGCCCTGTTGCACGTAGGCCTGGCCGTCGCTGCGACTCAGCAGGGAGGCGTTGCCAACGGTTTCGATGGCGCTGAGCGGGGCACCGGTGATGCTGTCATTGTTGAGGTCCATCTGGAAGCCGAGTTCCAGGCCCCAGGCTTGGGGGCTGTTTCGATCGAGCAATGGGGAAGACGATGCCCAGCTCCAGTCGCTGTTCAGCGTCCAGGAGTGGAGCTGGTTGGTGGGGTTATAAACCCAGAGAATCTGGTTGCTGCCAAGGATGGTTTCGGCGGCGAGCATCCGCCAAGTGCTGTTGGCATCACCCGGGTAGCTCCCCCACGGGGAGGAAACGGCGGTCAGCGCGGTGCCCTGTTGCACATAGGCAAAGCCCTCGCGCGTGCGCAGCAGCGAGGTATTGCCCTGGGTCTCGATAGGGGTTACCGGTGGTCCGATGAGGTTGTCGTTGGTGAGGTCCAGCTGGAAGGCGGTTTCCAGGGCCCACCCCTCAGGAGTGTTGCGGGTGATCAGGCTGGATGCGGATTGAAAGTTCCAGTTAGCGTCCAGCGTCCAGGTCTGAACTTGGCGGGTGGGTTTGTAGCGCCAAAGGATTTTATTGATGCCTCCGATCGTTTCGGCGGCAAGCATTTTGTAGTCGTCGATAGGGTTGCCGACCTGGATCCCCAAAGGAGCGGAAACCATCTGGGTGAGGGCGCCATTGCGCACGAAGGCGCGTCCGTCGCTGCGCCGCAGCAGGGAGGTGTTGCCCTGGCTTTCGACGGCCTGGTCGTCATTGAGGATCCAGCTGGTCACGGGGGTGGTGGTGCCCACCGTGTACCCCTGTCCTGTCAGCAGCGTGAGCGTGACGCTCTCATCGAGTTCCGGGTCGACATCGGTCAGCGGCGTGATCTGCAGCCTGGCGGTGTTGGAGCCGGCGGCGAAGGTCACCACCGCGCTGGGGGGGGTGGTGCCGGCGCTGGGGCTGATGCCGCTGTAGTCGCTGCCGGCTACGGCCGTGCCGCCGATGCCCACCCTCACGCTCAGGGCATTGGTCAGGGATCCCGTGCGCACGAAGGTGTACGTCAAGGGGTTGGCGCCATCCTCCAGCGTGCCCGTTTTGGGGGTGGCGGAGAGAGTGACCAACGGCAGAACCGCATTGGGGTCAGCGAGGGTGATCGGCAGGGTGGCGATGTTGTTCGCCTCGCTGATTTCCCCCTGGGACTGGCCAGCGTCACTGCGAAAAATGAGGTGGTAGGCGCCCTGACGAAGCAGGCCCCGCGGCACGGTGGCCACCAGGGTGCGGGTGTAGCTTTGGCCCACCACCAAGGGGGTGGTGTTGGCGACAAAGCTGAAGGTCAGCTCCCTGTCCCTGGTGTCGAATACCTCATCGTCGGAGAGGTAGACGTCGTCATACCAGCTGGCGCTGGCGGCCGCCGTGCCGTCGTTGCGCACGGTCCAGGAAAGGATGATGTTGTCCCCGAAGCGGGCGGTCACCGGTGCCGAGGTGGCCGCAATGGCCATGTCCGGCCCATCGAGGTTGATTGTGATCGGGATGGAGAAAAGGTTGTTGTCGGTCCGGCTCTCCTCGATGTCTACGAAAGGATTGGCGCGGAAGAAAAGGGTGTATTGCCCCGCAGCGGGGATGCTCGGCAGCTGGATGATTTCTGAGCGGAACAGGCTCGTTCCTGGCTCGAGGGCGCCACCGTTGCCCCGGTCAAAGTTGCCGATCCAGATGTCGTTTGTAGAGAGTATGTTGTCGCTGGAAAGATAGATTTCATCAGTCCAAAAGCCGAAGGCCTCCAAATTGCCTATGTTGGTCACCGTCCAGGAAATCTGTATCGGGCGACCCACGCCGGAAGGGGTAGGTGCTGTGGCGCCCGAGATGATCAAGTCGGGCAAGGCGGGCAGAACCATGGTCTTGGGAAGTGGAAGTCAGTGGCTGGAGAAAAGTTTTCCTGGCGAGTGAGTGGGCTTCACCCTGCGATCTGACCCTGGATGTAGACAGATCGCTCCCCCAGTTTGTGCGATGGAGGGTAAGCCTCCGGCGCTTCGAGTCTGGGGGGCAGGGGGTGTGGCGCTCTGTGGCCAAGAAGGGTCTTACGGAAAACGTTACCCCTTTTTCCGCGGGCTGCCGTGCGTGGATCCGGACTTGCTCCCGAGCCGCCCTGGCGGTCCGTCAGTGGCGGCCTGTCTACGCTGCCGCCCATGGTCGCCTGCCTCTCCCGTGACCGATTCCCAGGCCCACTCCGCCCCGCTGGCCCGCCCCGAGGTGGAGACCCTGCAGGCCTACAGCGCCCCGCTGGAGGGCAGGCGCGGTTTGTTGCGGTTGGATTTCAACGAGAACACGGTCGGCCCTAGCCCGAAGGTGGTAGCGGCGATCCGCACCATCGCCGCCGAGGAGTACGCGATCTACCCCGAGTACGACGGCCTGCGGGAGGCGGTGATCGCCTCCCTCGGTGGGCCAGCCAGCGGCCTCACCCCCCCCCAGGTGGGCCTTTTCAATGGGGTGGATGCGGCCTTGCATGCCTGTTTCCACGCCTATGGAGCCGCCGGCGACCGGCTGCTCACCACCAGCCCCACCTTCGGTTACTACACGCCCTGCGCCCGCATGCAGGGCATGGCCATCGAGGCGATTCCCCACCAGCTACCGGGATTTCTCTTCCCCTTCGAAGAAATCCGCGCCTGCCTGCGTGAGCGTCCGCCCCGTCTGTTGTTGCTCTGCAACCCCAACAACCCCACCGGCACCCGCCTGGCTCCGGCGCGGGTGCTGGAGCTGGCGGCCCTGGCCCCCGACACCCTGGTGGTCGTGGATGAGTTGTACGAGGCCTTCACCGGAGACAGCGTGCTGCCCCCCCTGGTCGCCGCGGCCGGCGGCGGCGACCCCTTCGCCGCCCATCCCAACCTCTTGGTGCTCCGCTCCCTTTCCAAGACCGCTGGCATCGCGGGGTTGCGCATCGGTTTCGCCCTCGGCTCGGCCGCCCTCGTCGATCGCGTGAGCCGGGTCACCGGGCCCTACGACGTGAATAGCTTCGCGGTGGTCGCTGCCCGCGCCGCCCTGGCCGATGCCGCTTTCGTGGAGGCCTACGTAGCTGAGGTGCTGGCTGCCCGGGAGGGGTTGGTGGCCCAGCTGCGGCAGGCGGGGGTGCGTCATCACGTGGATGGCGGCAATTACCTGCTGCTCTGGCCCCGCCAGGAGCCTGGCCTCGTGGAGGAACGGCTGCGGCGGGAGGCCGGCATCCTGGTGCGCTCGATGGCCGGCAAGCCCCAGATCGATGGCAGCCTGCGGGTCAGCCTCGGCACCCGTCCCCAGATGGAGCGCTTCTGGCAGGCCTGGCGCGCCGTGGAGTCGATCTGAGCCCCAGGGCGGCCGGGGTCAGCGCATCAGTTCGATCACCGTGGCTTCCCCCAGCGGTGGGATGAGGCTCAGGGTGCGGCCGGGTCGGTTCACCTTGGTGCCAGCCATCGCGTCGAGGAACGGCTGGGCTCCGCCCTGGTCGCAGCCGGCGGCGGCCCGGCCCCCGTACTGCACAGGAATCACCCGTCGGGGCTGGAGTTCCCGCACCACATCGGCCGCCTCGCCGCCGGTGTAGACCTTGGCGCCGCCGCCCACCCCCACGATCAGCACGTCGGGGCGGCCGAGCAGCACGCGGTCGGAGGGGCTCAGGCGCCCGGCGGTGCCCCCGAGGTGCGCGAATTCCAGGCCCCCCTGCTGCCAACGCCACACCGTGGCGTTGCCGAAGCGCTTGCCACCAAACCGGTCGTGCGGCAGGGAGATGCCCTCCAGGCGCAGGCCGGCCACCCGGTAGGAGCCGGGCTTCACCAGCAGGCGGCCGCTGGCCACCGGGGCGCCCTCATCGCGCAGGCGGCTGCTGGCCAGGATCACATCGGCGCTGACGCGCGGTTCGCTCAGCCCCGCGGCGCAGCCCACCGCCTGGAAGGGGTTGAGCAGCACGGTGGCCCCACCCCCGCGGATGAGCAGGGCGCTGTGGCCGTAGTTGGTGATCGTGACACCACCGGCCGCTCGGGCCGCCAGCGGCGCCAGGGCGGTGGGGATGAACGCCAAGGAGGCAGCAAGGGCCAGGGCGGGCCGTGCCGAGGCGGTGCGAAGGCGCTGGGGCCGCATCCGGAGGGCAACACGACGCGCGAGCATGGCGGAGAGTGGACCGCGGCGGCCCTGGCGACGGCGCGAAGCTATCACCGTTCTCCGGCATCGCCGGCCGCTCCCGCCAGTGGCCGCGCCTCCACGTCCTGCAGGAAGTTGGCCAGGAGTTGGTGGCCGGCCTCGGTTAGCACGCTCTCCGGGTGGAACTGCACCCCCTGCAGGTGGGGGTACTGGCGGTGACGCAGCCCCATGATGGTGCCGTCCTCGAGCCAGGCGGTGATCTCCAGGCACTCCGGCAGGCTCTCCCGCTCGGCGATGAGGCTGTGATAGCGGGTGGCGGTGAGCGGTTCGGGCAGGCCGGCGAAGACCCCCTGGCCGCTGTGGTGCACCGGGGATGTTTTGCCGTGCATCAGCTCGCGCGCCCGCACCACCTGGCCGCCGAAGACCTGGGCCAGGCACTGATGGCCCAGGCACACGCCGAGGATGGGCACCTCCGGCCCCAGCTCGCGCAGCACCTCCAGGCAGACCCCTGCCTGGTCGGGGTCTCCTGGGCCGGGGGAGATCAGGATCGCGGCCGGGGCCAGGGCGCGGATCTCGGCAAGGGTGAGGGCGTCGTTCCGGACCACCTTCAGTTCCCGAGCCAGGGGGTGGTCGGCCGCCAGCTCCCCCAGATACTGCACAAGGTTGAAGGTGAAACTGTCGTAGTTGTCGAGAACCAGAAGCATGGGGCGGGTGGATCGGTCAGAAGCCGATCTTCTGGAGCAGCGGGGGGAGCAGAAGCAGCAGGGCGATCATCATGGAGGAGAGGGCAGCCACGAGCACGGCTGCGGCGGCGCAATCCTTGGCGATGCGCGCCAGCGGGTGAAACTGGCGGCCGATGGCCAGGTCGACCACGGCTTCGGTGGCGGTGTTGAGCAGCTCCAGCACCAGCACGGCCGCCACCGTAAGCACCAGCACCGCCAGGCGATCCACGGTCAGACGCAGCCAGAGGCCGAGACCGAACACGATCGCTCCGGTGATCACATGGATGCGGAAATTGCGCTGGCTGGCAAAGCTGTAGGCCAGGCCTTGGGCGGCATAACGGAAGCTGGCGGGCAGATCGCCTGCCACGCGCCAGGCTCCCACCCGCATCCGGCGGCCGCGGCGGTGGACGTCGACGATGGGGCGCACCGGAGATGAGTCTTCGGGAACCAGCATGGGCGTGGCCAACGGCTGTGTAACCGGTGTGCGGCACCTTAACCCCATCCGCCGGGGAGGAAACCGCCGCCCTGAACCAGGGTCTGCGCTGGCTCCGCCGGCTCTGGCGCTCCAACCTCCAGCAGCAGCCGCTCCTGTCGGGCCAGCATCGCCGCCAGTGAGGGTTCGTCGGGGTGATCCCAGCCCAGCAGGTGCAGCAGGCCGTGGCTGGCGAGAAAGCGCAGCTCCTGCTCCAGCGGATGTCCGTGGTCGTCGGCCTGCCGGGCTGCGGTCTCCAGCGAGAGGATGATGTCGCCGAGTTCCAGCGGCACCTCGCCTGCCTCCTGGTCTGAGGGCGCCGCCGGTAGGGGTGGAGCGCCCTCCTGGGCCGCAAAGGCCAGCACATCCGTGGGGCCAGGGCGGTCGCGCCAGCTGCGGTTGAGGTCGGCGATCGCCCCCTCGCCGACGATCTGCAGGCTGAGGCTATAGGCCCCGTGGCGGAATGCTGGCGGCAGTTCCTCGGTTAGCTCGGCCAGCCAGCGGCGGAACAGATCTCCCCACAGGCCTTCGGCTTCCTGGGGGCAGGCCAGTGGGCCGGCGGCGCCCCTCAGGGCCGCCGGCAGCGATTCGTCGACCTCAACGACCAGATCCAGCTCAGGAGCGATCCTCATCCCGGCAGCTGGGGGCGCCCGAGCCAGGCGATCAGGACCAGGAAGGAGGTGAGCCCGAGGGCGGTGAGGCCGAAGTGGAGGAGGCTCTGGCGACCTTTGCGCACCATGTTGCGCATCGCCAGTTTGATGAAGCTTGGCGGAGGCGGTGCCGCTGCGGCTTCAGGGGCTCCGGGGGAAGCCAGGGCTTCGGTGGCTCCGGGGGGAGATGTGGCTTCGGAGTTCGCCGACATGGCCGCCTGCACCAGGGACTCAGATGCTGCTCACGCTCCTCACTCGCGCAGGGTGCGCGAAGGGAGTGGTCGCATAGTCGTCGCCTTGAAAAGAGGAACCTGCAAGAGTGCAATCGCGTTAAAAGAATGGAGTTAGTAATATCTTTTTCTGCAAACAAGTGCTTTCGTTCGTGATGCAAATAGCTACATTTCGCGCTGACGACTCCTGCGCCGACAGAGCGCAAGAAAGCCACCATGAATCTTCCCTCTTTCTCGAGTTTCTTTCGCCCCGTTCCTCTGGCCAAGGCGCTCGGGGCGGGGGTTGGCGCCCTCGCAGTGCTGGGTCTGGGCGGTCTTCCCAGCCACGCGCTCGGTGTTGTGTTGGACTTCGAAGGCGTTGGTAATGAAACCCCAGTTGGTTCTTACTACCCTTCCGTGAACTTCTCGGATAACGCCCTCGGTAGCGTTGCCTTCTCCGCCGGCGGAACGGGAGATTTCACCAACGAGCCCTCGCCCACCACCGGCATGGTCTGGCTCACTGGCTCCTCCGCGACCGCCACGGTCGGCGGTGGCTTCACCACTTTCTCCACCTACTACAGCTCGGTTGATGCCACCGGCTCGCTCGATTTCTTTGGTGGTCCCAATGGCACTGGCTCGCTGCTCACCAGCCGGGCGCTGACTCCCCTCGGTGCCAACTGCTCCGGCGGTTCCGACCCGGGTGCGGCCTTCCGCTGCTGGGCCCAGGTGTCCGTGAACCTCCCGGGCACCGCGGGTTCGGTGGTGTTCACCGCGCCGGAGAACGAGATGGTCTTCGACAACGTGGGCTTCAACAATGTGCCCGCGCCGGGACCGCTGCCGGTTGTGGGTGCTGCGGCTGCTTTCGGATTCAGCCGCCGTCTGCGTCAACGGGTGCGCACCGCCGGTTCCAACGCTCAGAAAGGCTGAGATCCGGCTCTTGCGGGGAGGGTGCCGTTTAGGCGGCGGCCTCCCCGCCCCCCACCTCCACCCCCTGGTGCAAAAGAGTCTGGATGAATGGGTCCAGGTCTCCGTCCATTACCCCGTGAACATCGGTGGTTTCCTGGTTGGTGCGCAAATCCTTCACCAGTTGATAGGGGTGGAACACATAGTTGCGGATCTGGTTTCCCCAGGCTGCCTCCACGATGTCGCCCCGGATGTCGGCGATCTCGGCGGCCCTTTGCTCCTGGGCGATCACCAGCAATTTGGCCATCAGCAGGGCCATGGCCTTCTCGCGGTTCTGCAGCTGGGAGCGCTCCTGGGTGCAGCGCACGGCGAGGCCGGTGGGGATGTGCAGGATGCGCACGGCCGTTTCCACCTTGTTCACGTTCTGGCCGCCGGCGCCCCCCGAGCGTGAGGTGGTGATTTCCAGGTCTTTGTCAGGGATGTCGAGCTTGACCTCCTCCTCCAGCTTCGGCATCACCTCCACCCCCGCGAAGCTGGTCTGGCGTTTGTCGTTGGCATTGAACGGGGAGATCCGCACCAGCCTGTGGGTGCCCTTCTCGTTGCGCAGGTAGCCGTAGGCGTAGCGGCCCTCGATCTCGATGGTGCAGCTCTTGATGCCCGCCTCCTCCCCCTCCGAGAGTTCGTCCACGGTCACCTTCATGCCGTGGTCCTCCGCCCAGCGGGTGTACATGCGCATCAGCATCAGGGCCCAGTCCTGGGCGTCTGTGCCGCCAGCGCCGGCATTGATGCTGATCACGGCGCCCTCCTTGTCGTAGGGGCCCGAGAGCAGCCGCTCCAGCTCCCAGCGATCCAGGTCGCTGCGCAGGTGCCGCAGCCCTTCGGCGGCCTCTTCGAGCATCTCGGCGTCGGCCTCGAGCTCCTGCAGCTCCAAGGTGGCCCGTGCGTC
>JBKDOZ010000129.1:0-8471 GCA_046342735.1 Synechococcaceae cyanobacterium
CGGGCATCCGGAGGTCGACAACCTGGCCGACTGGCTGCTGGTGTCGCGGCTCCACCGGGGCGGCGAGGCCCCCGCGGATGTGCTGGCCGAGGCCTGCGAAGAGGGGGTGACGGTGCGGATCGCGCGCGCGCAGGGCAGCAATTGCGATCGCTGCTGGCACTACTAGGACGACATCGGCGCCCATGCCGAGCACCCGACGGTCTGCGGGCGCTGCGTGGCGGTGCTGGACGAGCAAAAGGCGATCCTTTCGAGCACCAAGAGGCAGGCCTAGGCACGCCGGCTAGTCTTTGGTTCACGACCATAAATCTGGCCCAAAAACTTCTTGATGTTCTCGTGGGTGACAAGATCAGTTCGCTTTTGATCCTGGTGGGGGTCGGATAGCCATGCCCAGCCCTTTTTCGGCTCGTACAGAGCCTCGATGTTTCCGAGATCTTCTCTGACCGCAACCTGGAGCCAGAAGGGATCCACGGGCTCGATCTCGAACACAAGGCTGCCATCTGAGGAGCCAACGACTGGTTGAGACACCAATCCCAGGTGCTCAACCATGGGAAAACTAGCGGATTTATGGATGCGGATCGCAACTGACTCTTCGATCGGGCCGTAGTTCTTGGTGGCCAAAAGCGTGGTTTTGCGCCTGACGAGGGCCTTGTAGCAAGCCAAGGAAGGATTTTCGGCATCGCGGAATTGCTTGAGACCCAGAAAGTCAATGGAGCAAGGGACAGAAGCCCCTTCCATTGCCTTCAGCTTATCGAGCGATATTCTTGGGTAGTAAGAGAACATGATACTGCCCATCTTCGATGCTGAGTTGGCCTGGGTTTTATCGTCTGAAACCTGGCTATCGAGACCATCGGCGGTACTCATGCGGGGTGCAATCTCAATCAAGGGGCGCAGCTGAGCCTCTTCCCCATCACCAAACGAATCGAGAGACTCAACACTGAGAACCGTGCGCACAGAAGGAGAAAAAGAATCCTTCATATCAGCAAAGAGGTCGTCGGAGCTGGCAATCACACTTTTTTGCGTGGGCCTACCATTTACCTCGCGATCACTCATGGTGGCCCGACTGCTGTCACTGAAGACATAGGGACAAATCAAGATCACTTCATTGTCGGGTTTTGAGCAGACATCAAAGTCATTCTTCGGCCGCCGTGAGTCCTTCACAGGCGCGAGAACGACCGGGAAGCAAATCTCAAAAGAATTCGCCGTCAGCCAGTCTGGCGAAGCAGATTCGGACCAGACCACGTCACTGCAAGCGTCAACACTCTTCAGCACAAGATAGACCATGCACTCGTTTTGATCCGCCATATTCTCGGGGGCCCACAGTTGCAGCCGCCGACCAAGGCCCGACTCGGTTTCCGTGGTGTTGTAGGACGCGACGAATTTACACAACACATCTTTCTTGGCCTTGATCGGGTAGACGCGAACAAAAAGATCGGGAATCTCAAACGGGCCTTGAACGGGGGTGGCGGCGGCACCAACGATAGAATTATAAGCATAATCAGCCTCAGAACTGTCCGGCGATTGCGCCGCTTCAGAGCCATCATTCGCGGCAGAAAAGGGCAGATACTGCTCAGAAAGGAGATCGCCAACCCCGTAGTTGAGGTCAATTTCGCTCCAATAGGGGAAGATCGGCTTCAGCACGGAAACCTTGTGACTGGAGGTGGAGGTCTGGGTGGCGTGCACCTCCAAGCCGAGGGAGTCGACAATCGGATGCAGAAGTGAATCATGAATGCGAATGGAATAACCGGCAGCAAGGTCACCCAGGGCCAGGTTGCTTTCTCCGAGCAGGCCAGCGGCCTGCAAACGCTTCACTCCCATCGGAGAATTCACAATGGCTTGGTAACAAGCCAGATGGGGTTTGTGGATATCCGGGAACTGCTTGATCGTGATGTTGTTGATGGTAAGGGCATGGCGCGCACGGGTGGGAACACGAGACGCACCAGAGCTGCGCCGCGGCCGCAAGAGGCGAAGCCACCACAGGGGATCGATCACCCCAGAGGAGGCTTGACGCATGTACTGAAATGCCTTGCCACTGGCAGCCAGGAGGTAATTGGCCCTGTCGTCCTCGACCTCATAGCCCCGCAGGGCAAGACCAAGCCCTTCATCGAGCCAATGCTGAACAGACAGGAGGGAGGAGGAGGCCATGTTGGCCATCACATTCCAGGGGGCCCAAGCCGGAGAGGCCAAGGGAGGAAAGCGGGCGGCGAGGGGCGAGGGATCGGCCTGGATCTCGAGCAGGGGCTGCTGCGCTGTGCGCTTCCCCTGCGAGTAACGTGGCTGGGTATAGGTTGCAAAGTTGAGAATAGAGGTAGGGGTAGTCGGGAAGTGCCCCCAGCTCTCGGGATCAACCGTGAGGCTGCCAGCCACTTTCGGCCAGCCATAAACCTCGCGTCCGGTGGTCTGCGAGATGGGATCGTCAACGTAGATGAAGGGGGAGACGATCGCCCAGTCATGAAACTCGAGTTGACCCGAACCGCGTGTCTTACCGCTCCACTGCCACCACTCGAGAGGCACTGTGAACGTGATCTCATGCTGGGCAATCCAGCCGATATTGCGCGCTTGACGCACGGCATTAGAGGCCATTTTGTCATAATGGAGCACCATCATGAACACATAAGGGGCGGCCGGCTTGAAAACGTCCCGCTGCGACGCCTTGATCGAGAGATAACTACGGCAGAAGTCGTTTAGCTTAGAAATATTGGCGCGCAAGGGGAAGATCATCATCTTCACCCCCTCGAAAGCAAAGGGCGGCTGCAGAGGCATCGAACCCAGGAGGCCATAGGCGCCGGGGTCCAAAAACGCTGGCTTGGAAAAGCTTGCCACGCTACACACCCGCCCGATCCGGGATGGACACGACCCACCCAGGCTACCCCCGCTAGCAGCAAGGATCCAGCGATCCTTGCCTAGACAATCTCCCGCCACGGATAACGACTCCGGTAGCTCGCGCTGGTGGGAGTACGCCCCATGCTGCTGCCTCCAGCCTGAGCGAGCGCCGCCGCCAGTGAGCGCCAATCCAGGCAGCCCTACACAATTTCGGACAAATTCAGGGCATGGTATTCTCAACCACCGTCAGCTTCGTCGACCAAGGTCGAACGCAGCCCAACAAATATCCGCCTAGAATCAGCGCAACCTTCCCATCCAGCGGCCACCTCTGCGCCCTGTATATTCGCGCCCGTGATTTGCTTCATGGTCCAGCGCGAGTAGGGCTTGGTTCCTATTGACATTTTCTTCCCATCTTTCCGTTCTGCAGCCGCCAGTCCTATCCCTCGCCCCCCAAGAGCTGCCGGGCGCCATTATCTATTGTGAGCAAAACTTCGCCGGCCTCGATGGCAAAACCGCCCATGGCCTGATTCGCCATTCCGAAACCTTCGCGATCAAGGCGGTGATCGACAGCCAGTGCGCTGGCCTCGATGCCGGCCTCGTGCTCGATGGCGTCGCCCAAGGCATCCCGATCGTGGCCGATCTGGAGGCGGCGTTGCGCCTGCCGGGGGCAAAACCCCACACCTTGATCTATGGCATGGCGCCCGCCAATGGGCTCTATAGCGAGGGCGATCGCCGCGTGCTGCTCGCCGCCCTGGCCGCCGGTCTGCACCTGGTGAGTGGCATGCGCGAATACCTCAACGACGAACCGGAATTCGTGCGCACCGCCTTGGAGCATCAGGTGTCGATCCGCGATGTGCGCCGCCCACCGGCGCTGAAGGATCTGCGCCTGTTTGATGGATCCATCACAACGGTTGATTGCCTGCGCATCGCGGTGCTGGGCACCGATGGGGCGATCGGCAAACGCACCACCACCACGTTGCTCGTGCAGGCGCTCAACGACGCCGGCATCCGCACGGTGATGGTGAGCACCGGCCAGACGGGCCTGATCCAGGGCGGCCGCTACGGCATCCCCCTCGATGCGATCCCATCGCAATACTGCTCGGGTGAAGTGGAAGCAGCCGTGGTGCAGGCCTACCGCTGCGAGAGGCCGGCGGTGATCGTGATCGAAGGCCAAGGCGCCCTCAGCCACCCCGCCTACCTCTCCTCGGGCTTCATCCTGCGGGGGGCTCGCCCCCAGGCGGTGGTGTTGCAACACGCCCCGGCGCGGCAAACCCTCAGCGACTTCCCCTTCCTGCCGATGCCGACACCGGCCCATGAGATCCGCCTGATCGAGGCATTCGCGCTGACCCGCGTGATCGGCCTCACCCTCAACCATGAGGGCCTGGATGATGCGCAGCTCAACGCCGCGATCCTGCGTTATCAGAGCGAACTCAACCTGCCGGTCACCGATGCGGTGCGCTGTTCCCCGCAGGCACTGGTGGCGATGGTGCTGCGCGCCTTCCCGCAACTGCTACCCCAGGCCTGCGGGGTCGCTTGAGGGCACCGCGGCTGGAGATCGATCTCAACCGCCTCCATCACAACGCCCGCACCCTGGTGGATCGCCTGGGGCGATCGGGCATCGCCGTGACCGGGGTGAGCAAAGCCACCCTGGGATCGCCGGAAATCGTGGCCACCTGGATCGCCGCCGGCGTGCCCACGATCGGCGAATCACGGATCGCCACCATCGAAGCCCTGCACCGCTCCTCGTTGGCGGTGCCGTTGCTAATGGTGCGCTCACCGATGCTGCATGAGGTGGCGCGGGTGGTGGCGCACGCGGCGATCAGCTGCAACAGCGAGGCGGTGGTGCTGCGGGCCCTGGCCGCCGCGGCGCGGGAGCAGGGGGTGCGCCATGGCGTGCTGCTGATGGTGGAGCTGGGCGACCTGCGGGAGGGAATCCTGCCGAATGATCTGGAGGCGGTGGTGCAGCTCACCCTGTCGCTGCCCAACCTGCAGCTCCTGGGTTTGGCCACCAATCTGGGCTGCCAGCACGGCGTGGCTCCCGACGCCTCGAACATGGCCCTGCTCTCGGCCCTCACCAACGCACAGGAGGCCCGCTTCGCCATCCAGTTGCCCTGGTGCTCGGGTGGTAATTCCGCGAATCTGCCCTGGCTGGCCGACGGCGGAACGCCGGGCCGCATCAACCACCTCCGCCTCGGCGAAGCGCTGCTGCTCGGCCGCGAACCGCTCAGCCGCTCACCGATCCCGGGCCTGCATACCGATGCCATCACCCTGGTGG
Organism: Synechococcaceae cyanobacterium; assembly: GCA_046342735.1. Classification (GTDB taxonomy): domain Bacteria; phylum Cyanobacteriota; class Cyanobacteriia; order PCC-6307; family Cyanobiaceae; genus Cyanobium. The sequence goes on from JBKDOZ010000129.1 coordinate 5,096, forward strand.
CGGAGGTGATCGAAAGCAAGCAGAAACCAAGACGGCCCTGGGGAACGCGCCAACGCACAAGTTTCGACCATCGGCCCGCTGCCCCAGGCCTGCCGCTGGATGGGGAAGCCACCCTGGCCGCCGAACAGACCCTGACCGGAGCGAGCCAGCGAACCCAGCGCGCCATCTTCAGCCTCGGCGAACAGGATGCCGATCCCGCCACCCTCAGTGCCGCCGGCCTCACGATCGAAGGGGCCTCCAGCGATCACCTGATCGTGAGCGGTGCGGCGCTGGCGGTGGGTGATGAGCAGCGGTTCCAGATCGGCTACAGCAGCCTGTTGCGGGCGATGACATCGCCGTTTGTGGAGCGTTGTTTTGTTTGAGGGGAGGTAGGGGGGTTGGAGCTGGATGCCTGGTGCCTCAGCCGTATCCTCAGGCGACGACTCCATCGACGTGCGGCTACGGCGCCGAGAAGGGGAAGCGGCGCAGGCACGGGGGATGGCTCCCCATCACTGGAGAAGACTCCGATTTCGGTACCCCGGAAGCAGCCAGGGCCATAGGGATATTCATGGTTCAGATGATAGTGATACATATCCGCCAAGACGCCATCCCAATCGATGATGCTTTTGTGCCCGTGGCACTCGTCCAGGTCGTCGTTGGTCAACAAGACTCCACCATCTCCACGGGGCCCATATACACCAAACCCGTCAAGCGCATATCCGAATAGCGGGGAATGCTCGTTTGCCTTGCCCTGATCAGGAAAGCACTTCCAGGAGTAGCCATGATAGTGGTATTGCATGTGCACCGGATGGCCAAAGCACTGATCCGTTGGCAGGGCTGCAATCGGATCAACGTATGGATTCGGATCATTCGTCAAGGCAAGGTTGACGTGGAAAGTGGCACCGGTTTGGGTGGCGATAGCGAGCGTCAACTCAGCAAAGGCAGTCGGCGTATTGGAGTAAACCGGATGGGCGGGAACAGCCATAAAGAGATCGTATGGGGCAATCGGAATGCCAGCTGCATTTGCGTATTCTCCGGAAGGATCCGGCACCGCGGCATAGTACTGATAGGCTTCGCCAGAGGTGATCGGAAACGCACCCGTTGGATGGTTGGGAACACCATTGCCCTTGAAGTAGCGCACCCCATTTTTGACCCAGGTTTTGAGTTCAGACGACCAATTCATTTCGCCCTCGACGAACGGTATTTCGGAGACGGCTACCTCTTGACCATGAACCCACGGAGTAGTGGGAGTTGTGAAAGTGATGCCAGTAGTAGAGAAGCCTTCGAAAGTGCTGGTGAGAAACATTTGGTTTCTAGCAGCCACGCCAACGCCCGTTCCGGTGGGCGGCGTTTTCAAGATAGTGGGCGCACTTGGATCGTAGGGAAAAGTGTAGGCAAAGGCCGAAGCAGCAGCCAATGGCAAGTTGGCGACAACAAAGATGCTGAGAAGGCGATTGAAGACTGGCATGTTTTGTGATTCCAGAAACAGTGGGGATGGGGAGGTGGGGGAAAACAAGACGAGATGTGGCCCTCAGTCAGGTCTCATCGAATCGGAGACACAACCATGGCAGCAACGCCCCCTCCTCCAAAGACGAGCCCATCGGCAACGCCCGCCCGAGATATACACGAGGGCCAAGGGACTCCCTGGCAAGACAATGAGAAGAAGTAGAGGTGGCTGAGACGGTCTATTCGGTCCTGGATTTCATGTCAATCGTCCTAGGACGATAGTTTTTTCCGCCCCCATGGGGACCGCCCTCACGGGGCATCAAAGCTGCGTAGCACCGCATGGAAGCCAAGGCCAATCGCACGACGCAGAGCCTTCTGGCGATTGTTGACACCTAGTCGCTGCAACAAGTTAGAGCTGTAGGTCTGCACAGTCCGCACCGATAGGCACAAGCGTTGTGCCGTCTCCTGGTTGCTGAGACCCAGGGCATAGGCCTCCAGCAATTGACGATCCCGCAGGCTGAGATGAATGGTGTTGGCAGCCAGGGCGGTGTCATTGTGAGCTTGCTGTTCAAAGCACTTCCTGATGGATGGACTGTAGTAACTGGTATTACTGACAACAGCCATGGACATCAATGTGATGGTGTCCGGGAACGTGAGAAGATCGTCGTCGGCAACAAGGATGGGATTGGCTGCGGCGGCGTCGAGCGCAGTGAGGCTGTTGATGAAAACAACGATTCTGATCGCTGGATGGATGGCGCGAACTTGACAAAGCAGCTCGCCCAATGAGATGTCTGGAAGATCATCCACGACCGTAAGAATTCCTGGCTTCTCGCGAGCGAGGAGCTCCAAGACAGACGCACCCGTAGTACAAACCCCAAGGCAATCGCGACAGTTGCCACCCATCGCCCGATAGAAGTTTATCAGCTGACTCTGCCTGCTCGAGGCATAAACAACGCTCGGCGTGAAACCCGAGGAGAGACAAGCCAGCAAAAATCGAGGCTGAAACCTGCCCGCCGCTTGTTCAAGTTGACCCGGTAGAAAGATCATACCCCTTCGTGAGATAGGTGAAAAGGGCTCATGGGTGGCCAGGAGAAAGTCGAGCTGATCGCCAGCCTAAGGAACCCTTGAAAAACTCGCAAAAGCCAGACAAGATCTCGGACTAGAACTGTGAGTGGCAGCAGGGCGGGCTTGTTGGAGCCCCCATCTCACCGGACATTCAGCCAAGGCAATCAGCCAGCGAATCGAAGGGATCGACAGGGAGGCCAGCTGAATCCACAACGAATGGCCCCAGCGGGGATCAGGCCTTCGCTCTCCAGGTGGCGTGCTCAACCGCAACCGCCAGGAGTACCAGAACCAGAGCAAAGCCACAGGTACCCCGCCACTGCCAAGAGCCCCAGAAGGCGGAAATCACGGCGGAACAGGCCGCTGCTCCCCCGTAGGCGGTGAGAAACAGCAGGCCGCTCATCCGGCTGCGGGCGGCTGGATCGATGGCATAGATGCGGTCGGGAGCGAGCCGGTCCCAAACGACAGGGCGGTGCGGCCAGATGCAGGGCAACGGAGCTCCATAGCGCGAGCTGGGAGCCTGAGTCCCTCCGAGTGGTGGAAATTCCCGTGGCCTCAGCCCCGGCTAAGCCGGGGCTGAGCATGCGCTCCTGAAACGCCAGTCGTTGCAAGGGGTGGGCAGGCCCGCTTCCCTGGTTTGAGTCCTACCTCAACCAGACGAACCATGCCCAAGACGGATTCCGGCGCCTCCGCCCTGGCGTCGCTACTGGATGGCAGCACGGCCGGGGAGTTGATCCCTGAGCTGGCTCGCCACGGCCTGCAGCAGCTGATCGAGCTGGAGGTCGCCGCTGTGCTCGGTGCCGATCGGCACGAGCGCAGCGAGGAACGCAGCGGCTACCGCAACGGCAGCCGGCCGCGACTGCTCACCACCCAGGTGGGCGACATCCCC
>JBKDOZ010000130.1:0-5666 GCA_046342735.1 Synechococcaceae cyanobacterium
CCACAGAGAACAACACATCCAAAGTATATGCCAGCCGTAGCGGCTCTGACAATCAATCAGCAGCGGCGATTCGAACAGATCCAGTTCATTCACCAGCTCCAGCCCCGACAGCGCCCGCCGGAACACAAACAACGAACAGCCACGGCTGCCGCAGGCATAGGAGCCCACCACCGCCGCCACCACCTCCGGCTGGCCATCGCCATCGAGGTCCACCGCCGTGTGCAGATAGCGCATCTCCCCCACCTCCGCGCACAGCGGCCGCACCCCCTTGGTGCGCGCCTGCTGCCATTCGGTGCCATCCGGATCCGGCTCCTTCCCCGGCACCAGATCGAACGGTCCATCAAACAGCCGCTGGCGTAGCGCCGCCTCCAGCGACGGATCCGGGCGCTCCCCCGGCGGCAGCACCTGGCCCAACCCGGGCAGCGGCGGCGGCAACAACGGCGGCGGCGCGGGCACCATGGGCACAGGCACCACAGGTGCAGGACCCTCTTGCGCCTTCACGCTCCGCCAGGGGGAGAGCGGCAGAGCCAGGGGCAGCAGCAGGGGCAGCAGCCGGGACAGCAGCAGGGGCAGGCGCATGCGCGGGCCAGGTCCCTTCGCAACGCCTGGCAAGTTAAGGCCCCTCGGCCGACCGCGATGATGCCCCCAGACGAGAGCCGCGGTGCCATGGACGTCATCCCCGCCATCGACCTGCTGGACGGACACTGCGTCCGCCTCCACCAGGGGGACTACGACCAGGTGACCCGCTTCAGCGACGATCCGGTGGAGCAGGCCCTCGACTGGCAGCGCCAGGGCGCCACCCGCCTGCACCTGGTGGACCTCGACGGCGCCCGCAGCGGCGAACCGGTCAACGACGCCGTCATCCGGCGCATCACCAGCGCCCTCTCGATCCCCGTGCAGCTCGGCGGAGGGGTGCGCAGCGCCGAGCGGGCCGACGACCTGCTCTCCTTCGGCCTCGATCGCGTCATCCTCGGCACCGTGGCGATCGAGCAGCCCGCCCTGGTGCGCGCTCTGGCCGCCCGTCACCCCGGCCGCATCGTGGTCGGCATCGATGCCCGCGATGGGCGGGTCGCCACCCGCGGCTGGCTCGAGGAAAGCGCCGTTCAGGCCACCGATCTGGCCGCCAGCTTCGCCGATTGCGGCCTCGCCGCCATCATCAGCACCGACATCGCCACCGATGGCACCCTCGCGGGTCCGAACCTGGAGGCCCTGCGCCAGATGGCCCTCGCCAGCCCCGTGCCGGTGATCGCCTCCGGCGGCATCGGCGACCTCAGCCACCTGCTCTCCCTGCTCTCCCTGGCGCCCCTCGGTGTGGAGGGCGTGATCGTCGGCCGCGCCCTCTACGACGGTCGGGTGGATCTGGGGGAAGCCCTCGCAGCCATCGGCCCCGAACGCCTGCAGGACCCCATCGATTGTTCGATCGCCTGAGCCGACGACCGCCCCAGCCAACAACCTCGCTATAAAGGATGAATTAGGCATCCTTTCCGTGGGTCCCACCAGCGCCACACAACCCGACGGCGCGGCGGTGCGGAGTGGCATCACCGCCGCCCGTATCCACGGTGTTGCCATGCACGGCGTCGATGACGTCTACCGACGCTGCCGCGACCTGGGCATGCGCCTCAGCCGCCAGCGGCGCATGGTGCTCGATCTGCTCTGGGCCCAGAAGAGCCACCTCAGCGCCCGCGACATCTACGAACGGCTCAACAACATGGGCCGCAACATCGGCCACACCTCCGTCTACCAAAACCTGGAGGCCCTCCAGTCGGCCGGCGTGATCGAATGCCTCGACCGCGCCAGCGGCCGCCTCTACGGCTACCGGGCCGATCCCCACAGCCATCTCACCTGCGTCGAAACCGGCCAGATCCAAGACCTCGACGTCGTCCTTCCCCCCGATCTCCTGCGCCGCATCGAGGAACACACCGGCTACGCCATCGAGAGCTACACCCTCCACCTGGCCGGCCGCCGCAGCGCCGCCGCCCCCCTGGATCCGCCCGCCCAGCCTCGTTAAGGTTTGGCTCCGCCCCCACCTAACCCCTTGGGTCGTCGTCCGGCTGCGTCCCGCCCCCGCCTGTTGCTCTTCGCCGAGCCGCTGCAGCGCGAGGGCCTGCGCCACTGGCTCAGCCAGGCGCCCGAGGGCTGGCTCGTGATCGAGGAACACGAGGCCGCCGCCGGGGCCCCGAACCTGGTGCTCTGGAGCCTGGCCGCCCCCCCCGAGGCGGCGGCCCTGGGGCGGGAGATCAGCCGCCTGCAGGAGCGCTGGCAGCCCGCCCCGGTGCTGTTGCTCCTGCCGGCCACCCACCCCTATCCCTCCGCCTTCCTTCTGGATCTGCCGGTGCAGGGGCTGCTGGAGGCCCCCGACGCCCCATCCCTCCGCAGCGCCGTGGGCACCCTGCTCGGGGGCGGCCGCGTGGTGGAGATCGCCGCCCGCTCCGACGCCGCCCCGGCCGGTTCGCTGCCACCGGCCTTCGGCCTGGGCCAATGGCTGCTGATCAGCGGCCTGCAGCAGATCGACGCCGAGCGCTCCCTCTGCCGCCGCCTGCTCGATCCTCCCCCCGCCGGTCCGTTGGCGGAGCTGCTGCTGCTCGGGCGCCTGCGGGAGCTGGAGGCCGCCCGGCGCCTGTTGCTCTGGCTCTGGGGTCCGCTGCAGCTGGCCTGGGGCCATCCTCTGCTCCCCCTCGATGCCAACGACGGCGACGGCGGATCCAGCGGCATCCCCCTGGCGGCCCCCGCCGCCCCCGCCGTGGCCCTCAGCCTCCGCCAGCGCACCGCCGACGGCATCTGGGAGGCGGTGGAGCAACGCCTGCGCCAGGGGGCCAGCGCCGCTCTCGCCAACCGCAGCGGCCAGCTCCTCGCCCTGGAGGGCCTGCAGAACGAGCGGCGCAGCGATCTTCTGCTCGCCCTTCTCGAGCAGATCCAGCAGCTGCGCCGCCAGCTGCAGCAGAGCGATCCCCGCGGGGAGCGGCTCCTGGCCAGCTGGCAGGAACTCCAGCCCGAGCTGCGCCGCCTGGCCCTGCGGCGCATGGCGGGCACCTACGTGCAGCTGCCCCGCGAAGGCCGCCTGCTCCCGGTCGCCGACACCCTCGTACAGGGCAGCGAGCTGGAGGGCAACGATCCGGAGCTGCCCGAGGCCACCCCGATGCTCGCCACCCTGGTGCAGGCCCGGCCCCTGCTGGTGGAGGGCCGCCTGCTGCCCCCCGACGAACCCCAGGCGGTGCTCTACCTGGAGATGCTCCTGGCCAACTGGCTGGTGCGCACGGCCGAACAGATCGCCGCCGAGGTGCTCGCCGCCTGTGCCGAATGGCCGGAGCTGCGCCGCTACCTGCTCCGGCCCGACCTGCTCTCCACCCGCAACCTGGAGCGGCTGCGCAACCAACTCAACGCCCAGCAGCGCTGGAACAGCTGGGTGCGGCGCCCCGTGGCCCTCTACGAAAGCCGCCGCGAACTGTTCCGCCTCGAGGCCGGCACCATCGCCCGCGCCGACCTCACCGAGCCCCGCGACCGGGAACTGCGCCAGCTCGGCTGGCCCCAGCAGGTCGTCACCCTGGCCCTGGAGGCCCGCGATGCCCTCGCCCCCCAGCTGCAGAGCCTGGTGCGCACCCTCGGGGATCTGGTGGTGGTGGTTCTCACCCAGGTGGTGGGCCGGGCCATCGGGCTGGTGGGGCGGGGGATCGCCCAGGGCATGGGCCGCAGCCTCAACCGCAGCTGAAGCCACCTCCCGCACGGGGCGGGCACAATGGCCCCAGACCGCCTCTCCCCCTTGCCGGCCCCCTCCCCCGTTCTCGCCCCTCTCCTCAGCCGCGTGCGCGCCGCCCTGGCGCGACCCTGGCAAGCCATGGCTCTGGGGCTCGCGCTGCTGCTCTCCCTCGCCCTCCTGCCCGGCGCGGCCCACGCCTCCCTTGAGAACGACCGCTACGACGGCAATATCTTCGCCCTCTACGCCGGCAACGGCTCCCTGGTGCCCCCCCGCAGCACCCTGGCCCAGGCCCTGGAGGCCCATCGCACCGCCGTGCTGGTCTTCTACCTCGATGACAGCAGCGTCAGCAAACGCTTCGCCCCGGTGGTCTCCGAGCTGCAGCGCCAGTGGAGCAACCGCATCGACCTGATCCCGCTGGTGACCGATCCCCTGCAGGGCCGGCCCGAGCTGGGGGTCACCGACCCCGCCCACTACTGGAAGGGGGAGATCCCCCAGGTGGTGGTCATCGATGGCGAGGGACGGGTGCGCTTCGATGCCGCCGGATCGATGGGCGTGGCGGCGATCAACGCCGCCATCAGCGAGGCCACGGGCCTGCCCCTGCCCGCCGGGGAACGGGCCGGCGGCTCGTTGAGCATCAACGAGCTCAACAGCGAGCTGATCAGCCAACCGTGAGCCACTCCCACCCCACCGCCGCCACCCGCCGCGAGAGCGACAGCCTCGGGCCGGTGGATGTGCCCGCCGATCGCTATTGGGGCGCCCAAACCCAACGCTCGCTGCGCTTCTTCGCCTTCGGGGAACCGATGCCCCTGGCGATCGTGCACGCCTTCGGCACCCTCAAGGCCGCCTGCGCCGAGGTGAATGCGGCGATGGGCCAGCTTGAGGCGCCCCTGGCCACCGCCATCGTGGCGGCAGCGGAGGCGGTGGCGGACGGATCGCTGGATGATCAATTCCCCCTGCGGATCTGGCAGACCGGCTCCGGCACCCAGACCAACATGAACGCCAACGAGGTGATCGCCAACCGGGCGATCGAGGCCCTCGGCGGCACCCCCGGCAGCAAGTCGCCGGTGCACCCCAACGACCACGTCAACCTCAGCCAATCGAGCAACGACACCTTCCCCACCGCCATGCACGTGGCCGTGGCGATCGAATTGGAGCGGAGCCTGATCCCCGCCCTTGAGGAGCTGATCGCCGCCGTGGCCGCCAAGGGGGAGCGCTGGCGGGCGCTGATCAAGATCGGCCGCACCCACCTCCAGGATGCGGTGCCCCTCACCCTCGGCCAGGAGGTGAGCGGCTGGGTGGCGCAGCTGACGCTGGGGCTCGAAGGGCTGCGGGCCACCCTGCCCCAGGTGCGGCAGCTGGCGATCGGGGGCACCGCGGTGGGCACCGGCCTGAACGCGCCCGCCGGCTTCGGCGAGGCGGTGGCCCAGCGGCTGGCCGAGCGGGTCGGCCTGGCCTTCACCAGCGCCCCCAATAAGTTTCAGGCCCTGGCGGGGCACGAGGCCCTCGCCGCCGCCCACGGCGCCCTCACGGTGCTCGCCGGCAGCCTGATGAAGATCGCTAACGATGTGCGCTGGCTCGCCAGCGGGCCCCGCTGCGGCCTGGGTGAGCTGGTGCTGCCCGAAAACGAACCGGGGTCTTCGATCATGCCGGGCAAGATCAATCCCACCCAGTGCGAGAGCCTCACCATGGTGGCGGTGCAGGTGATGGGCAACAACACCGCCGTGCAGATGGCCGCCAGCCAGGGCCATTTCCAGCTGAACGTGTTCAAGCCCCTGATCGCCCACAACCTGCTGGAGAGCATCGAGCTATTGCGCGGTGCCTGCGCTGGCTTCCGCGAGCACTGCGTCGCCGGCATGGAGGCCGATGAGGCCCGGCTCACGAACCTGCTGGAGCGCAGCCTGATGCTGGTCACCGCCCTCACCCCGGCGATCGGCTACGACCGCGCCTGCGCCATCGCCCGCCACGCCCACCG